>CANFKQ010000035.1 GCA_947447405.1 Comamonadaceae bacterium | reverse complement strand
TTCGTCGTGGTACTTCATGCGCTATTGCGACCCGACCAATACCGATGCGATGGTGGCCGAGGGGGCGGAGTACTGGGCGCCCATGGACCAATATATTGGGGGCATCGAGCATGCCATCCTGCATTTGCTCTACGCCCGTTTCTGGACCAAGGTCATGCGTGACATGGGGCTGGTCAAAGTGGACGAGCCCTTCACCAAGCTGCTCACGCAAGGTATGGTGCTCAACCACATTTACTCACGCCGCACCGCCAAGGGCGGTAAAGACTATTTCTGGCCACACGACGTCGAGCACGTGCTTGACGACTCCGGCAAAGTGGTGGGTGCCAAACTCAAAAACGCAGCCGATAGCAGCGACGGCAAATTGCCAGTGGGCACAGCCATCGACTACGAAGGTGTGGGCACCATGTCCAAGTCGAAGAACAATGGCGTAGACCCGCAAGATTTGATCGAGCGCTACGGCGCCGACACTGCGCGTCTGTACACCATGTTCACCGCACCGCCCGAAGCCACGCTGGAGTGGAACGATGCGGCCGTGGAAGGCAGCTACCGCTTCTTGCGCCGTGTGTGGAACTTTGCGTTCAAACATGAGGCCACACTCAAGGCTGCCACCGCTGGTAACTTGAGCGCCACCAAGCCACGCAAAGAAGCCGCTGATCTGCGTCGCGAAATGCATGTGGTGTTGAAGCAAGTCAGCTACGACTACGACCGCATGCAATACAACACCGTCGTGTCGGGCTGCATGAAGTTGCTCAATGCCTTGGAAGACTTCAAGTGCGACGGTAGCGATGGCGACAACGCTGTGCTGTGCGAAGGTGTGTCTGTTTTGTTGCGCATGCTCTATCCAGCTTGCCCGCACATCACGGCCAACTTGTGGAGCGAGTTGGGATACGCCGCCCGGGCGGGCAACTTGCTAGACGCCGCATGGCCCGAGGTGGACGAGTCTGCTCTGGTCCGTGATGAGTTGGAGCTCATGCTGCAAATCAACGGCAAGTTGCGTGGTGCCGTCACTGTCAGTGCCACGGCAAGCAAAGAGCAAATCGAGCAAGCTGCTTTGGCCACCGAAGCCTTCGTCAAGCAAGCCAACGGCGCTACGCCTAAGAAGGTCATCGTGGTGCCCGGTCGTTTGGTCAACATCGTCGTTTAAAGGTTCGTATGATGACCACCCGCCGCTCACTGCTGATGTCTTCTGTACTTGCTACTGGTCTGGTGGGGTGTGGTTTTGAATTGCGTAAAGCACCGAACTACGCGTTCAGCACCTTTTACAGCACCATCCCTGCGGTCTCGCCATTTGGCGCGAAGCTCAAGCGCAGTTTGGAGTCATCGGGGCAGGTCGAGGTCATCACCGATCCACGTCAAATTGAGCGTGCACAAGTCATCTTTGACCAGCTGTTCGAGTTGCGTGAGAAGGTGGTAGTCGGACGTACGTCGACGGGGGCGATTCGCGAATTTCAGTTGCGTTTTCGCTATCGCTTTCGCTTACGTGCCAGTAACGGCATCGAGTTAATTCCAGATACAGAAATCTTGCTCACGCGTGATATCAACTTCAACGAAACAGGCGCTTTGTCGAAAGAGTCTGAAGAAGCCTTGCTCTACCGCGACATGGAAAACGACTTGGTGCTTCAAATTCAACGTCGCTTGGCCGCAGTGCGCCAATTCTGAGTATGCAAGTCGCTAGCGCTCAATTCGCGAATCACCTGCAAACGCAGGCAAGCAAAGGCTTGCGCAGCCTCTACGTCTTTCATGGGGATGAGCCGCTGTTGCAGCAAGAGGCGCTAGACGCCCTGCGCAACACCGCACGCACGCAAGGCTATACAGAACGCAGCGTGTACGCCGTGGCCGGCGCGCACTTCGACTGGGGCGAGGTGTTGGCTGCAGGCGGCTCTATGAGTTTGTTTGCAGACAAACAGCTCATTGAAATTCGCATTCCTTCGGGTAAGCCTGGCAAAGAAGGCAGCGCAGCCTTGCAACAAATTGCAGAGCTTGCTGTTGGCAATGACACCACGCTCACCGTGGTGCTGTTGCCGCGCTTGGACAAGGCCACGAAAAGTTCAGCTTGGTTCAGTGCCTTAGAAAACAACGGCATCAGCGTTCAGATAGATCCGATTGAGCGTCATGCGCTGCCCATTTGGATTGCGCAGCGTTTGGGCGTGCAACAACAACGCGTGGCCGCTGGTGAAGCCGGTCAACACACGTTGCAGTTTTTTGCCGAGCGTGTGGAAGGCAATTTACTGGCCGCGCACCAAGAAATTCAAAAGCTCGCCCTGCTGTATCCGGAAGGTGAGTTGAGTTTTGAGCAAGTCGAACGTGCCGTGTTGAACGTGGCACGTTATGACGTGTTCAAGCTTTCGGAAGCTGTGCTCAGTGGGCAGCCCCTGCGCGTGCAGCGCATGCTCGACGGCTTGAAGGCCGAGGGCGAAGCCGAGGTGCTGGTGCACTACACGCTGGCCGAAGAAATTCGTGCCTTGAAGCGCGTCAAAGATGCGGTTGCGTCGGGTAAGGCTTTGCCGATGGCCTTGCGTGAGCAGCGTATTTGGGGCCCACGTGAGCGTTTGTTTGAACGCGTGCTGCCACGCCTAAGCTTGGGGCTGCTTGAAAAATTGTTGCAATCGGCCCATCAGGTCGATGGCATTGTCAAAGGCTTGAAAACGCCAGAGTGGCCAGCCGACAACTGGCAGGCCCTGCACCGTTTGGCCATGCGTTTGTGTCGCGCCTGTATGCCGCGTAACGCTTAATTAGGAAAACAGACATGACGACCCTCAACGTTGCCGACCACATGCGCGCGCTGGGCGCACAAGCCAAAACTGCTTCAGCACAAATGGCCAAAGCCTCTGCAGCAGTCAAAAACACCGCGTTGCGCAAGTTGGCTACCTTGCTGCGCGACAACATAGCCGCACTGCAAATCGACAACGCCAAAGACATTGAGCGCGCCATTGCCGCAGGCTTAGATGCGCCGATGGTGGACCGCTTGAAGCTCACCCCCAAAGTGTTGGAAACCTGTGCGCTGGGGTGCGAGCAACTCGCTGTCATGCCTGAGGTGATTGGCGAGATCACCGGGCTGAAAGAGCAACCCAGTGGCATTCGCGTAGGGCAAATGCGCGTGCCTTTGGGTGTGTTCGGCATGATTTTCGAAAGCCGCCCCAATGTGACGATTGAGGCCGCGTCGTTGTCCATCAAGAGTGGCAACGCCTGCATCTTGCGCGGCGGTTCGGAAGCCATTGACTCCAACAAAGCCTTGGCGAAGTTGGTACAACAAGCCTTGAGCGAAAGTGGTTTGCCCACTGACGCTGTGCAACTGGTGCAAACCACCGACCGCGAAGCCGTGGGCCACCTCATTGCCATGCCTGAGTTTGTGGATGTCATTATTCCGCGCGGTGGCAAGGGATTGATCGAGCGCATCAGCCGTGATGCCAAAGTGCCCGTTATCAAGCACTTGGACGGCAACTGCCACACCTATGTGGACGACCCTTGCGACATCGCCATGGCGGTGACCGTGGCAGACAACGCCAAGACCCAAAAATACAGCCCCTGCAACGCCAGCGAAAGTTTGCTGGTGGCGCGTGGTGTAGCGGCAGAGTTCTTACCTAAGATTGGCGCGATCTACGCTGCCAAAGGCGTGGAGATGCGTTGTTGTCCCGAGGCCAAAGCCATCCTGACACAAGTCAAAGGTTCCAACCTCAAAGACGCGACCGAGCAAGATTGGTTTGAGGAGTACCTCGGCCCCATCATCAGCGTCAAAGTCGTGGACGGTTTGGATGCGGCCATTGCCCACATCAACCACTATTCGAGCCACCACACCGAATCCATCCTTACGCGCGATCACATGCATGCCCAGCGCTTTTTGCGCGAGGTGGACTCATCCAGTGTGATGGTCAATGCCAGCACTCGCTTTGCAGATGGTTTTGAATACGGTTTGGGTGCCGAAATAGGCATTTCTACCGATAAATTCCACGCCCGTGGCCCCGTCGGCATTGAAGGCCTAACCTCGTTGAAATACGTGGTGTTGGGTCAAGGCGAAATTCGCGTTTAAACCACACTTTTTAGAGGGTGACCCCTCTAGAGAATGCATGGGCCATAGGTCCTAAAATGGCCCACAACTTTTTGAGACACCATGGTTCCTCACCTCATCACTGCCCTCAACGGCCCCATCAACGAGCTTGAACAACGTATCCTCGATTCCATGCCCGCCATCGAGCGGTGGTTTCGCTTGGAGTGGATGGAGCACACGCCGCCGTTCTATAGTTCGGTTGACATTCGCAATGCTGGTTTCAAGCTCGCACCGGTTGACACCAACCTCTACCCAGGTGGATGGAACAACCTCACGCCTGAGATGCTGCCGCTCGCGGTGCAAGCTGCCATGGCTGCGATTGAGAAAATTTGCCCCGAAGCGCGCAACCTGTTGTTGATTCCCGAGAATCACACGCGTAACACCTTCTACTTGTCGAACGTGGCGCAGCTGCAGCGCATCTTTCACATGGCTGGTTTGAATGTGCGCATTGGTTCGATCAACCCAGAGATCAAAGAGAACACGACCATCGACTTGCCTAATGGCGACAGCGTCACGCTCGAGCCCGTGATTCGTGGCAAACACCGTTTGGGGTTGAAAGACTTTGATCCTTGCACCATTTTGCTCAACAACGATTTGAGCGCTGGCATCCCCGGCATTTTGGAAGACCTGCACGAGCAGCATTTGTTGCCGCCACTGCATGCGGGTTGGAGTGTGCGTCGCAAGAGCAAACACTTCGAGTGCTACGAAGAAGTTGCCAAGCGTTTTGGCAAATTGTTGGGCATCGACCCGTGGCTCATCAACCCCATGTTCAACCACTGCGGCGAGGTCAACTTTGCCGAAGGCACAGGCATGGAGTGCCTGAAGACCAATGTGGATGCCTTGCTCACCAAGATCAAGCGCAAATACAAAGAGTACGGCATCAACGAAAAACCATTCGTCATCGTCAAAGCCGACAACGGCACGTATGGCATGGGCATCATGACGGTGCGCGATGTCAAAGACCTCGATGTGGTCAACCGCAAGACCCGCAACAAAATGAGCGTGGTCAAAGATGGCCAAGAAGTGAACCAAGTCATCATCCAAGAAGGCGTGCTCACGCACGAGCGCCTGAACGATGCTGTGGCCGAGCCTGTGGTTTACATGATGGACCGCTATGTGGTGGGCGGCTTCTACCGCGTTCATGCAGACCGTGGTGTGGACGAAAACTTGAACGCACCCGGCGCTAGCTTTGTTCCTTTGGCCTTCGAACAAAGCGCACACACGCCACAGCCCGGCATGAAGCCTGGTGCGAGCACCCCCAACCGCTTTTATATGTACGGCGTGATTGGTCGCTTGGCCATGTTGGCTGCGAGTTATGAACTTGAAGCCACCGACCCTGAAGCAGAAAACTACGACTGAGATCAATGATGGAACAACACGGCAAATCGTCGCTTGCGGCGCTCACCCTAGGCGCAATTGGCGTCGTTTATGGCGATATCGGCACCAGTGTGTTGTATGCGATGAAAGAAGTGTTTGGTTCGGGTCATGTGGAGTTCACGCCCGATAACATTTACGGCATCTTGTCGATTTTCTTTTGGACGCTGACGGTCATCGTCTCTATCAAATATGTGGCCTTGGTGCTGCGTGCTGATAACAATGGCGAGGGTGGTTTGGTCGCCATGTTGGCCTTGGCATCCATGGCAGTCAAAGACCGTCCCGTGTTGCGTCAGCGTATGTTGATCGTGGGTATCTTCGGCACTTGTTTGTTTTATGGCGACGGTGTGATCACACCTGCTATTTCTGTGCTGTCGGCGGTGGAGGGTTTGGAGGTCGTTTCGCCTGCATTCACGAAATATGTGATTCCGCTCACGATTGTGATTTTGTTTGGTCTCTTCGCTGTGCAAAAGCGTGGGACCAGTGGCATTGGCAAGTTCTTTGGTCCGATCACTGTGGTGTGGTTTGTTGTCATCGCGGCTTTGGGCCTGTATCACATTGCCGCGCATCCAGAAATCATGTGGGCCATCAGCCCACACTACGCTGTGCAGTTCATTTACAACGAACCCACCATCACATTTTTGATTTTGGGTGCGGTGGTGTTGTGTGTGACCGGTGGCGAAGCTCTTTATGCTGACATGGGTCACTTTGGGAAGAAGCCCATACGGATTGCGTGGTTCTCTGTGGTCATGCCATCGCTCACGTTGAACTACTTCGGTCAAGGCGCATTGCTCTTGAGTGATCCCACAGCCGTGGCCAATCCGTTTTTCAACATGGCGCCTGACTGGTTGCTGTTGCCTTTGGTTGGCTTGGCCACTGCGGCCACGGTGATTGCATCGCAAGCTTTGATCTCTGGCGCTTTCAGCGTGACCAAGCAAGTTGTGCAAATGGGCTTTTTGCCACGCTTGCAAGTGCTGCATACCAGTGTGAAAGACACAGGCCAAATCTACATTCCCTTTGTTAACTGGGGTTTGTTTGCGGTCATCGTGTTGGCCGTGGTGATGTTCAAGTCGTCTAGCAACTTGGCGGCGGCCTACGGTATTGCCGTGTGTACGGACATGCTGATCACAACCGTGCTTACTTTCTTCGTGATTCATTACGGTTGGAAATATCCTTTTTGGTGGTGCTTGGCCGCGACAAGCTTTTTCTTCATGGTGGACTTTGCGTTCTGGGCGTCGAACTTGCTGAAGCTGCTGGAAGGCGGCTGGTTCCCTTTGTTGATCGCTTCAGTCATCATGATGCTCATGCTCACTTGGCGTGATGGTCGCGCCTTGCTTGCAGAAAAACGCCGTGAAGACGCTTTGGATTTGGCAAGCTTTTTGGGTGCAGTCTTTGCTGCGCCGCCAACGCGCGTCGAAGGTACGGCAGTGTTTTTGACTTCAGGCATGGGTGCTGTGCCCAATGCTTTTTTGCATAACTTGAAGCACAACAAAGTGCTGCATGCACAAAACTTATTTGTGAATGTGCACAACCACGAAGTGCCTTGGGTGGCCGAGAAAGACCGCTTAGAAATCATGTCACTTGACCATGAGTGCTGGCAAGTTGTGATTCACTACGGTTTCAAAGATGATCCAGATGTGCCCGGCGCATTGAAGCATTTGCACGGCATGGGTTGTGAGATCAACCCCATGACTACCAGCTACTTCTTGTCTCGGGACAGCATCGTGCCCACCATTGGTACGGGCATGGCGCAATGGCGCGAGAAACTGTTTGCACAAATGCACCTCAACGCCAGTTCGGCCGCTGACTTCTTGAACTTGCCTAGCAACTCCGTGGTGGAGCTGGGCAGCAAAATCGAAATCTAAGTCTCATGCACATCCTCTTCGTCGCAGACCCACTGTCGTCCTTCAAAATTTACAAGGACACCACGTTTGCGATGATGCGTGAAGCCCAGCGTCGCGGCCATCAAGTATTGGCTTGCGAACCGCAAGACATCGTGTGGCAAAGTGGTCAACACGTGGCGGCGCGTGTGCAGCAGGTGCGTTTGACGAGCGATGCGATCCATTGGTTTGAGGTGCAAAGCGTGGACGAGCATTACGCGCTCAAAAACGCTGACGCCATCGTCATGCGCAAAGACCCGCCTTTTGACAGCGAGTACTTTTACGCCACGCACTTGCTAGAGCAAGCTGAGCGCGAAGGTGCCAAGGTATTTAACAAACCCGCTGCTTTGCGTGATCACCCTGAAAAATTAGCTATTCTGGAGTTCGCACAGTTCATCAGTCCCACGCTGGTGACGCGAAGCGCAGATGCCATTCGGAGCTTTCATGCGCAACACCGCGACATCATCTTGAAGCCACTGGACGGCATGGGCGGCATGGGCATCTTTCGCGTGAAAGACGATGGCTTGAACCTAGGTGCCATCACCGAAACCCTTAACCGTGACGGCGCACAAACCGTCATGGTGCAAAAGTTTATCCCTGCCATCAACAAAGGCGACAAGCGTGTGCTCGTCATCGGAGGCAAAGTCGTGCCTTATTGCTTGGCGCGTATACCGCAAGGTGGGGAAGTGCGCGGCAACTTGGCCGCAGGCGGTAAAGGTGTGGCGCAAGCCATCTCTGCGCGCGACCAAGAAATTGCCGAAGCCCTTGGCCCTATTCTCGCTAAGCGTGGGCTGCTATTGGTTGGTTTGGATGTGATTGGCGACTGCCTGACCGAAGTGAACGTGACCAGTCCCACTTGTTTTCAAGAGATCTTTGATCAGACGGGTTTCGATGTGGCAGCGATGTTCATTGACGCGCTGGAAGCTGCCGCGCAGTCCTAACTACGCGAGGCAGATCTAGCGCCTCAACTCCCCATCCACAAACACCTTGAGGTCACCAGGCGCAAACGGCGTCCAAACTTCATTGGTCGTCAAAGGCGCAGTGACAACGACAGCCACACGGTCATCAGGTGACGCGTGCTCTGCAAAGTTGATGCTCATATCTTGGTCACTCAAGGTCGCTTTTGCAAAGGGGTGCTTGCGCTCGATGTAGCAAAGGTGAGTCGAGGCATGTGCCCACAGTGCCTGCCCGTTCGATAGCAAAAAATTGAATGTGCCGTGCTTGGCAATTTGTGGCACCAGCTCTTTCAAGGTCAATGTGAGCTCCTCAATCGACGGCACGCTGGCGTGTGACTTGGACATCTCTTGCATTAACCAGCAAAACGCACGTTCGCTGTCGGTGTGCCCCACGGGCTTGAAACTGCCATGCAAACGTGGTTCGTAGTTTTCTAAATTGCCGTTGTGCGCAAACACCCAATATCGGCCCCACAGCTCGCGCACGAAGGGGTGGCAGTTTTCCAGAGACACCACGCCTTGCGTTGCTTTTCGAATATGCGAAATGACGTTGCGGCTTTTGATGGGGTATTTGCGAATCAGTTCGGCCACAGGCGATGTGCTGGCCGGTAAGTGGTCGATGAAGTGGCGCAAACCCCGGTCTTCTTCTGAGCCTTCAAAAAATGCGATCCCCCAGCCGTCCGCGTGGTGGTCGGTCACGCCAGCGCGCTGCGCAAAGCCGCTGAAGCTAAACGTGGCATCCGTGGGGTTTCTGCAGTTCAGTCCGAGCAGTTGGCACATGGCATTCAATCAAAAATTAAAGAGGGTGTTGGCTCGGCTGGCGAATGCGCCAAGCCGCTAAGAGTGCCAGCATGCAAACAAAGGCGAGCATCAAAAACACTTCGTCAAACGCCGCCAAGCGCATGGCTGAGGTCTTGGCGTTGGTGAGTGAGTCACCATGCACAGCCAATCGCCACTCCAGCAAGATGCCACACAGGCTCACGCCTGCAGCGCCGCCCAGCATGCGCAAAAAGTTGATGACGCTTGCCCCCTGAGGAATCAAGCTGCTGTCCATGCCGCGCATGGCCCCGATGTTGAGTGAAGGCAAGATAAAGCCTAGACCCACGCGCCCCAACATGGCAAAGGCCACCAGTACCCACAAACCCGTCTGCAAATTCACGGTGAGCATGAGGGCAAAAGAGAGTGCCAATAAGAGTAAACCAAAACTCACCATCAAGTGCGTGGGATGCGTGCTGGAGTAGCGGCCCACAATAGCAATTGTGAACGCCAACAACAAACCCGAGGGTAACAACAAGGTGCCTACATAGCTGGGTGACAAGCCCAAGCCCAGTTGCAAATACAAAGGCAGCAAATAAGTTGAGCCAAACATCGCAATGCCGTAGATGAATGCCACCGTGGTACCCATCGCAAACGGACGATGGGCAAACAAACCCAAGTTCATCAGTGGCTTGCCCTCATTTTGAGCTTGTACGCTTTGCCACACAACAAAGCCAACCGCGCACAGCACGGCTATGCCAACCAAGGTTAGAGATGCTGCCAGTTGACCGCTGTGCAACATCACCAAACCGTTGAGTAGACACAAGGTGCCGATGGTGGCGAGTGCAAGGCCGCCTAAGTCGAGGGAGGGCTTGCCGTGGTTGGCACTTACGCCACCAGGGGCGGTGGTAGGTACATAGCGCATGGCCATCCACATGGAAATCGCACAAAACGGCACAACCATGAAGAACAGCGCGCGCCAACTCATCCAGTCCACCAACAGTCCGCCGATGCTGGGACCGAGGGCAGGAGCCAACACCACGCCCATGCCAAAGAAACTGTTGGCGCGGCCTTGCTCAGAGGTGTCAAACGCACGCAAAATGATGATGGCGGGAATGGGTTGCACCACACCCGCAGCCAAGCCTTCAATCACGCGGGCTGTTAGCACAAGGTTGTAGTCAGTAGAAAGCCCGCCGGCGACACCTGCAGTGAGTAGCACCCACATGCAACCCAAGTAGGTGGCGCGATAACCAAAGCGCGCCAACAACCACGGCGTGGTGAGCATGGACACCGTCATCGCCACCATAAAGCTGGAGCTCACCCACTGTGCCGACTCTTGACCAATGCCGAATTGCAAACTCATGTCGGGAATACCGACGTTCATGATGGTCGACGACATGATGGCGGCCATGGAGCCAATCATCACCGTCGTGAGCATCAACCAACGGTGGCGCGTGCCATATCGGCTTTGCAAATCTGCCAATGAGCCGCGTTCAGCCATATGGATCCTTCGTGGCGCAAGCTTGGCAAATGCATGCTTTGCGTTGTGAGGCGGTGGGCACTTGTGCGAGTAACTCTTGCGAGAAAGACACGTTCACACACCAACATGCGGCAATCGGGCATCCTTTTTGTTTGGCCACTTCCATGGCGCACTTGTTAGGCAGGCCGCACAGGGGGCAAGCGCAAGCGTCAATCGGGTCGGGCATCTGGCTGGACATGCTTCAAAGTGTAGCGAAGCCGACAAGGCACAATCACAAAAATCTTATGTACGAATTTCCTCCCACGCCAGAAGCCGCTCAGCTGCGACTCGACCACGTCAGCCCCAAAGACTACGCGCATTCGCGCAATGCCTTGGATGGTGCGGTCACGCATTTGTCCCCTTACCTCACGCATGGTTTTTTGAGTGTGCCGGATGTGGCCAGTGCCATGTACCACCAGTACCGTGTGGGCGTGCAGCACAAGTTAATTTACGAGTTGGGTTGGCGCGAATACTTTCAACATATGCAGCATCATTTGGGTGATGGCATAGCCCAGTCTTTGCATCAAGGTGTATTACCTGAATCTGAGTACAGCAACGAGCTGCCGGAGGACGTTCGCCACGCGTGCACTCGGGTGCCCGTCATCGACAATGCGATTCGCATGCTCTACACCACCGGCTATTTGCACAACCATGCGCGCCTGTGGGTGGCCAGCTACATCGTACATTTGCGCAAGGTGAATTGGCGCGTGGCCGCGGATTGGATGTACAGCCATTTATTGGATGGTGACTTGGCCAGCAACTACCTCAGCTGGCAATGGGTGGCAGCGACGGGCAGTAGCAAACCTTATTTATTCAATGCAGATACGGTTGAAAAATTTGCGCCAGAAATTTGGCACAGCCGTGGCACCTCCATTGATATAAGTTACGAGCTGATGGACATCTTGGCCAACAGTGCGGCTACGGTGGCACAAGTGCGTAAAAACGAATTGGCTTGGGATGAGCCCGAGGTGTTCACCGATCCGCCCGTTGAATTAGGGCTTACAAAGCCTGTGGCCAGTGATGTATCGGGCAAGCATGTGTGGCTGGTGCACCCATGGGCGTTGGCTGATTTGCCCAGTGACTTACCTTCGGACGTGGTGTGTGTGGCCGTGGCATTTGCAGAGCACACACAAGCGCATCCATGGAACGCCTTGCGCTGGCACTTTGTGGGCGAGCGCATGGCCGTCCTGACACCGCATTGTTGGTTTGGCTCGGCTGAAGAGGTGTTGGCTGCATTGGCCGATGCACAAAGCGTGCAAACGGTGGCCCATTTGTGCTTGCCAGACCTTGTCGAGAGCTCGGTGCAGATTCGACCTGCACCACGTTTGTTCCGTCACATTGACAAACCCATGGACTCATTCAGCAAGTGGTGGGTGCAGGTGAACAAAAACGTGCGGCATTTGCAACAGCTGGTGTATCCACTGCCCGCGCGATCATCGGCACCTTGACCGCGGTGTAAGCCGTCTTATTCGCCAGGCGCTGGCGTGACTTTGGTGATGAAGTGCTCGGTCTCGCCAAAGCAGCTTGGCAAGCCTTTGTGCTGCTCATATTCGATCACGACCTTTTGACCAATATGTGCATTGATTTGGTCGGCGATCGCGGCGTCTCGCACAGTGAAGGCAAACTTTTCTGGAATCGCAGGCATCACAGACAAGGCGCGCACTTGTTCCCCTTCCCATGTTTTACATACCCAGCCTTTGTAAGACAGCTTTTGCACGTAGCCTACGCTCTCTCCCTTGGAGTAGGTGAAGTGGAACGAGAACATCAGATACAAGCCCACGGCGATGATGGCTGTCACAACTAAGCCGACCAAGGTGCGCAATGCAAAGCGAAGAGCCGAGTTGATGAATGTGTTGGCCATGTGTGACTTCTCAATAGAAAGTGAATGGCTGAATCATAGTTCGCTGCATCCATGAAAAACGGCTCCCGAAGGAGCCGTTTTCTTTTGCTTCACTTGGCAGTGTTAGGCTTGACCCGCCTTCACCTTCAAACGCCATGCGTGCAGCAAGGGCTCGGTGTAACCGCTAGGTTGCTCTTTGCCTTTGAACACCAAGTCCAGCGCAGCTTGGTAAGCAGGGGCCTTCGCAAAGCGGCCAGCCATTTTTTGGTAAGCCTTGTCGCCTGCGTTTTGCTTATCCACCACCGATGCCATGCGCTTGAACGTGGCTTTCACTTCAGCAGGTGTGACTACACCGTGGTGCAACCAGTTGGCAATGTGTTGGCTAGAAATACGCAGAGTCGCACGGTCTTCCATGAGACCCACGTTGTGGATGTCTGGTACTTTCGAGCAGCCCACGCCTTGGTCAATCCAGCGCACCACGTAGCCCAAGATGCCTTGCACGTTGTTATCCAACTCTTGTTGCTTTTCAGCTGGCTTCCAGTTGGGCTTGGCAGCCACAGGCACTTGCAGCAAATCGTTCAAGATGCTGTCACGCACCTTGTTGTAGTCGACCTTCTCCAACTCTTTTTGCACGTCCACCACTTTGACTTGGTGGTAGTGCATGGCATGCAAAACAGCCGCTGTGGGGCTTGGTACCCACGCGGTATTGGCACCGGCTTTGGGGTGGCCAATTTTTTGTTTCAACATTTCTGCCATCAAGTCGGGCATAGCCCACATGCCTTTGCCGATTTGTGCTTTGCCGCGCAAGCCGCATGACAAGCCGACCAACACGTTGTTTTTTTCGTAGGCTTGAATCCATGCGCTGGTTTTCATATCGCCTTTACGCAGCATGGGACCTGCTTGCATGGCGGTGTGCATTTCGTCACCCGTGCGGTCCAAGAAACCGGTGTTGATGAACGCCACGCGGCTGGCAGCTGCGGCGATACAAGCTTTCAAGTTGGCGCTGGTGCGGCGCTCTTCGTCCATGATGCCCAGCTTGACGGTGCTGTCAGCCAAGCCCAAGACCTTCTCGACGCGACCAAATAGCTCGCAAGCAAACGCCACTTCGGTGGGGCCGTGCATTTTGGGTTTGACGATGTAGACAGAGCCTGTCCGTGAGTTGCGAATGCCTTTTTTGCCGTGGCCTTGCAAGTCGTGCAACGCGATGGTGGTGGTCACCACCGCGTCCAGAATGCCTTCTGGAATTTCGTGTGTCGAGCCATCTTTGCCTGTGTAAAGAATAGCGGGGTTGGTCATCAAGTGGCCCACATTGCGAAGGAACAGCAATGAGCGGCCGTGCAACTTGACAGGCTTTCCGTCTTTGCCTTTGTATTCGCGGTCGGCGTTCAAACCACGTGTGAACGTCTTGCCACCTTTTTCAACGGTTTCGGTCAAAGTGCCTTTGACGATACCCAACCAGTTGCTGTAGGCCAACACTTTGTCGTCTGCATCAACGACGGCCACCGAGTCTTCCAAGTCGAGGATGGTAGACAAAGCGGCCTCAACAATCAGGTCACTCACGCCCGCTGGATCGGTGGCACCGATGGCAGTGTTGCGGTTGATTTGCAAGTCGAGGTGCAAACCGTTGTGCACGAACAGCACAGACGATGGCTCCGCCATCTTGCCTTGGAAGCCCACAAACTGAGCGGCTTTTGCCAGCTTGGTGGTCTTGCCGCCTTTGAGAGTCACGACCAGCTCTCCGTTCACCACAGCGTAGCCGGTGGAGTCGACGTGCGAGCCGCTCTTCAACGGTGCAGTGCGGTCCAGTACGTTGCGTGCATAGGCAATCACTTGAGCGCCACGCTTGGGGTTGTACGCACCAGATTTTTCGCAGCCGTTGGCTTCGGAGATGGCGTCGGTGCCATACAAGGCGTCATACAAAGAACCCCAACGTGCGTTGGCAGCGTTCAATGCGTAACGTGCATTGAGAACGGGCACCACCAGTTGTGGGCCAGCTTGCAGAGCCAATTCGGCATCGACGTTTTTGGTGGTCGCTTTGACCTTCTCGGGTTGTGGCACCAGGTAGCCAATTTTTTCCAAGAACTTGCGGTAGACCTTCATGTTTTTGATGGGACCTGGGTTGGCGCTGTGCCATGTATCCATCTCGGTTTGCAGGCGATCGCGCTCTGCCAACAAGGCGATGTTTTTGGGTGCCAAGTCTTGCACGATGGCGTCGAAACCCTTCCAGAATTTATCGCTGCTCACGCCGGTGTCGGGCAACACTTTGGTCTCGATGAATTTGTACAAGTTGGTGGCAACTTGCAGGCTACGCACTTGTGTGCGCTTGGTGGTGTCTTGGCTCATGGTGAGGTCTCTCTGGATAAATCAAAAAAGGGAAATCAGGACGAATCTTATTGGATTGCGCTGGCTCGATTGCATCGTCAGCTTTTGGGCTGTCGTGACAAATAGGTAGGTAATCGTGTGTGCGTATGCGCTTTACTTCTCAGGCACCAACAGCTGGCCATGACGTAAGCCGCGCCAAGTGCTTAGGGTCAATCCCAAAATCAATAGCGAGGTCACCGCCAACAGCAAGGTGGCAGGCAGCTCCAACCATGCGCCGCCCTGCTCTTGCGACATGCACAGGCTGAGCGTGGTGAAGGCGGCCATTGGAAAGCTCATGGCCCAATGTGGCAAGCCAAAAGGTTGTTCAAGGATCGTGTGAATTTGCGTAAGTGACAAGGCTAAGAAAAATAGGCCAATGCCCCATGAGCCCCAAGCCAAGCTCAGCGGGGCATCGAACTGCAAGAAACACAAGCCGATGATGGACGGCGCCACCATGGTGATAAAGATGCTGGGGCTCATGCGCGCTGCCAATGGGCCCGCTTGCACCATGCGGACGATGAGCATGGTTTGCAGCACAGGCCACAACAACAAGCCAATGCCAAACTGAGCTGTTGCCCAAGACCCAAGACCGATGGTCATGCCCGCCATCGGCGCCAAGACATTGCCAATGACAGGAATAAAAAACACTGGCGTGAACGCCGCCCATTGCAAGCCGCCGTTGTCGGTTGTGTTGAGCCAACGCGCAATAACCCACACCGAAGCCGCTAGTTCCAACACCGAACCTACCATCCAAGCAAAGGTGAGCAGCGTATCGAGGGTACGCGAGGTGTTCCAAAACAGAGATACGCCAATGCCGGCTAATAACATGATGGACAGCGGCAACGTGGCCATGAAGGCGTGACGGATTGGGTGGCGCATGTCGGCGGCTACGGCGTTGGGATGAAACGTCAAACGCAGCACACAAGACAAGCACAGCAGCATAAACACCGACAGCGCAAAGATAGATCCCACCAGGCCTAAGCCGAGAGCTGTGTCACCAAACACATGGGTGGCACGCAACCAAGCGAGTGACAAACCACACCAACCCATGACCATGGCAAACCATGCAGGTGCGAGATGTTCCAACAAGGCAACTGTGCGGGTGATTCGACTGAGGCGGTACATCGGTGCTTGGGTATTCATAGAGCAGATTTTAGGTTGGGCGGGCATCGCGACGCCCCGTGGATAATTCAAGCATGGACAAACTCAAAGCCTTTGAGTCTTTTGTGTCGGTGGCCTTGAAGGGTAGCTTGACCGCTGCGGCCAAAGCCGAGGGCGTAGCACCCGCCATCATGGGGCGACGCTTGGATAGCTTAGAAGCGCACTTGGGCGTCAAGCTCTTGGTACGCACCACGCGACGCATCACGCTCACACACGAAGGCACGGCATTCCTCGAAGACTGTCAACGCTTGCTGGCCGATGTGGCCAATGCCGAAGCGAGCGTCAGTGCGGGTGGCCTCAAAGCCAGTGGATATTTGCGCATCACCGCACCTGCAGGCTTTGGCCGTCGTCATGTCGCGCCCTTAGTCCCCAAGTTTCACAGCATGCATCCGGATGTGACGGTGTCGCTCAACTTGAGCGACCGTGTGGTTGACTTAGCTGCCGAAGGGTTTGATTGCGCCGTGCGCGTGGGTGATTTGCCCGACTCATCGTTGGTCAGCGTGCGCATGGCCGATAACCGCCGCTTGTGCGTGGCTACACCGGAATTTCTGAAACGCTGCGGCATACCTAAAGTGCCCAACGACTTGATGCGCTTTCGTTGCTTGACGCTGTCTAGCGATGCCTCGCAAACACGCGGCTGGGCGTTTCGTGTGCCTGTGACGGGCAAGAGCATCGACAGCCAAACCCATGAAGTGGTTCATCTACGCCCTAGCGGTCCTATGGACTGTTCGGACGGTCAAGTGCTGCACGACTGGTGTTTGGCAGGTCACGGCATTGCATGGCGCAGCACTTGGGAGGTGGCGTCTGAAATCAGCAGTGGCCAATTGGTGCCAGTGCTAGAAGAATTCGCCGCGCCTCCCAATGGGATTTATGCGGTTTTTTCGCAGCGCAAGCACTTGCCCCTGCGCTTGCGCTTGTGGATTGACTTTCTCAAAGACCACTACGGTCATGCCAACTACTGGAGTGCTGCTGCATGACACAACACAAAATCAAAGAAGTCGTGCTGTGTGCAGACGATTACGCACTGAACGCGCCCGTGTCCCAAGGCATCGTCGCTTTGGCCGTACTTGGCCGCTTGAGCGCCACCAGTGTGATGAGCTTGTCCCCCCGTTGGTCCGAAGATGTGATGGCCTTGCGCGATGTGCGAGAACGCCTTGATGTGGGTGTGCATTTGGATTGGACCAGCAGCTTTGCTGTGGACGCTGGGCATGGCAGTAGTTTGGGTGTTGTCATGGTGCGTGCCGCATTGCGTCTATACAAGCAAAAGTACATTGAAGACGAGATTGAGCGTCAGCTCGATGCGTTCGAGGCTCATTGGCAAGCCGTGCCAGACCATATTGATGGCCATCAGCACGTCCAACAGTTTGCTGTGTTTCGTCATGCCTTGGCAGAGGTGCTCATGCGCCGATATGGCAACTTGGCAAAACGACCCTGGCTGCGTGTGTCGCAGGTCGCACAACCCGGTCTCAAAGCCAAAGTCATTTCTGCCATGGGTGCGCAAGGCTTGCGGCAGTGGGCGCAACACCAGGCTTGGCCTACCGTGGATCCTTTGCTGGGTGCGTATGGTTTTGACGGCAGCATGGATGACTACGCGCGTCACATGCAAGCTTGGTTGGCCAACTTGTCACAAGACAAGCTCGCCATCATCATGTGTCACCCCGCTGTGTCAGCACAAGTGGACGACATGATTGGCACTGCGCGTAAACGCGAATTTGCTTACCTTGCTGGGCACGATTTTGTGCAGCACATCTTTGATGCAGGCGTGCGCTTGGTGCGCGGCAGCGGCAAACCTATAGAAGCTTGATCACGCAATGACCTCATCATTTTTTGCAACTCACCGCTGGCGCACTTGGGGTTGGATGTTGCTGCCTTTGTTCTTGCTGACGTTGGCTGCGCTTCGTCCGTTAGCGCTTCCTGATGAGGGGCGCTACGCTGAAGTCGGACGGTGGATGGCGATGAGTGGCGACTGGCTCACGCCAAGACTAGACGGCATTCCGTTCTTTCATAAACCACCGTTGTTGTATTGGCTCGAAGCTGCTGTGATGACTGTTTTGGGTGCCACACCTTGGGTGGCACGCTTGGTGGTGGCCTTGCATGCGTGTTTGATGCTGGGGTTGATGGTTGTGTGTACGCACCACATGGCTGGTGCGGAGGTGGCGCGACGCGCTGCGTGGATGTTTGGCAGCAGCTTGGCATTTTTGGTCGGCGGTCAATACGTGAACCATGACATGATGGTGGCGACGTGGATGGGCGTGGCCATTTGGTGTTTTGCGCGCGCCTTCATGCATGACGCGGGCGTCCACGCAGGCTGGGCGCGCTGGGGGTTTGTGGCTTGTGCGCTGGGTGTTTTGAGCAAAGGGTTGATCGGTTTGCTGCTGCCCGGTTTGGTGTTGTTTATTTGGATTGCCTACACCTGGCAATGGCGAAAAATTTTGGCCTTGCCTTGGCTGAGTGGTTTGTTGCTGTTTGTCATCCTTGCATTGCCGTGGTTTGTATTGGCTGCACGCGAGCACCCTGACATGCTGGCCTACATGTTTGGCAAGCACCAGTTTGGGCGTTACACAGCCACGACGTTCAACAATGGCAGGCCTTGGTGGTTTTATGGTTTGGCCATCACTGTGTTGATGTTCCCTTGGGTTTTTGTGGCGGCTGCAGATGGCCTGCAACGGTTGCGCGCAGCGACTATGCCCATGGCTCGTTCAGCCGCAGACAATGTGGACTCAGGTCGTGTGGATCCACGTTGGGTGGCGCTGTGTTGGATTTGGGTCGTTGCCATTCTTGGTTTCTTCTCAATTCCCAATTCCAAGCTGATTGGTTATGCCTTGCCTGTCATGCCTGCGCTCGCAGTGCTGGCGGCGTTGTGGTGGCAGCAACAGGTGGCGCCACGCAGTTGGGGGCGGTTTGTTTTTGCTGCTGTGGTGTTTGTGAATTTGGGCTTGGCCGTCGTCGCGCAGGTGAGTGCGAGCCGCTATACCGAACAACGCAGCACACGCGATATCGCCGATGTGTTGGCTTGCGCTGCACAGCCTAACGATGTGGTGGCTGCAGTCGATGACTACCCTTACGACTTGCCGTTCTATGCGCAGCTCGCCCATCCCTTGGAAGTCATTCAGGACTGGGATACCTTGCGCCAAACGGCAGGCGACAACTGGCGACGTGAGTTATTTGAAGGTGCCGACTTTGATGCCCATGCTGCCCTTAGCCTAGTGCCCATGGCGCGCTTGCAAGCGTTGAAACAAGACCTACACGCATGGGTGGTTGCGCCCAATGCGTCACATGTTCTCAACGCGCAATCGCACGAAGGCTTCACCCTGATTGCGACGGGCCAAGCCTGGAGCTTGTACCGATCAAGCCTTGCGTCTGAAAGCCCAGAAGCGACTGAGCAAAAAGGTTTGCGCGGATGCAAACACCAAGGCAAAAAATAAGGCCAGCCAATCAGGCAAGTTCAGCCCGCGCAGCAGCGCGATGAACATCAGTTCGTTGGCGGCAAAGCCTGCCAGCGCCGTGGCCGCAAAGCGGCGAAAGCTTTGCCAAAGATCTGTGTCTGCATCGCTGAAACTCAAAAAACGGTGGCCTGCAAAGCTCAC
>CANFKQ010000034.1 GCA_947447405.1 Comamonadaceae bacterium | reverse complement strand
GGTGGTGAAGGGGCAAGCGGTGTCGCCTGTGGATTCGGCGGGGTTGAAGCGGCAGCCTTTGCAATGGTTGCTCATGCGGTCTATGTATTTGCCACTGGCCACATAGGGTTTGCTCGCCATCAGACCGCCATCTGCAAACTGGCTCATGCCCAGCGTGTTGGGCAGCTCCACCCATTCCACCGCATCCACGTATACGCCTAGGTACCACTGGTGCACTTGTTTGGGTTCCACACCCAGCAGTAAAGCGTAAAGACCGGTCACCATCAAACGTTGAATGTGGTGCGCATAGCCGTGTTGCAAGGTTTGTGTAATGGCGTCGCGCAAGCAGGCCATCTCGGTGTTGCCCGTCCAATAAAACTCGGGCAGCGGTTCGTTCGCTTGCTGGGCATTGCCCTCGGCGTAGTCGGGCATGTGGGTCCAGTAAATGCCGCGTACGTATTCACGCCAGCCCAAAATTTGCCGCACAAAACCCTCTACCGCTTGCAGCGGCGCATGGCCGTTGTGAAAGGCGGTTTCAGCCGCTGACAACACCTCGCGCGGATTGAGTAGCTTCAAGTTCAACGCGCACGACAGGTGCGAGTGATACAGCCACACTTCACCTTCCCACATCGCGTCTTGGTACAGCCCAAAGCTGGGTAGCCTGTGGGTGATGAATTCATCTAACGCCACCAAGGCTTGTGCACGTGTGACGGGCCAGCCAAACTGCGCGATGGAGCCGGGGTTGTGCGCCAGTTTGTCATTGACCAATCGCATCACGTCTTGGGTGATGGCGTCCGGTGTCACGCGTGTGGGGGCGGGTAGCAGTCCTGGGCCTTTTTTACCAAAGCTGCCGCGGTTATCCGCATCAAAGTTCCATTGGCCGCCGATGGGCTTTTGGCCTTCCATCAAAATGCCGTTTTTCTGGCGCAGCTCGCGGTAGAAATATTCCAAACGCAACTGCTTGCGGTCTTTGGCATGCGCTGCAAAGTCGCGCACGGTGCTGAAGAAATGCGTATCGTCTTTGATCTCAAGCGGCACGTCGTGTTGCTGCGCTAAAGCGCGCAGGTTTTGCAGAACGCGCCAGTCGCCGGGTGCGGTCATTACCATTTTCTGAGGCTGCACTTGGGCCACGGCCTTGCCCAGTTCACCAGCCAGCGTGCCTGTGTTGTGCGGTTCGTCAAGCTGGCTGTAAATCAGCGGCCAGCCGCGTGCTTTTAGGTGTGCGGCGAAGTGCCGCATGGCGCTCAAAAAAACCGTGGTGCGTTGTTTGGACGAGGGGATGTGCGTGGACTCCTCCAGTACCTCGGCCATCCAAACGGTGTCGTGTATGGGATCAAAGTCGCGCAGTGCGGAGGCATCTTCGTCAAGCTGGTCGCCCAAGATGAGGATCAGGCGTTTGGGTGGGGTGGTCATGTGTGGGCTTTTTAAAAATCAAAACCGAGCTGTTGTTTGTCGACTTCTGCAGAGGCGGATGACCGGCGGGAAGTCGCGCTTGTGCTTGGGCTTGGCCTGTTGCGAGGCGATTTGCCTGAGCCCGAAGGTGCGCCAGAGCCTGGTCGTGTACGCCAGTTTTTGCGTGAGGCGTGTTTGTCGACCACGGCTTTTTTAGCCGCTTTGACTTCGTCCGTTTGGCGTCTGCTATGTAGCAGTTGTTTGGCTTCGCGTGTGGCTTGGGCTAAGTCGACCAAGGGTTGTGGCAAAGCGCTGCCTGTGTCACTGCCCATGTCGCGTCCCACAAAGACGCCAAGATGTGCCTGTAGGGTGTGCGGCATGAGCCAAGGCTCAAATAACCAGGTGTCGGGCACTTGTCGTAACGCAGGCAGCCACTGCCGAACAAAGCTTCCATGTGGGTCATGGTCTTGCGCTTGCTTGATGGGGTTATATACGCGCGTGGTGTTGATGCCTGTAGTGCCCGATTGCATTTGTAGCTGGCTCCAGTGGATGCCTGGTTCGTAGTCTAAAAACTGCGTGGCCAGCCATTCACCCACGGGTCGCCAGTGCAGCCACAGCGGGTAGGCTGCCACCGACACCAGCATGGCGCGCATGCGAAAGTTCAGCCAACCGGTTTGGCGCAACATAGTCACGCAGGCGTCCACCATGGGCCATCCGGTTCGTGCGGCTTTGAGTGCTTCGAAGTGGGCTTCGTTGAAATCGTGTTCGCGCAAACCGTCGTAGCCACGGTGCATGTTTTGCCATTCGATGGCAGGTTCACTCTCGAGCTTTTGAATGAAGTGGCAGTGCCAATACAAACGGCTGATGAAGCCCGTCAATCCTGCACGGTGGCGGCTTGCGTGTGGCGGCAGCTGGGCGATGTGCGCTCGTGTGTGCTGCACCACCTCGCGCATGCTGATGCAGCCCCACGCCAAATAGGCTGACAAACGCGAACACGCGTCGGGTGCCGACAGCGGTGACGAAATGCCACCGCGATAGCCCAAGCTGCGTGCGTACAAAAAACTGTGCAGTGTGGCTAGGGCTAAGGTGCGACCACCGCGTTGGCGCAGAGGCGGGTTGTGTTGCAGATGTGCGGGGGCTTGCATCTGCGCCGGGGTGCACCAAGTGCCACGCCATGTGCTGCACATCTCCCTGCGTGATGTGGTTTGTGGTGTGTAACTGACCCACTCGCCCACATCCTGAATCGGCTCAGCCATATGCCGCTCCCAGGCGGCCTGCCACAGGTTGCGGTTTTTCAGTCTGCGCACCACGCCAAACTGCGGGTACTCGTGCCAACCCACGTTGTGCGCTTGGCACCACGCGCCCACCTTCAGGTCGCGTGCGTAGGTAAAGCCATTGCCTGTTTCTTGGTGTGCGTGCAGTCGACGAAAGGGGGCTTGCTTCCAAATGCGGCTAAGCACATCGGGCACTTCACCGGTGTGCACCTCTAGGCCACCGCCTTGCAAACGCAGCGCGTCATCAAGGTCCTGCAGCGATTCACGCACAAACTCAAAATGCTGCAAAGCCGTATCGCGCTGCAGCCACAGTTCTGGCTCCACCACGTAAATACAGCGCACAGGGCCGTGTTGTGCTGCTCGGGCCAAGGCAGCATGGTCTTGCCAGCGCAGGTCTCGCTTGAACCAAACCAGTTCGTAACTCATGGGGGGGTGGACGATTTGTTTTTTCTACAAGCGTCCGAGCAGTACAACACCTGCTCCCAGTTTTTTGCCCAGGCTTTGCGCCACGTCATATCACGCCCGCAGGTTTTGCAAGGCTTGCTGGGCAGGCTTTGCTTGTTACCTTTGAAACTTTGTTTTTGTGGCATGGGGTGGTTCTTCCATCGGGTAGGCGTCAGCCACGTAGGCAGGGCCTTTCATCAACATCACAATCACGCAGCCAATCGCCAAGGTCAGCACCAGCGTCCAGTGCAGCATGACCAGCCCCAACATGACATAAAAAAACTGCTCCACCGCACGGGCGCTTTGTGTTGCGTTGTATGTGGCGGGCTCTAGCCCATCCCACACATACGCGCCGGCACTGGCCAGCAGCGGCAGGACCGTGCCCACGGCCAAAATGACGTGCAATTTTTTCCAAATTTGCCACTCGAGGCCTGCAGGCGAGCGTTGAAAACCGTCGAGTTTTTTGAGGTACTTCATGGGGGTGCGTAGGTCGTCGTCAAGGTGGGTTTCGATTATGTTTTCGCTCCCATCGCTGCGGGCTTGTTTTTAGGTTTTGCGTAGATAAATCGGTCAAAACTCTACTCAGTGGGGGTCACTCAAAAAGTGCATCGAGGCTGCTGGCCAGTCTGAAATCCCTGTCTGTCAACCCCGCAACATCGTGGCTCCAAATGCGCACGTGCAGGTACGTGTAGCTGGACAACACTTCTGGGTGGTGGTCTTGCGCTTGGGCTAGCTGAGCGATTTGGTTGAAACGAACTACTGCCGCCTCAAAGCTGGGCAGCGTCCAGCTTTTGGACAGGCAGGGTGTGTGCTGCTGCGCGTGCGTCTCTAGCGTCCACCCCACGAGGGAGGCCATCTTCAGCTGGATGTCTGTGTGTTGAAGTTTCGCCATGGTGTGGGTTCGTCAAAAGTGTTTTGCTTGTAGGGCTGTTTATTTGTACAGTATTATAAGCATATGTCATTTTTGAAAGAACTGTCTCATCCTATGTTGCCGATGGATACGGGCGGCTTGTGGCTGGATATGTGTGGCTGGTTGATGCCCGCGGGTTTTCCGTCGCCAGCGGCCGATCACACCGAAGAGCGCATCGACTTGAATCAACATTTGATTCGTAACAGGGCGGCCACCTACGTGTTTCGTGTCAAAGGCGACTCGATGACTGGCGTGGGCATTTTTGAGGGCGATGCCCTGTTGGTGGATCGCAGCATTGCCCCCCAACACAACCACATCGTGGTGGCCCAGCTCAACAACGATTTCACCGTGAAGCGTTTGCACCGAGGTGCCGGTGTGGTGAAGCTGATCGCCGAAAACCCCAACTACGAATCCCGACACATCAAAGAAGAAGATGACTTCGTGGTGTGGGGGGTGGTGACCCACAACATTCACAAGCTGTGCTGATCCACACCACTGACGTCAAGGTTGAGTCGCTCTTGTCTTTATCGCCATGACCCCGCAAATCGCGCTTGTCGATTGCAACAACTTTTACGTCAGTTGCGAGCGTCTGTTTCGCCCCGACCTCAAAGGCGTGCCCGTAGTCGTACTGTCCAACAACGACGGTTGCGCCGTGTCGCGCTCGAACGAGGCCAAAGCCTTGGGTGTGCGCATGGGGCAGCCTTGGTTCGAATACGCGCAACAGGCCAAAGAGCAGGGCGTGGTGGCGCTGAGCTCCAACTATGCCTTGTATGCGGATATGTCTAACCGCGTCATGTCCATTCTCAGCGACTACGCGCCACAGCATGAGGTGTATTCGATCGACGAGTGCTTTGTCGACCTCACAGGCATGCCCCAACTCAAAACGCTGAGTTACCAAATGCGCGACCGTGTGATCGCATGGACGGGCATTCCCGTGTGTGTGGGCATCGGCCCCACCAAGACCTTGGCCAAGCTGGCCAACCAGATTGCCAAGAAGCACCCTAGATCCAAGGGTGTCTTCAATTACAACGATTTGAGCCTCGCGCAGCAAGCGCGCATCTTGGGGCAAATCGAAGTGGCCGAGGTGTGGGGCGTGGGTCAACGCCTCAGTGCGCGTTTGGCTGAGCACGGCATTCACACCGCGGCTGATTTGCGTGGCGCTCATACGGCCACCTTGCGTGCCGAGTTTGGCGTGGTGCTGGAAAAAACACAGCGCGAACTGCAAGGCTTGGCCTGCCTTGCATTGCAAGACATGGTGTTTGACAAGCTGCAGATTGTGTGCAGCCGCTCGTTTGGCCAAACCGTGTACGAGCTGGCGGTGCTGCAAGACGCCATGAGCACATTTGTCGCCAACGCCTGTGTCAAGCTGCGTGCGCAGGGCTCACACGCGGCAGCCATCCACGTGTTTTTGCGCACCAATCGTTTCAGGTCAGACCTGCCGCAGTACAACCCCTCGTTCACCTTGCCGCTACCCCAGCCCACGCAGGACAGTTTGGTGTTCAACCGCTGGGCCAATTACTTGGTGAGTCGTTTGTTCAAAGAGGGCTATGGCTATAAAAAAGCCGGCATTATGTTGAGCGACATCTCATCGGTTGCCACGCACCAAACCGATTGGCTGGAGCCGAGACAAGCCAAGTCCAGCCACTTGATGGCGGTAATCGATGGCCTGAACAAACGCTATGGGCGAGGTACGGTCAAGGTGTCCACGCAAGGCGCGTTCAAGGCCTGGCAAATGAACCAACACCACAAATCCCCTAGCTACACCACGGACTGGCATCAAGTACCTGTGGTCTGACATTGAATTCAGTTAAAGTGAATTTGGCAATATTTTTTGTCGAATACAAGGAAATTTATGTCCCGACTTTTACGTCTTCTGATCGCCTCGGTGTCGATGGTGACTTTGTCTGCTTGCTCCACCTTGATGGGGGGCACGTCTTATACCCAAGTCAATGAGGGTGTGCTGGTTGGCACCAACAACATGACGCTTTACACCTTCGCCAAAGATGCCGTGGGCTCTGGCAAGTCCGTGTGTAACGCCCAGTGCGCTACCAACTGGCCACCGCTCTTGGTGGAAGCCAATGCCAAAGCTTCGGGTGACTACGCCGTGATTGCACGCGACGACGGCAAAAAGCAATTGACCTACAAGGGCGCTCCGCTTTACTTCTGGGCCAAAGATGTCAAGCCAGGTGACAAGACCGGTGACGGCCGCGCAGACGGTGCTTGGAAAGTCGCCAAGCCCTGAGCTCAGCGCAAGCTGTTGAGTGTGTGTGCATCGACCGACACGCGCACACCCAGCGAGCCCGAGCCTTGGCGCACGGGTGACTTGCACAAGCCGATGTCCAGGGCCTCTATTTCGCGGTAGGCCGCGCACGCATAGACGATGCGCGTGATGAGGCGTTCTTGCGTTTCGTAATGGCCATCGGCGGCGATGCGGTCGATCTCTGCCACCAAGGGGTCGTAGTCAAACACATGGGCCATGCCGTCTTGCGCGATCAACACCAGCGCAGGCGCGAGCCACAGTGTGAGGTCGAGCACATGGGCATCGGGCACCACATCGTGCGGGCCGTAGGTGCCAATGTTTGTGTTCAGGTGCAGATCGCGTAGCTCGACGCAGGCTTGGCTTGAGGTGGGAAATCGCGTGTTCACGGCGCGGCCACCTCCACCATGATTTCGTTGCGCCTGAACATGGGCAGCGTCCAGGGCGGGTCATAGCGCGAAAGCTGGGGCGTACCCACTACCTTCAACGACTGTTGCTTGGCCCAAGCCAAGGTCTCGTCGGTTTTTTCTTGCACTCGCGCCACGGTGTTGAAGCCCGAGTAGCGTTGCACCACCACGTATTTGCTAGGCAACTCGTGCAAGGTCACGGCGCTGTTTTTGGGCTTCGGGATATTGGCCAAGGTGTATTGGCTGGGCATCACAAAGTAAACACGCCATTGCTGATCATTGCCTAGTTGCGGCTCAAGGGTGACTGGCGCTGTCATGGCAATTTTCGAAGACTGGGGCTCCACGGTCACTGGGGCGGTCATGGCCATCTTGGCGCCTTGATTGGCACTTGGCTCTGAACCTGCCGCCATGTTGTTGCCAAAGATGAAATCGGCAATCAAGCGAAAGCCTTTGTTGGATGCCGCATCCATGTCGCCCTCGACGATGGTTTGGGCAATCAAGACGGGCGCGTAATGGCGCAGCTCAAAGGGAGCTTGAGACATACGCACGTCGTAACGGGGTTCTTCAATGGCCATGGCCGACTCCATTCCTAAAAACCCGACCAGCAAAGCGAGGAGGGTGTGTGTTTTCAAGCGCATGACTGCAATTGCTCCAGCGTGACGAATTCAAGGGCTTTGGCGTGCGTGCATTCCAGCACCACAGGCGGGGCCACGCCTGCATCAAAGGCTTCTTGCCAGCGGCGGGCACACAAGCACCAGCGGTCGCCGGCTTTGAGGCCCGCAAAGCGGTGTTCGGGGCGCGGGGTGATCAGGTCGTTGCCCCGTTGCAGCGAGAAATCTAAAAACGCGTGCGTGACTTTGGCGCACACCACATGGCTGCCCTGATCGTTCTCGTCCGTGTTGCAGCAGCCGTCGCGGTAGTAGCCCGTGAGCGGGTCGTAGGAGCAGGGTACCAGGGCAGTGCCCAAAACGTTGCGTGCTTCGGTGGTCATGGTGACTTTCGTTCGGTCTATCTATCGTTGGGTCTATTGTTTGGCCTATTGCCAAAGTTCGCGGTAAGCGCTGTCTGCATCGTAGTCCTGCGCTTGCTTGTCTGGGTTGAAGCGCCTTGACCCTCTCGGATCGGTGCCGCGACCGCTCAGGTACAGCCAGTTGCCTTGGTTGTTGTAAACGTCAAAGTCAATCAGTTGCGATTCAAACCAAGCGGCACCGGCACGCCAATCGCAGCGCAAATCGTGAATCAAAAAGCTCGCCAAGTTTTGTCGCATGCGGTTGGACGAATAGCCCGTGGCGTTGAGTTCGCGCATGCCCGCGTCAATGAAGACATGGCCGGTGCGGCCTGTGCGCCAGTGCTCAAAGCCACGTGCGTTGTGGGTGCGTGTTGGCAGCGTCGCGTCGGATAGGCCGCGTTGCCAATACATGCGCTCCCCGTATTTGAGGTGCAGCCAACGAAAGTGGTCGCGCCACAGCAATTCGAAGCCAATCCAATACGTGCTGTCGGTGGCCCCGTGTTGCGCCTCAAAGTTGCGAACGGCTGCCCACGCCTGACGTGCAGACAATGCGCCGGTGGCCAACCAAGGCGACCACTTGGTGGAGTAGTCGGCACCCACCAGCCCGTTGCGTGTGGCCTTGTAGGTGTGTGGCAAATCACGGCTGCAGTACTGTGCCAGGTGCGCGAGGGCAGCACGTTCACCCCCATGAAACTCAGGCTGTGACCAAGGAAAAGCTGAACGTGGATCATTCAAGATCGCGCGGGGATCTGTGGTGTGTTCAATGGCATGTTGCATCTCGTGCACTGAATCTAGGGTGGCCTGATCCGGTAACGTAGGCATTTTCATAACCATGGCCACCGGTTGCGCAGGCGCAAACGTTTGGCGCTCGACCGCACGTCGGAAACTAGAAAATTCGTCGGGCACTTCGTGCGGCTCAAACGGCAATTGGTCGGGCGCCATGAGTGTCGATTGCCATACGGTTTGCACGTCGATTCCACGTTGCTGCAAGGCTTGAATGTGGGCCTCTTCATAGGGGGCCGCAATGTCTTCGCATACCAAAGTGCTGGCGCCTAGGCGAGTCATCAGCTCGGCCAACACCTCGCTGGGCTCGCCGGTGAGGCACAGCAGCTGGCTGCCCAGTGGCAACAGCTGTTCGGACACATCCTGCACAGCCATCGCAGTCCAGACCAAACGGTGCGCGCTGGTACGCACAAAGCCCCAAGGGCTGGTCAGCTGCAGCGCAGTGTCGTGCACGTACACCGGCAGCAACCATGTGCTGCGCTGCTTGGCCAACGCCATGGCTTGTTGCAGTGCAGGGTTGTCGTGCAGGCGCAGGTCGTTTCTGAACCAGTAAATCACGCCTGAGGCAGCGGTGTGTTGTGTCATCTTTTTGATTTTAGAAATGCATTCCAACCCTTGGTTGGCAATGGCTATCGCAAGGCTCTAGGATCGCGGCTGTTTTAAAAGCGCTTAAGAAACGGACATCGCGTGGCAGAGAATTTAAAAATGGTGCTGCTCATCGGGAGTGCACCTGATGCCGTGCAGGCTAAAGACTGGGACCTGTCGGTGTTTGTGCAGCGTGTGGCCATCAACAACGCATGGCAAATCACGCCTGACTGGGACTATCTGGTGTACCCCGAAGACTTTGCGTCTGAGCGTTTGCCGCCCACGCCGTTGAAGCCTTCGCAGCAACTGATTGCCGCCCCCGAATTTGTGCCGCAGCAAAACAACTTTGGTGGCTTTGTTTATGCGGGCGGCACCATGGCGTTCACGGCAGGGTATTGGGCTTTGGGCGCTTTGAAGCCTGACTTGATGGCGTTCTTGGGCTGCGACATGGTGTACGACGCAGCCTTGGGCGAGAGCAGCCACTTTTATGGCCAAGGCACGCCAGACCCCTTGCGGGTGGATGTGACGTTGCAGTCGCTCGAGGCCAAGTCGGCGCGCTTCATGGCATTGGCGCAGTCGCGCGACTGCGCGGTGGTGAATTTGTCTGAGTTGCCCGAATCGCGCTTGTTGTTCCCGCGCGTGGCGAGGCGTGATGTGACAACGCCTAGCATGCGCCAACAGCTGCTGCAAGCGCAAAACGCGTTGATCGACCCAGCAGCCGTTGCACGCGCCTTGCAGGCCGAGCGAGACTTGGGCTACATGGTGCCGTCGGGGCGCTACTGGGAGCACACGGCTGAGTTTGACAAACGCAAACTCAGCGACATTGACACCCTGTGGTTGCAGGCCATCACAACCGATCAGGCCGTGACGTTGCGTTAGTTTGATACTGCGCTTTCGCGTGAGTTTGAAGCTGCGCCTTCGCGCAGATCAATCCCTTCATGCGCGGCAATTTTCTCTAAGGCGTTTTCAAACAAAGAACGTGCAGAACCCGAAATCGAACGCAGGTAGGCGTGCAAGTGGGCGTCGTCTGCATTGCGGTTCAAACACTCTTGGCTGTATTCCTCAAAGCTGGCGAGTTGTGCAATCAGCTCAGCCACGTGGCGCGGGCATTCGCACAGCACGTTGGTTGAAATGCCGGCCACGCGGCTGAGGGTGACGTCTGAATATTTGCGTGCTGCAATGACCGAGCCCGTGGTGCCAAATTCCTGCGCGCGGGCAGGGTCGACAAACAACACCGATTGCAGCAACTCGGCCAGCTCGATGTCCGAGATAGGTTCGCGCCGCACGATGAGGCCCGAAAATTTCATAGCTTGCACCACGGCTTCAGGGGCAAAGTTGTACACCACGATGGTTTGCGCAAATTTATGTTTGGCAATCAACGCTTGAATGCTCGTGTGCACCGTGGTTTGCAAGGTGTTGACTTTGACCAACAACACCTGTGGCTGTTGTGCCAATTCGGCGTTAGCGGCTGTGTCCAAATCAATCAATACGTCGGTGACTTTGATTTGGTTTTGCTTCAAGCCCGCAGCAAATTTTTTGGACTCAATGCGGTTGGCCATGCTCAGGCCCACGACCGCCAGTGACACGGGCTGACCTGCTGTCGCTACGCTTTGGGGCAGGTGGTGTGGCAGATTGCTCATGCGGCGCAGTTGCTCAAGGTCGAGATTGGCAATGGTGCTGATGGCATGACCGTTTTGAGACAACTGCTTGAGCAACAAAGCCTTGGACACATCGTGCTCGGCGAATAGGCGTTGCTTACCCTCGGTCTTGACCGGGGTGAACGCGCCGTAGCGGGTTTCCCAAATGCGCAAAGTAGACACGGGGATGCCCGCGGTTTTAGATACCGCACCGATGCGGTACAGGGCGGTCGAGGGAAGGGCGCTGGTATTCAAAATAAGGTTTTTGAGTAGAGGTTGAGTAGATTATGTGTCGATATATAGGAATATATAAATTAAATTAGCTTTTGCGTAGATTAATGCGTCAAAATTCTACGCAACAGGAGTTTGAGTCATGATTTCAAAGAAAACCATCAACGCCATCGAGGTGTGTGTGTACCTTGCTGGCCAACGCCACGCAGGCTATGTCACCACCACCGAGTTGTCCCCCAGACTCGATTTGTCGATCTCCTACCTCGAGAACATCCTCAAGCCGCTCAAGGCACACAACATCGTAGGGGCCATGAAAGGCCCTGGCGGCGGCTACATGATTTTGGGCGACACCTCGCTGATTTCCATTTGGGACATTGCTTCGGTCTTTGAGTGCACTTTGGATGCATCGCCCTCTGTGGCGGCAGAGGCGACGATCGAAACGCCCGAAGATAAATCAACCCCCGCCAGCTATGAGGTTGGCTTAGAGCAAATCGTGAAAGCCACACTCAGCAACTTCACGTTGGCTGATTTTGTGGACGAGTCGCGTGACGAAGAAGCCCGCTCGTTTGTGCAAACCATGGGCCGCTTCAAGTTCAAACCCATGGTGGCACCGCTCATGCCCAAAGCACCCAACTCGGTATTTCAGCTCTCCATGATGATGGCTTGAAGATTCCCATTCGCACATCACACGCTCACTATGCAACTCAGCTCTAGTCAACGTCTTGCCAACTTGAGCCCGGGTGATGTGTCTGCGGTGATTCAGATGGCGTGGGAAGACCGCACCACGTTTGAGACCATTTACGAGCGCGTGGGCCTGAGTGAGCCTGAGGTGATTCGTCTCATGCGTGCCGAGCTCAATCCCAGCTCGTTTCGACTCTGGCGCATGCGCATGAAGGGGCGGACCACCAAACACCGTGCGCTGCGAAGCCCGGACATGAAGTTTGACGACAACGCCATTGCTGACCACCGTCGTGCCAACTGTTAAACCTTGAAAGATTTTTATGAGCGACGACCCAAGGTGCTGCGGCACCGGAACCTGCATCATCAATGCTGACGGCTTGTGCTGGTGTGGTCAGTGCTGGGACGGCGAAAAAATGTGTTTCCCAAAGTCAGATGCTGTTACGGCTGTGAATGTGACCGAGCCACAAGCTCAACCCGCACAAGAATTGACAAGCGTCTCAGCCGATCACAGGGCTTGAACGGCCAACACCTCTTCACCATGTCTGTCGCTCACGCACTCAAAACCATGGCACGCCAACGCGTGCGGGCAAGCGCAAGCCATGCTTGATGTCGTGCTCTTTGTGCAAGATGACGTGCTGGCGCATCAGCTGGGCTACACACTTGAAGGCATGGGCGCGAAGGTGGCACGCTACGGCATGCTGTCGGACGATTCAACGCTCTGGCGTTCGCGTCACTTGGACATGATGGTTGTCTACTGCACCCCCACGGTGATGGACTTGGCCAGCACCTTCATGCCTGAACAATGTGCAGCGCAGCGTGTGGCAAGCCTCGCGCTTGTACCTGACCACCACATGGCTTTCGCCCCCGATTTGTTGGATGCAGGTTTTGACCGCTGCCTTCCTGTGTCATGTGATAGCGCGATCTTTTGTGCTGAGGTTCGCGCTTTGACGCGACGTCGACAAGGCATGACGGCGTCGGTGTGTCATTACGGTGCGTTGAGTTTCAACCACGCGACACAACAAGCATGCGTCGCAGGGGTGGCCTTAGATTTAACACCTCGCGAAGCGCAGGTGTTAGGCATCTTGCTCAAGCGGGTGGGGCAAATCATTCCCAAAGAGCGCCTCCTCCAAGACATCGCGCCAGACAACATGGCAATCAACACCACTGCGGCTGAGGTTTATATTCATCGGCTGCGTAAAAAAATCAGCCATGACCTGCTTCCAGTTCGCAACATCAAGCGCTGCGGCTACTTGCTGCCACGCTATGTAGACCCTAGGGATAGCACCCGATGCCAAGCTGAACTGTCCAAACCCATAGTGAATTCAGTTTGGCCTCGGTATGAGCTTGTAGGCAACCATCTTGCCATTTGAGTTGACTTTGGCCAGCACCATGTCGCCCGAGGCAATGTTCTCGCCCATGAACTCATAAATGTTTACATGATGGGTCACCAAAACCAGCGCTTGTTTGCCTTTGGTTTTGATTCGGGAAGCGATGAACTTCTCCAGTTTTTGGTTTTGTGTTTTGGCTTGCGCCATGTCATCAAAAAAAGAAGCCAAAGCGGGCTCAACCGCCACAGGGCCCAAGTTCAACAGCTCAGCTGTGTCTTTGCATCGGCACCAAGCACTGGATTGCACATCGGCGGTTTTCACGCCTTGTTTCTTCAGCCAGTTGCCCACTGTCACCGCTTGTTTGCGGCCCTCGTCGCTGAGGTTGCGTTGGGTTTTGCAGTCATCCAAGGTGTAGTTTGCAGGGTCACCGTTGCCCGGCGCTCGGGTGTGGCGCATCAGCAAAACGTAATCGGGGGATTTCAGTTTGTCTGATAGATCGCTGGCTTGAGCTGTCGTGCTGACCATCGTGTAGGCCAGCACGACAGTCAATGCACACCACAAGCGAAGCGTCAATTTTTGAAAACTCATTAAAAGCGTTAGATGGTTCATCATGAGGGACTTTTTTGGGGGGTGAAAAAGTGCTGGGCCGCATAGACCAAAACGGGAAGCGCAACGGCCCAAGTGCTGGCCAACGCGCCCAAGTGCAAAGTTGTGCGGTCAAAGGACGCTGCACCCAGTTGTGCCCCCGCATAGTAGGAGAGCGGGCCAAAGACCAAGCCCGCCACTGCGGACAGCCACAGCGTGTGTGTTTGCAAAAATGACAAAGAGGTATTCAAGGTCATGGCAAACAAGACCCACAGCAGCCACAACCAAAATGGGCTCAAGGGCCCGAGGCTCCAACCGTAAAAAAGGATCACCGATGTCATTTGCAACAAAGTGTCAGCGGCCACGCCAATGACCAGTGCTAACGCTGCAAGCTTGACCTCTTGCCGAGGCTGGCGTGCAAAGCGCAGGTGCAGACCCGCCAGCACCAAGCCATACAGCAAGGCCGGTATTTCAAAGCCGCGACCGACCCCCACAATGCAAGCCCACCAAGCGGTTTGGAAACCCAGAATATTCAAAAACAAACGCATGTCACATTCTAGAAATTCAAAGCGCCCTTGGGGCGGTGGTGGTCATTCAAGGCGTCCGCTCGTACCAACCTTTGCTGCGATTCACCACATGCACCACCAGTAGCATCACCGGCACCTCAATCAGCACACCCACCACCGTGGCCAAGGCTGCGCCTGACTCAAAGCCAAACAAGCTGATGGCCGCAGCCACAGCCAACTCGAAGAAGTTAGAGGCACCAATCAAGGCAGAAGGGCAGGCCACGCTGTGCGACTCACCTGCTGCGCGGTTGAGTAAGTAAGCCAAGGCCGAGTTGAACAACACCTGAATCAAGATGGGCACAGCCAGCAAGGCGATGACCAAGGGCTGCTTCAAAATCGCTTCACCTTGAAACGCAAACAACAGCACCAGCGTGAGCAACAAAGCAGCGATGGACCACGGGCCAATGTTTGCCATCACAGCGTCAAACTTCTCGGTGCCTTGTGCCAACAGCGCTTTGCGCATCAGCTGCGCCAACACCACGGGAATGACGATGTACAACACCACCGAGGTGATGAGTGTGTCCCAGGGCACGATGATGGCAGACAGCCCCAGCAAGAATGCCACCAGCGGTGCAAACGCCACCACCATGATGGCGTCGTTCAAGGCCACTTGTGAGAGGGTGAACAAGGGGTGGCCGTTGGTGAGGCGACTCCACACAAACACCATGGCGGTGCAGGGGGCAGCGGCCAACAAAATCAGGCCTGCGATGTAGCTGTCAATCTGGTCGGCAGGCAACAGCGGTGCAAACAAGTAGCGAATGAAAAACCAGCCCAGCAGCGCCATAGAGAACGGTTTAACCAACCAGTTGACAAACAGCGTCACACCAATGCCCTTGATGTGCTGACGCACTTCGTGCAAAGCGCCAAAGTCAACCTTCACCAGCATTGGAATGATCATCACCCAAATCAACAAGCCCACTGGCAGGTTGACTTGTGCGTACTCAAAGCTGCCAATGGTGTGAAACAGCTCAGGCTGCCACTGACCCAGCGCAATGCCCACGACGATGCACAAGCCCACCCAAGCGGTGAGATAGCGTTCAAAGAAATTCATGCGTGCTCCTTGCTTAGCTCTTTGGCCGTGTGTTGCAACATGGCTTTTTGCAGTTTGTCAGCAGGCAAGTCCACCAACAAATGCAAACGTTTTTGGATCAAATACATCGTCTGGCGAAACGCTTGCAGACGGTCTTCATCGGTGCCTTCTACGGCGGATGGGTCTGCATAGCCCCAGTGAGCTGTGGCGGGTTGACCTGGCCAGTAGGGGCACACCTCGCCTGCGGCGTTGTCGCATACGGTAATCACCAAGTCCATGTGCGGCGCATCGGGCTTGGCAAACTCGTCCCAGCTTTTGCTTCTGAGGTACGAGGTGTCAATGTCAGCGGACTTCAACACTTGTAGGCCCAGTGGGTTGGGTTGTTGGTTCTCTCGCGGGCTGCTGCCGGCCGAAAATGCTTTGAAGCGCGTGCCACTGGCGCCCGTGGCCATGTGGTTGAGCAAAGCTTCTGACAAGATGCTGCGCGCAGAGTTGTGCGTGCAGAGGAAGAGAACGTTCAAAGTGGTCATGGTGTGAATGAGGTGATGCGTTGGAGGGATGTGAAGTTCAAGATGTGCCAGCGATTAGCAGCAGCCACCACTGGGGGTGCAGCATGCGCCTGCTGTGATGCGTGGCTTATCAGCCGTGGCGATCGGGGCTGCTTCTGAGGCTGCAGGTGCGCAGCACAGATCCATGGCCAAGCACGCGGTGTGCTTGAGCCCTGTGGTCAAGGTCAAGGTGTGGCCATCGCTACTGCCTGCGGTGACGGGGTATTGCGACACCACGCCTGCTTCGTGCTCAATTTCCAAAGGCAAATCGAGCGAGGGCAGCACATCGCCCGCAATGCGCAAGATATTGGCCAGCTTGCTGGTTTCTAAGTGGTGGTCCACATCGCTGTGGACCCAAGTTTGCAGCAGGCAGCTTTCTTGGCTGCGTTTTGTACCGCCGCAGTCCAGAAAGTTTTTGGTGACGTGGCCCACTTCGGTGATGTGAAAGTGCGCTGCCACAGCTTCACCGCTAGGCAACACAATGCGCAAGGCTTGATGTGGATGGGCTTCTAAGAGGCCTAAAAATTGTTCAACGTTCATGGCTTTTCCTTTGGCAAATCAGCAGCAGGTTTTCGATGTTTCGGGTACCACGGCACATGATTGACCTTGGCAGCAATCTTGGGTGAGGTAGGTCAATAGATCGTTCATGCGCGCAAACTCGGCGCGGTAAATCAGGTTGCGGCCGCTGGCTTCTGCGCTGACCAGGCCGGCATGGCTCAGGGCTTTGAGGTGAAACGACAAGGCGCTGGGGGCGAGGTCGAGCAAGGCGCTCAAGGCGCTTGGCGTTAGGCCTTCAGTACCTGCCACCACCAAGGCCCGAAAGGCACGCAAACGCTGGCCTTGAGCCAAGGCCGCCAAGGCTTCGACCACTTGTGTTTCGGGGACTTTTTGTTTTTTCATTATTCAATAATACTTGAACTATTGAATGAATCAAGCGTCATATTTGTCACATTACCGTCACAATGCCTCACTAAAGTCATGGCTGTTCTAACCAACTGAAAGAATCACATGAACACGAAGCGCACTTTCATCAAATCTGTGGCCGCTGCTGCTATGGCAACTTTGGCGATGGGTTCTGCCTTCGCAGCCGATATCACAGGTGCCGGCGCGACTTTCCCTTTTCCGATTTATGCCAAGTGGGCTGAAGGCTACAAAGCCGCCACCGGCAATGGCTTGAATTACCAATCCATTGGTTCTTCTGGCGGTATCCGTCAAATCAAAGCCAAGACCGTTACCTTCGGTGCAACAGATGCACCTTTGTCTGCTGAAGACCTCGATAAAGAAGGCTTGGTCCAGTTCCCCGCCATCATCGGTGGCACGGTGCCAGTGGTGAACTTGGAGGGTTTCAAGCCTGGCGAATTGCGCATCACGGGTGCTGTGTTGGCTGATATGTTCTTGGGCAAGATCACCAAGTGGAACGACGCCAAAATTACAGCCTTGAATCCAGGCAAAAAATTGCCTGCGCAAGAAATCACCATCGTGCACCGCGCTGATGGCTCTGGTACCACCTTCAACTTCACCGACTACTTGACTGCGGTTAGCAAAGACTGGTCTACCACCGTGGGCAAGGGCGCTGCTGTGAAATGGCCAGCTGCTTCGTCAGTCGGTGGCAAAGGTAACGAAGGCGTGGCTGCCAACGTGAACCGCGTCAAAGGCGCTTTGGGGTACGTGGAATACGCGTACGTCAAGAAAAACAACATGACTTTCATGCAGTTGCAAAACGCTGATGGTAAATACGTGGCACCCGACGATTTGACATTTGCTTCAGCCGCCGCAGGCGCTGACTGGATGAGCGTGCCTGGTATGGGCGTGTCCATGGTCAACGCCAAAGGCGCTGCCAGCTGGCCCATTAGCACTGCTTCATTCATCTTGATGTACAAGCAGCCCACGGACAAAGCTGCTGCAGCCGAGGCACTCAAGTTCTTTGATTGGGCTTTTGCGAATGGCAAGAAAATGGCCACAGATCTCGACTACGTGGCCCTGCCAGATGGCTTGACCACACAAATTCGCGCTAAGGTGTGGACACAAATTCAAAAGTAATTTGAATGAAACGAATGAAGTCCGTCGGCTCTGTCTCAGCGCCGGCGGATTTCAGTTTTAAGACGGACAGGATGTTTCCATGAGTCAAGGGTCTGTGATGAGCTCACACAATCTATCGCAGCAAGAAGCAGGTCAAGTCATCAGTGATGACATGGTTGCCATTGCCAAGAAGCAGCGCGTGCAAGACTTCTTTTTTCACCGCGTCACGCAAGCGTTTTCCTTGCTGGTGTTGGTGGCTTTGTTGGGCATCATCTTGTCGTTGTTTATCAATGCTTGGCCCACGTTCGAGAAGTTTGGCTTTCATTTCTTGTGGCATGTTGAATGGGACATCATCAACGAAGACTTCGGGGCTGCCATTGCCATCGTCGGCACTATGGCCAGCGCAGGCATTGCCCTTTTATTGGCCGTGCCCTTGGCGTTTGGCGTGGCTGTGTTTTTGACAGAGACATGCCCCACGTGGCTGCGTCGCCCATTAGGCACATCGATTGAATTGTTAGCGGCTGTGCCGTCCATCATCTATGGCATGTTTGGTTTGTTTGTGTTTGCGCCTTTGTTCGCGGACCACGTGCAAGTGCCACTGCAACACATTTTGGGTGGCATGCCTTTGGTGGGCTTCTTGTTTGGTGGTGCCACCAATGGCATGGGCATCTTGGCCGCCGGCATTGTGTTGGCTTTTATGGTGCTGCCTTTTGTGGCTGCGGTGATGCGCGATGTGTTTGAAATCACGCCACCCATCTTGCGTGAATCTGCTTATGGTTTGGGTTGCACCACTTGGGAAGTGGTACGCCAAGTGGTGTTGCCCTACACACAAAAGGGTGTGATTGGCGGGATCATGTTGGGGTTAGGTCGTGCTTTGGGTGAGACGATGGCGGTGACCTTCGTGATTGGCAACGCCAATCGCATGCCATCTTCGTTGTTCTCGCCTGGTACGTCCATTGCATCGGTGTTGGCCAACGAATTTGGCGAGGCTGAGGCCTTGCATTTCTCCACCTTGTTTGCGCTGGGCTTTTTGTTGTTCGTCATCACCTTTGTGGTGTTGGCGATGGCCAAGGTCATGATTCTTCGCGCCGAAAAAGCCAAAGGCAACTAAGAGGTTTTCTATGGGAATGAACAAACAACTTTATATGAAACGCCGCATCACCAGCATGCTGGGCTTGGCGTTTTCTATGACCGCCATGGCCATCGGCCTGGCTGTGTTGCTCTGGATTTTGTACGTCTTGTTTGCCAACGGCTTGTCTGCTTTGGATGCGCACTTGCTGACCAGCGACACACCTGCGCCCGGCACCGAAGGCGGGGGCTTGCGCAACGCCATCGTTGGTAGCTTGATGATTGTGGGCTTGACCGTATTGGTCGCCACACCTGTTGGCATCTTGGCTGGCATTTACCTCACCGAATACGGCGACGAAAGCAAAACAGCAGAGCTGACACGTTTCGTGACCGACATCATGTTGTCTGCCCCCTCTATCGTGCTCGGCCTGTTTGTGTACGCCATTGCAGTGGCCACAGTGGGTAACTTTTCGGGCTACGCGGGTAGCTTGGCGTTGTCACTCATCGCGGTGCCAGTCATCATGCGCACCACCGAAAACATGTTGCGCTTAGTGCCCGGCAGCTTGCGTGAAGCCGCATTTGCTCTGGGTGCGCCGCGTTGGAAGGTGTCGACCTTCATCACTTTGCGTGCGGCACGCAGTGGCGTGATGACGGGTTTGTTGTTGGCCGTGGCCCGCATCAGCGGCGAGACTGCACCTTTGCTGTTCACTGCTTTGAACAACCAATTCTTCAGCACCAACATGGGCGCGCCCATGGCCAACT
>CANFKQ010000033.1 GCA_947447405.1 Comamonadaceae bacterium | reverse complement strand
GTAATTCGTGAAGCTGTGCTGCGTGAACTCAAACGTGGCGGCCAGTGCTATTTCTTGCACAACGATGTCGCCACCATTGAGAACCGCCGCGCCCAATTGGAAGAGCTACTGCCCGAAGCCCGCATTGCGGTGGCCCATGGCCAAATGCCTGAGCGCGAACTTGAACGCGTCATGCGCGACTTCGTGGCCCAGCGCTACAACATGCTGCTGTGCTCCACCATCATCGAAACCGGCATTGACGTGCCCAGCGCCAACACCATCATCATGAGCCGCGCCGACAAGTTTGGTTTGGCCCAACTGCACCAGCTGCGCGGTCGCGTGGGCCGCAGCCACCACCAAGCCTATGCCTACCTCATGGTGCCCGACACACAGGGCCTAACCAAGCAAGCGTCGCAACGCCTCGACGCGATTCAACAAATGGAAGAGTTGGGCTCAGGTTTTTACCTCGCCATGCACGACCTTGAAATTCGTGGCGCTGGCGAAGTCTTGGGCGAAAACCAAAGCGGCAACATGCTAGAAGTGGGCTTTCAGCTCTACAACGAAATGTTGTCTGAAGCCGTGCGCGCTTTGAAGAACGGCGAAGAGCCAGACTTGCTCAGCCCCTTGAGCGCCACCACCGAAATCAACCTGCACGCTCCCGCCCTGCTGCCCGACGACTACTGCGGTGACGTTCACCTGCGCTTATCGTTGTACAAAAAATTAGCCACCGCCAAAACGGGCGACCAAATTGACGCGCTGCTTGAAGAAATCGTGGACCGGTTTGGCAAGCTACCTGCGCAAGCGCAAACCCTCATCGATGTTCACCGTCTGCGCGTGCAAGCGCTTAGCTATGGCGTGACCAAGGTGGACGCTGCACCTGGTGTGACCCACATCAGCTTCAAACCCAACCCACCGTTTGATGCCATGCGCATCATCGAGCTGGTGCAAAAAAACAAACACATCAAACTGGCAGGCAACGATCGTCTGCGCATCGAACGCGATTTGCCCGAGCCCAAAGCCCGAGCGCAAATGGTGCGCGATGTGTTGCGCTCTTTGGGGACGCCAACTGCACCGGTGGCCAAAACGGCTGATGCCCAGCCATAACGCCCAGACACACAGGATAATTTTCTTATGATGACCACCACAGAATTCGCCCCCGGCCTTGCCATCCAAGGCTTTACCGCCCCTCTGAAACTCCAAGACTTCAAACTCATCGCGTTTGACATGGACTCGACGCTCATCAACATCGAGTGCATTGACGAGATCGCTGATGCCGCAGGCCGCAAGGCCGAGGTGGCGGCCATCACCGAGGCAGCGATGCGCGGTGAAATCACCGATTTCAAAGACAGCTTGCGCCGCCGCGTGGCGCTGCTCAAAGGCGTACCCGAAGCCGCCTTGTACGAGGTGTTTGAACAGCGTCTGCGCTTGAACCCAGGCGCAAAAACATTGGTGGACACCTGCAAAACCCATGGCATGAAAGTGTTGCTGGTCAGCGGTGGCTTTACCTTCTTTGCTGACCGCGTGTGCGAGATGCTCAACATCGACTACGCCCGCAGCAACGTGCTGGCGATTGACAACGGTCACCTCACGGGCGACGTGGTGACGCAAGACTGGGGCGATATTTGTGACGGCGCAGAAAAGCGCAAGATGCTGCTGCACATCTGCACGCAAATGGGCATCAGTCCCAAACAAGCCATTGCCATGGGCGATGGCGCGAACGACCTACTGATGATGGGCGAAGCGGGCTTGTCGGTGGCGTACCACGCCAAACCCAAAGTGCGCGAGCAAGCCATGGTAGCCGTCAACGACGGTGGCTTAGACCGTTTGCTGGAAGTCGTGAAAGCCTAAAGCTAATGTGGGTTGCAGTGGCGCGACTGAATGCGTGCCACTGCGCAACACGCAGCCAGCAGTTGACTTAGCGCAGCGCGTTGTAAATCGTTTGCGCCAACTCTTCCGAAATACCTTCCACGGTACACAGGTCTGCCACGCTGGCATCGCCCACGCCGCGTGCACCGCCAAAGCGCTGCAGCAACTTGGCACGCTTCTTCGGCCCCACACCTGGAATTTCCTCTAACTTGCTGCCACCCACGCGCACTTTGGCGCGTGCGGCACGCATACCCGTGATGGCAAAGCGATGAGCCTCGTCACGAATTTGTGCGACCAACATCAAGGCCGCAGAGTCACGCCCCAAGTACACCTTCTCACGGCCATCGGCAAACACCAGCTCTTCTAGGCCCACTTTTCTGCCCTCGCCTTTTTCTACGCCCACGATGCGCGAAAGGTCGAGCCCGAGCGACTCAAACACCTCACGTGCCATCGACACTTGGCCTTTGCCGCCGTCAATCAGCACGAGGTCGGGCAGTTTGCCCTCGCCCGCACGCACGGCCTCGGCCAGCTTGCTGTAGCGACGCACCAGCACTTGACGCATGGCCGCGTAGTCGTCGCCACCCGTGATGCCTTCGATGTTGTAGCGACGGTATTCCGCGCTTTGCATTTTGTGGTGATGGAACACCACGCACGACGCCTGCGTGGACTCGCCCGAGGTGTGCGAAATGTCAAAGCACTCCACACGGAATTGTTCTAAATCTTCGGGCGCTAAATCGAGTGCATCCACCAAGGCACGCGTGCGCGCTTGTTGCGAGCCTTCTTCGGCCAGCAAACGAGCCAGTTGAATGTCCGCGTTTTGTTGCGCCATTTCTAGCCATACACGGCGTTGTTCGCGTGGGTTGTGCACGGCGGTGATCTTGACGCCGGTTTGCTCAGTCAACGCTTGCAGCAGTTCTTTGTCCACCGCGTGGCTGGTGATGAGCGCGGGCGGCACAGGCACATCCAAATAGTGCTGACTCAAAAATGCTTCCAACACTTCGATGGGCTCAGCATCGTCCACATGCACGGGAAAGTAAGGGCGATCACCCAAGTGGCGGCCAGCGCGCACCATCGCCAAGTTGACACAGGCTTTGCCACCCTGCACTTTGACGGCGAGGATGTCCACGTCTTGGTCACCCACCGTATCCACCGCTTGTTGGTGCAGCACCTTGGAGAGCGCGCTCATTTGGTTGCGCAGCTCGGCGGCTTGTTCAAACTCCAGCCTCTCGGCGTGCGCCATCATGCGCGCTTCGATGCTACCCATCACCTCTTGGGTTTCACCGCGTAGCAAGCGCATGGCACTGTCTACATCGCGTTGGTAGTCGGGCACAGAGATGAGGCCCACACATGGCCCCGAGCAACGTTTGATTTGATAGAGCAAACACGGGCGCGTGCGGTTGTTGAACACCGTGTCTTCACAGGTGCGCAAACGAAACACTTTTTGCAGCAACTGAATGGCTTCGCGCACCGCCCACACGCTAGGGTATGGACCAAAGTAGTCGTGGCGTTTGTCTACTGCACCTCGGTAGTACACCACACGGGGCACATGTTGCGGGTTGACGCTCAGAGAGTTGGCCGTGTTGGGCGTGACCAACGCGACTGGCGATGCAACCTGCTTTGCAGCGTCATCAATCTTCACTGCCACACCACGCGTCATTTTCAAATACGGGTAGCTCTTGTCGTCACGAAACAAGATGTTGTACTTGGGTTTGAGCGTTTTGATGAGGTTGTTTTCCAGCAGCAGCGCCTCGGCCTCTGAGCGCACCACCGTGGTTTCCATACGCACAATCTTGCTCACCATGTGGCCAATACGTGTGCCGCCGTGATCTTTTTGGAAATAGCTAGCCACCCGCTTCTTCAGGCTAATAGCCTTGCCCACGTACAACACTTGGTCTTGCGCATCAAAGTAGCGGTACACGCCGGGCAACGCAGGCAAGCTCGCCACCAGCTCTAACAGCTCGGGTGGATGGCGTGGTGCTGCTTTTTCTGGCGCGGCATCTGAAGAAGTTTTGGACATGTCTGTATTGTGGACAATCTGGGACGTGAAATCCGATACCCACTCATCACCCAGCCTGCGTTGGGATATTTTTTGTCGCGTCATCGATAACCATGGCGACCTCGGCGTATGTTGGCGACTGTGTGCCGACCTGGCGCAACGCGACCACACCGTGCGATTGTGGGTAGACGATGCTTCGGCACTGGCTTGGATGGCCCCACTGGGTTGCGCAGGTGTCACCGTTTATTCGTGGCCCTGCGACGAAGCTATGCAACTGTTGACTCAAGACAAGAACTTTCAAGTGGGTGATGTGGTCGTAGAAGCCTTTGGCTGCGAACTGCCCGAAGCATTTCAAGCACTGATGGCGCAAAACAAACCCGCGTGGGTCAACCTCGAATACCTGAGTGCAGAGGACTATGTGGCTCGCTCGCATGGTTTGGCGTCGCCAGTGATGAGTGGCCCTGCTCACGGCATGACCAAATGGTTTTTCTTTCCAGGCTTTACAACCGAGACGGGGGGCTTGCTGCGCGAGCCAGATTTGCTGGATGCACTAACGCTTACGCACAACGCACACCAAACGCGACAAACCAAGTTTGACCGTCCCGCATGGTTAAGCGCCCTGCCGTTAGACAAGCCCATCTCAACCAACGAACGCCTCATCAGCCTGTTTTGCTACGAACCTAAAGCCTTACCCGCCTTGCTCCAGCAACTCGCACAAGGCGAAGAGCCGACCCGCCTGCTGGTGGCACAAGGCCGGCCCAGCGCTGCCGTAGCAGCGGCCACTCAGGCGTTGAACATGCCAACCAGCGGTACAGGCCAGCTGCACATCAGCCAACTCCCCTACTTCAGCCAAGCCGAATTTGACCACCTGCTGTGGGCCTGCGACTTCAACTTTGTTCGTGGTGAGGACTCGCTGGTGCGCGCCCTCTGGGCGGGCAAGCCATTTGTCTGGCACATCTACCCGCAAGACGATTTGGCCCACCACGACAAGCTGCACGCCTTTGAAGCGGTGCTTGATATGCCTGCCGATTTAAGCCAATTTCATGCGATTTGGAACGGCTTAAAAACAGGCCCACTCCCTGCGCTTTCCCGCGCCACGCTTGGACGCTGGCGGAGTTGGGGCAGCCAAGCACAGCAACGATTGCTTGCCCAAACTGACCTCACCACCCAGTTGCTCAGATTCGTGGCCCAAAAACGCTAAAATAAGTGGCTTTGCGAACCCCGTCGCAGCTTGAGCTGCATGGGCCACAACCCTCTAAGAAAACCTCACACTATGAAAACCGCTCAAGAAATCCGCGTTGGCAACGTCATCATGCACGGCAAGGACCCTATGGTTGTCCTGCGCACCGAATACCAACGTGGCGGCCGTGGCTCTTCCACCGTTCGCATGAAATTAAAAAGCTTGATCGCAAACTTCGGCACCGAAGTTGTGTTCAAGGCCGACGACAAGATGGATCAAGTCATCTTGGACAAGAAGGATTGCACTTATTCTTACTTTGCTGACCCCATGTACGTTTGCATGGACGCTGACTTCAACCAATACGAAGTCGAAGCCAGCAACATGGGCGACGCCCTGAACTACCTCGAAGACGGCATGGAACTCGAAGTGGTGTTCTACGACGAGAAGGCCATCTCTGTGGAGTTGCCGACCAACGTCGTGCGCGAAATCACTTGGACTGAGCCAGCCGTCAAAGGCGACACCTCAGGCAAAGTGTTGAAGCCCGCCAAACTCGCAACCGGCTTCGAAGTGGCTGTGCCATTGTTTGTGGCCCAAGGCGACAAAGTCGAAGTCGACACACGCACAGGCGAATACCGCAAGCGCGTCTAAGCATTCACATGCTTACCCAATCAAGGCTCCTTCGGGAGCCTTTTTTCATGCATCGCGACATCTTGATACAAGTAACATTGCAATATGAATGCCATGCTAGACCCTCACGACAGACGCCTCGCAGAAGCTTGGGAAACTCTCAAAGCACACTACGACAACGGTGACTCCCTCAAACCCGAATCCAACCGACTGGCCTTTGCTGATCCTGAATTTTTACTGCGTCGAGAAACGCGTGGCTTGCGCATTCAAATGGAATTGCTCAAACCCGACTTGGCACAAATTGAGTATGGGATTGAACACACGGTGGTGATTTTTGGTAGTGCGCGTTTTCGCAGTGAAGAAGCTTCGCACCTACAACTCATGCAAGCGCGAGCCAGTGGCGATGAAATCGCCATTGCCAAAGCTGAAATTTTGGTGCGTAACGCGAGATACTACGAACAGTCACGCGCCCTCGCCCACACCATCACCAAATTCAGTGCGGACAAAACCAATGGCCGCAAGCTCTTCATTTGCACTGGTGGTGGCCCAGGCATCATGGAAGCGGCCAACCGTGGCGCGCAAGAGGCTGGCGGTATCAGCGTAGGTCTTAATATCGCACTGCCCCATGAGCAAACACCCAACCCCTACATCACGCCTGACCTGAGTTTCAAGTTCCACTACTTTGCTTTGCGCAAAATGCACTTCATGATGCGAGCCAAAGCATTGGTCGCCTTTCCAGGTGGCTTTGGCACTTTAGACGAGTTGTTTGAAACCCTCACGCTGGTGCAGTGCAAAAAATCCAAGCCCGTGCCCATCGTGCTGTTTGGTAGTAACTACTGGAAGCGCTTGTTCAACCCGCAAGTACTGGTGGATGAAGGCGTGATCTCAGAAGCAGACTTGGACCTGTTCACTTACGTCGACAGCGTGGAAGACGCATGGAGTTTCATTCGTGCTTTTTATGAACTCTGAGCTGATAAGCGCTGCGTGAGCCCAAGCCAACCACTGCCGACACACACCAAAACACCCCGCTGATACCAATGACCGTGCCTGCCGCACCAAACACCATGGGCATCAGTACGCTCGAGGCATTGATGCCCATCAAGCGCAAGCCCAAGGCCTCACCATGCCGGTGCTCAGGCGTGATCTGATGTAGCGTACTCATGATCATGGGCTGAACACCGCCCAGTGACAAACCGACCAACACCGAACAAGCGCCCATCAGCCAAGCTGTTTCGGTGAACGGATACACCGCCAGCATGAATGAAGTGATGAGCATCGCGCCAGTGACCACTTGCCACTCATGCAAACGCGCCGCAATGAAAGGCATCATCATGCGAATGAAAGCTGCGGCCAATGCAAAAACACCCAAGATCGAACCAATGGCCGAGGCACTCAGGCCACGCTCGTGGCCCAAGATGGGCACGACAAAGGTATGCACATCCCAGCAGGCCGACAAAAACCAATTGACCATCAACAAGCGGCGAAACATGGGCTCGTTCAACAAATCCCACGCGCTGTTGTTTTCATGACCGTCGGGCTTCTCGACTTTGGGCAGCTCATGCGCTTGGCGAATCCAAACCCAAGCAATCACGGGTAGCAAAGCCATCGCCGCAAACGCCCATTGAAAACCAGCATGGTCAATCAACAAGCCCGCCATGAACGGCCCGATGAAGTTAGAAAATGCAGGTGCAATGGAAAGCCAGCTGAACGCCTGCTTCATCTGCGCCAAACCCTGCGCAGCACGCCCCACATGGCGTTGCAAAGCAATGATCGCAATGCCCGTGGCACCACCCGTCATCAACCCACTGAAGCACAGCACGGGAAAAATGGGCCACACGGCAGCAGCAGCTGCGCCAATGGTCCCCATCAGCACACTCCACATCACGGGGCGCTTCAGGCCATGCAAATCGGCATAGCGACCAGCGGGCAAAGCCAAGAACACTTGGGTCAAGGCAAACATGGCCAGCAAAAAACCAACCGCCGCTTCGCTTTGACCGCTACGCAAAGCCATCAACGGTGCGGCCATGCGCATACCCGCCATGCAGGCATGCAAGCACACTTGGCCTGCAATCAACTTGACGAGCTCACGTTTCAAATTTTGGCATCCGTGTCATCCAGGGCGTCATCAAACTTGGGCAGCAAGGCTTGCGCTTCACCTTCTGGCAAGGCCTCGACGTTTTTGAGTGCGCGTCGCATTTGGCGGCTACGTGTGTCGGCACGATCCAAGGTGTCGGCTGCTTTTTGCACTTGCTCACGCACCTTCTCCACCCAGTCGCCATAGCGCTCAAACTCGGTTTTGACAGCACCCAACACCTTCCACACTTCAGAAGCCTGCTGCTCCAGCGCCAATGTGCGAAAGCCCATGTGCAAGCTGTTGAGCATGGCCAGCAAGGTGGTGGGGCCTGCAAGCGTAACGCGGTAGTCGCGCTGCAAGGTGTCCATCAAGCCCGGGCGACGCAGCACCTCGGCATACAAGCCTTCGGTAGGTAAAAACAAAATCGCAAAGTCAGTGGTGTGCGGTGGCGCTAAGTAGCTCTCAGCAATGCTCTTGGCTTCGGTGCGGATGCGTGTCTCCAGCGCCTTGGCCGCCACTTCGGCCGCCACGCCATCAGCGCGGTCTTGCGCATCCAGGAGACGCTCATAGTCCTCTCGAGGGAATTTGGCATCAATCGGCAACCAGACAGGCTCGCCATCTGCACCACCTCGGCCCGGAAAACGTATCGCAAAGTCCACGCGTTGGTTACTACGCGGCTTAGTTTCCACTTGCTTGGCATATTGTTCAATCGTCAGCACTTGTTCCAGCAAGGCTTCGAGTTGCACCTCTCCAAACATGCCACGTGTTTTGACGTTGGTCAGCACGCGCTGCAAGCTGCCCACGCCATCAGCGAGCTTTTGCATTTGGCCTAGGCCGTTGTGCACTTGCTCCAAGCGCTCAGCCACTTGCTTGAAACTTTCGGACAAACGTTTTTCCAGCGTGGTTTGTAGCTTCTCGTCCACCGTGCGACGCATTTCATCCAGCTTGTCGGCATTGCTTTTTTGCAGCTGCTGGAGCTGTTGGTTCAGCGTGTCGCTGATACTTTTTTGCATGAGCGTGAGTTGCTGCACTTGGCTTTGCTGAAACAGCGCGAGATTTTGCGTCAGCTCTTGGCGGCCACCGCGCGACGACTCGGTAATCTCGGTGCGTAGTTCGCGCTCGATGCGCTCTAGCTTTTCATGCATGCTTTGCAGGCTCTGCTGCAAAGCCAAAGCGGCTGATTCGTTGTTGCCACTGGGGCGACGCAAGAGCAGGACCAAAAGCAAGGCATTGAATGCCCCAACGCCAACCAAAATCCAAATTTCTGTCATGCAGACACCGTGTTCAAAGGCGTGACCGATTTTCCTTGCTTGAAGTAGCTAATTAAGTTGTCAGCCGCCAAGTTGGCCATGGCCATGCGTGTCGGAATGGACGCACTGGCAATGTGAGGCGTGAGCACCACGTTAGGCACCGTCAACAAATCGGGGTGCACTTTGGGCTCGCCCTCAAACACATCCAAGCCTGCTGCTGCAATTTGTTTGTTACGCAAAGCCATGGCCAAAGCAGCGTCATCCACGATGCCACCGCGCGCAATGTTGATGAGAGTAGCGGTGGGTTTCATCTGCGCCAACTCTGCCGCACCAATGGTGTGGTGTGACGCTGCGCTATAGGGCACAACCAACATCACATGGTCTGCGGTTTTGAGCAATTCTTCTTTACTCACGTAGATGGCTTTGTATTCAGCTTCAGCCTCTGCGCTCAAACGTGAACGGTTGTGATAGATCACCTTCATACCAAAGCCGTACGCGGCGCGGCGGGCTATGCCTTGGCCAATGCGGCCCATCCCCATGATGCCAATCGTGCTGCCATGGACTTCAGCACCAGCAAACATGTCGTAACGCCACTGCGTCCACTCACCTCGGCGCAAGTAATGTTCGCTTTCCGCCATTCGGCGCGCGGTGGCCATCAATAAAGCAAAACCGAAGTCAGCAGTGGTTTCTGTCAACACATCGGGCGTGTTGCTGGCTTGTACGCCGTGCTCGGTCATCGCAGAAATATCAAAGTTGTTGTAACCCACGGCCATATTGGCCACAGCCTTGAGGCTTGGGCATGCTTTGAGCACTTCTGCGTCCACGGGATCAGAGCCCGTAGTGAGTGCGCCCACGTGCTTTGACAACGCTTGTGTCCACGATGCTTTGGTCCAAGCCACATCAGCTTGGTTGTCGGTCACGTCAAAGTGTTCACGCAAGCGTGCCAAGGTCTCTTCAAAAATGGGACGGGCGACGATGATTTTGGTTTTCATAAACAACTTTCAGTTAGTGCATGAGTGAGTATTGGGCGATGTAAACCACAGCGCCACCAAAGTAGCCCAGCAAAGCCAAGCCACTGATCTTCTTGAGATACCAAACGAAATCAATTTTTTCCAAACCCATGGCAGCCACACCCGCGGCGGAGCCAATGATCAAAATAGAGCCCCCTGTACCTGCGCAGTAGGCCAAGAACTCCCACAAGAAGCTGTCAACTGGGTATTGCGCTAGGCTGTACATGCCCATCGAAGCAGCAACCAAAGGCACGTTGTCAACAATGGCACTGACCACGCCAATGATCATCACGATCAGGTCTTGACGTCCCACAGCTAGATCCAACCAAGCCGCCAAGCCAGACAAAATGTGTGTGTGTTCAAGCGTGGCCACAGACAACAAAATGCCAACAAAGAAAACAATCGAAGGCATGTCGATGCGTGTGAGCGCATGCGTGAGTGACAAATGCGCTTTGTCTTCATCGTCTTTTTTTCGGTGCACCAAATCGCCCACAAGCCACAAAATACCTAGGCCAAACAGCACGCCCATGAAAGGCGGCAAATGTGTCCACGTTTTGAAAGCTGGCACAGCCACCAAAACACCCAGCCCCAAGAAAAACATAAGCTTGCGCTCAAAGACAGAAGTGATGATCGAAGACGGCTCAGCGACAGGTGCAGCTGGCGACACACACACTTGGCCTTTAAGCAAAAAACTGGTCATCCACAACGGCACCAACACATTCACGAGCGAAGGCAGGAACAAGCCTTTGATGATTTCTAGTACTGTGATTTGCCCACCAATCCAAAGCATGGTGGTGGTCACGTCACCAATGGGTGACCAAGCGCCACCCGCATTGGCAGCGATGACGATGATGCCTGCAAACAACAAGCGATCGTCGCGTTGGTCGAGCAGCTTTTTCATCAACGACACCATCACGATAGTGGTGGTGAGGTTGTCCAAAATCGCGCTCAAAAAAAATGTAACCAACCCAACCAGCCACATCAGGCTAGACAGCTGGGTGGTTTGAATGCGTGAGGTGATGACTTCAAAACCGTTGTGCGCATCCACCACTTCCACGATGGCCATAGCACCCATCAAGAAGAACACAATTTGTGCAGTGCTAACAAGCGACTCGCTCAGGTGCTTACCCACCACATATGGGTCACCCGTGTTGACCGCATAAATCGTCCACAACAAGCCAGCACCTACTAAGGCAGACGCTGATTTATTGATCTTGATCGGATGCTCAAACGCGATGGCTGCGTAGGTCAATACAAAAACAAAAACCAGTGCACTGAACACAGCAAATCCTTAAGTGGGTTGGGCAATGTCAAAAACTTGGCGCAAGTAGGCCAAGTACTTCTCGTCTTCACACATGTTCTTTGACGGTGTATCCGACAGCTTAGCAACGGGCTGGCCATTGCACTGCGTCATCTTGATCACGATTTGCAAAGGCTCATAGCCCAAGTCATTGGTCAAATTAGTGCCAATGCCAAACGCCAATTGACAGCGGCCGCGAAACTGTTGGTACAGCGCGATGGTTTTTTCGACCGTCAAGCCGTCAGAGAAAATCAGCGTCTTGGTCATCGGGTCCACGCGGTTGTTGCGGTAGTGCGCAATCATGCGTTCGCCCCAGGTGAAGGGGTCGCCACTGTCATGACGTGCGCCGTCGAAAAGCTTGCAAAAGTACATGTCGAAGTCGCGCAAGAAGGGTTCGATGCCATACACATCGCTCAGTGCAATGCCAAGGTCACCACGGTATTCGCGCGCCCAGGTCTCAAAACCAAACACTTGACTGTCACGTAAACGTGGCCCTAAGGCTTGGCAGGCTTGCAAGTATTCATGCGCCATGGTGCCCAAGGGCGTCAGACCCAGTTTCATGGCAAACAAGGCGTTGCTGGTTCCCGCAAATTGCCCTTCGCTGCCTGTGCCCAGTTTAGAAGCCAACACGCGCAGCAACTCTTCGTGCCACGCTTTCGAGAAGCGGCGACGCGTGCCGTAGTCGGCAATTTTCAAATCGCTCAAACGCTCGGCGTGTAAGGCATCGATTTTTTGCGTCAAGCGTTTGCGACCTTCCAAGAAGTCGGGTACTTTTTGCGTATTGCGAAAATACACCTCGTTGACGATGGCCAACACAGGAATCTCAAAAAGAATCGTGTGCAGCCAGGGGCCCTGAATGCTGACGTCTATCTCACCGTTCGAGAGCGCGTTCACCTGAATGTATTTTTCATTCAGTCGAAACAGCCCCAAAAAATCCACAAAGTCGCTCTTGATGAAACGCAAGCTACGCAGCCAAGCCAACTCGGCGTCTTGAAACTGCAAGCTGCACAAGGAGCGAATTTCGTCACGAATTTCTTGCACGTACGGCGCCAGCGCCACACCAGGGTTGCGGCACTTGAATTTGTACGAGACCTGTGCGCTCGGAAACTGATGCAACACGGCCTGCATCATGGTGAATTTATACAGGTCAGTGTCGAGCAGGCTGGTGATGATCATCGGAGGCTAACTAAAAAAACTCAGGCCACCCAGTGGGTGAACTCATTCACCGGCACGCGCGGTGTGGCCAAGGTGTTGACTTTGTCACTTTCGTCGGCATAGCCCAAGGCCATGCCGCACACCATCATCTCACCCTCACCTGCACCAATGTGCGGGAGGATGATGCCGTGAAAACCATTCCACGCTGCTTGCGGGCAAGTGTGCAAACCACGTGCACGCGCTGCCAGCATGATGTTTTGAATGAACATGCCGTAATCGAGCAACGAGCCACGACCCATGATGGGGTCGATGGTGAACATCAAGCCCACGGGCGCATCAAAGAACTTGAAGTTGCGTTGTTGTTGTTCATGCATGCGGTCTTTGTCACCTTTGCCGATGCCCAACAAACCGTAGAGGCTCCAGCCGTTTTCGCGACGACGGTCAATGTAGGGGCTGACCCATTTTTCGGGGTAGTAGTCGTATTGCTCGGTGTACTGCTTAGCCACTTCGGGATTGGCTCGAATGGCTTCGTGGGCGGCGCAAACTTTGTCAACCAACGTATCACGCGTGGCACCTTGCAACACGTACACCTTCCACGGCTGCGTGTTGGTGCCCGAGGGTGCGCGGCTGGCCAGCTGCAAAATTTCTGTGATCACTTCGCGAGACACCGCTTGCTGTGTGAACGCGCGTGCTGACATGCGCGAGGTGATGGCGTGATCCACGGCAGTCACAGAAGCTGAATTGGTCATGGGTGAGTCTCCATTGGTTTGTTTGAATCTTTGTGTAGATTTTGCCAGCGTCGCCAGTACGCATAAGCGACACGGTAGGTGTTGACTTGTGCCTGAACTGTGTCAGCCATTTCTTTGCCATAGCCCCCCGCCATCGAAAAGGCCAAGGGGATGCGCTTGGACCACGCCCAATCAAACACACGACGGTCGCGGGCCTCTAGGCCATCAAAGCTCAGGCTCAATCGCCCTAAGCGATCGCCTTCGTGCGGATCAGCACCCGCTAGATAAATCACCAAGCCTGGCGTAAATCGAGCCTCTAACATGGCCAAGGCGTGCTCTAGCGCCTCTAAATACGCCGCATCTTCACAGCCATCGGGCAGCTCAATGTCTAAATCGCTGGTTTCTTTGTCGAAAGGAAAGTTGCGCGCGCCGTGCATTGACAAGGTGAACACCTGATCGTCCAGCTCAAAAATGCGTGCTGTGCCGTTGCCTTGGTGCACATCCAAGTCAATGATGGCCACCTTCAAAGGCTGTTTGTGTACCCGCCCCCACTCAGCTTGCATGAGACGCGTGGCTACAGCAGCATCGTTGAACACACAAAAGCCGCTGCCTTTATCGGCATAGGCATGGTGCGTACCGCCAGCCAAATTGGCTGACACGCCCTGGCCACCAAAGAGCGCTGCGCGTGCAGCCATGACCGTGGCTCCTGCTGAACGGCGTGAGCGCTCGACCATGGCGGGGGTCCAAGGAAAACCAATTTCTTTTTGCTGAGCCTCGCTCAACGAACCCTGCACCACCGACTGAATATAGCTAGGTGTGTGGACCAAGGCCAATTCGCCATTGCTGGCGGGCTCGGCGGCGGCCAGCTCGACTTCGGGGAACTCGCTGCCCAAACGCTCGCGGAGCAAGCGGTACTTGGCCATGGGAAAGCGGTGGCCAGGCGGCAAAGGCAACACAAATTGATCTGAGTAGAAAGCGCGCATAGCCCTTGGAAACCGCATGAAACAAGGCTGTATTGTGACCAATGCGGATAAACCTTTCGGACGGCCGAGAAAACTTTGAGTTTTAGAACGCCACCTCTAATCAGCCCAACCAAGCCTTAAACCCTCTTGCAAAGTTACGGGATAACCCTAAACTCCATACCCATGCTGCACTGCAACATTTTTTGTAAGCCAACTTAACTTCTGGAGTATTCACATGATCAACGTCGAACAATTCGCCGCGACAAACAAAGCCAACCTGGACAACCTGTTCGGTCTGTCAAACAAGGCCTTCGCTGGCGTCGAAAAAATGGTTGAACTCAACCTCACGGCTGGCCGTGCTGCTTTGGCTGAATCTGCAGCTCACGCACAAGCCGTGATGGGCGTGAAAGATGCACAAGAATTGATCGCTTTGCAAACCAGCTTCTTGCAACCTTTGGCTGAAAAGTCTGCTGCTTACAGCCGCCACATCTATGACATCGCTCAAGGTACTGGCGCTGAATTCACCAAAGGCCTTGAAGGCAAAGCGGCTGAAGGCCAACACGCTGTTCACTCCTACATCGAATCTGCTTTGAAAAACGCACCTGCTGGCTCTGAGCAAGCAGTGGCTTTCTTCAAGCAAGCGGTGACTGCCAGCAACACCGCTGTGGAATCTGTGCAAAAAGCCGTCAAGCAAGCTGCTGACATGGCAGAGTCACACATCCAAACAGCCACTGAAACAGCAGTGAAAGCTTCTAAAAGCGCTGTTGCCAAGAAGCGTTAATTTGTAACGATTGTCTCCTCGGATTCTTCGTCACCACAGGGTGCAGGAATCCCTTCAAGGGTCCGCCGCAAGGTGGGCCCCTTTTTTGTCTGTCGTTATTGCGTTGCTAAAGCGGCCTTGAGCTTAGGCAAGGCTTGCAGCATGGCCGCACGGCCTGCTTCGATAGAGCGGCGTCGCGCTTTGAAATCTGCACTGCCCACATCGTGCAAGGCGGGGCGCACCACCAAGTCTGCATCCCGCAACTCAAGCGTATTGATGCTCTTGCCCATGATGGTGAAAGTCTGCATCAAGATGTCAAACATGTCGCCCGTTTTGCCCGACTCGGGCGGGCTAGAAATGTCGATGGCCAACACGTACTCGGCCCCCATCTGGCGCGCGTATCGCACTGGCACGGGCGACACCAAACCACCGTCCACAAATTCACGACTACCAATACGCACCGGTTCAAACACCGAAGGCACCGCGCTAGACGCACGCACCGCAGTGCCTACATCCCCGCGCTGGAACAACACGCCATCGCCGGTTTTTAAATCGGTGGCCACGATGCCCAATGGCATTTTGAATTCTTCAATGCGACGGCCACCGGTTTGCTTGCTGATATAACGGGCCAAGCCATCGCCGCGCATCATGCCACGGCCTAACAGTGGCACGGTCCAATCGGTGATGGTGGCTTCTTCCATCGTCTCGGCAGCTTTTTGCAACTGCGCACCGTCTTTGCCGCTGGCATAAAACGCCGCCACCACGCTACCAGCCGAGGTGCCCACCACCAAGTCGGGTTTGATACCCGCTTCTTCCAACACCTGAATCACGCCCACGTGCGCAAAACCACGTGCAGCGCCGCCGCCCAAGGCCAACCCAAATTTGGGCGCACGCTTGGCCACTGGCGTGCCTGGATGACCACCATCCACTGGCGCCAAAGGCACATGTGAGGCGCAACCCGCCAACACAGCCAACGTCCCAACCAAGATCAAGCCACGCAAGCTGGGGGCCACAGATAACAAACCCGAATTCATGCAAAAACCTCAACAAAAATCTTTCATCACTAGGGATTGTCCTAGATGCACGTCGCAAGCCATAGTCATCCCGCATAATTGACGTTTACGTAAACGTAAAGATACTTTCAAAAATTCTGGAGACCTTCATGGACATCAAAGGCAAAGTTTTCATCGTCACCGGCGCCGCATCCGGCTTGGGCGAGGGCACGGGACGTGCGCTGGCCGCCAAAGGCGGCATCGTGGTCATCGCTGACATGCAAGCCGACAAAGGCGAAACTGTGGCCAAAGAGATTGGCGGCGCTTTTGTGAAATGTGATGTCAGCAACGAGGTCGACGGCAAAGCCGTAGTGGCCAAAGCCGTGTCATTGGGCAAGCTCATGGGCTTGGTCAACTGCGCGGGCATTGCCCCTGCCGAAAAAACTGTGGGCAAAAACGGCGCACACGCCTTGGCCTCCTTCAGCAAAACCATCACCATCAACCTCATTGGCAGCTTCAACATGATTCGCTTGGCCTCTGAGGCCATGTGTCACAACGAACCCGAAGCCACAGCCGAGCGTGGTGTGTTGATCTCCACCGCCTCTGTGGCCGCCTACGACGGCCAAATTGGTCAAGCTGCCTACAGCGCATCCAAAGGCGGCATTGTGGGCATGACCTTGCCCATCGCACGCGACTTGGCCCGAAACGGCATTCGCAACATGACCATCGCCCCCGGCATCATGGGCACCCCCATGCTGTTTGGGATGCCCCAAGACGTGCAAGACGCACTCGCTGCTGGCGTGCCCTTCCCTTCACGCTTGGGTACACCGCAAGACTACGCCAAGCTGGTCCTACACATCTTTGAAAATGATTTGCTCAACGGCGAAGTGATTCGTTTAGATGGCGCGATTCGTTTGGCACCTAAGTAAGCCAAAACGTTCTTCAAAATCTTCAAAAAGGGTGAAGCCTAAAATCAGGCTTCACCCTTTTCACATATGGCCATTCCCCAGTCCTTCATTCAAGAGCTTTTAGCCCGCGTCGACGTTGTCGAGGTGGTGGGCCGCTATGTGCAGCTCAAAAAGGGCGGAGCCAACTTCATGGGGCTGTGCCCGTTCCACGGCGAAAAGTCACCCTCGTTTTCGGTGAGCCCCGCCAAGCAGTTTTTCCATTGTTTTGGTTGCGGCAAAAACGGCAATGCCATCGGCTTCTTGATGGAGCATGCGGGCATGACTTTCGTTGAGGCGGTGAAGGACTTGTCGCAAAACATCGGCATGCAAGTGCCCGAAGACGATGCCTCGCCCCAAGACCGCGAGCGTGCGGCGCAACAACGTCAAAAACAAGCCACGCTGACCGACGTGCTGGAAAAAGCAGGCGAATCGTTCCGTAAGCATTTACGCAACTCGCCCAAAGCGATTGAATATTTCAAAGGCCGTGGCCTGAGCGGCGAAATCGCCAAACAGTTTGGCTTGGGCTACGCCCCCGAAGGTTGGCGCAGCTTGGCCAGCGTGTTCCCCGACTACCAAGACCCGCTGCTCGCAGAGAGCGGCTTGGTCATCGTGAACCAAGAAGACGGCGAAGAAGAAAAACGCTACGACCGTTTCCGCGACCGTGTGATGTTCCCCATCCGCAACGTCAAGGGCGAATGCATTGGCTTTGGTGGCCGTGTGTTATTTGAAGGTACGCCCAAATATTTGAACTCACCTGAAACACCCGTGTTCAGCAAAGGCCGCGAGTTATATGGCTTGTTTGAAGCCCGCAACGCATTGCGCGACGCCGGCTACGTGCTGGTGACCGAGGGCTACATGGACGTGGTCGCCTTGGCTCAGCTGGGATTTCCGAACGCAGTGGCCACACTGGGCACGGCGTGCACGACAGACCATGTGCAAAAACTGTTTCGGTTCACAGACAACGTGGTGTTCAGCTTTGATGGCGATGGCGCAGGTCGCCGCGCCGCACGCAAAGCACTAGATGGCGCTATTCCCTACGCCACCGATGTGCGCAGTGTGAAGTTTTTATTCTTACCGCAAGAGCACGACCCCGACAGCTACATCCGCGAGTTTGGGAAAGAAGCCTTTGCCCACTGCGTGACCGAAGCCATGCCGCTGAGCCGCTTTCTCATCGAAGTGGCCCGCGAAGGCTGCGACCTGCACACCGCCGAGGGCCGCGCCCACATGGCGAGCAATGCAAAGCCGATGTGGATGGCTTTGCCCGATGGCGCGCTCAAGCGCCAGTTGCTGAGCGAAATTGCCGAACTAGCCGACTTAGGTAATCACGAACTGCAAGATCTATGGATGCCCGCCGCCCCCGCGGCGGCCCCCGCACGCTCAGGTGAATTTAAAAAATCATCTAAATTCAAACCGCGCGACTCTTACGCACCCAAGACCTACAAGCGCGGCACACGCCTCATTCCGCAAGGGCGCGCCGACCATGCCGTGCGCTTGCTGCTCACACACATGGAACTGTGGGAAGACCTATCTACTGAAGACCACAATCTCTTGTGCGAACTGGCCCCACCTCACGGCCCGTTGTTTGTGTGGCTGGACCACCAGCACCACGAGCATGGCAACCAGCCTTGGGGCGCACTGCGAGAAGGCATACACGAGCACGAGTCTGAAGACATGGCATTGCGTGTCATGGCCTCGTCGTTCAAACCCCTGCTCGACGACGAAGGCAATCCCATGCCTGATGCCCTGTCGCCTGCGGCGCTACAAAAAGAAGCCCATCTAGAGCTGCGCGGAATTTTGAACAAAATTTTGTTTGAAAGCCTAGATGCCCAAATGAAAGAAGCCATTGCAGAGGCCGCCGCCGACCCGACAGCCATGCAGCGCTACAAAGCCTTGTTTGAGCGTCGACGCCAACTGGGTCTGATTCCGCAAAAACTGGTCGAAAGCCAAGACTGACGCGCCTGCGGCTCATCCAAGGCTGCCGTTTTAGGTATAATCCATATTTAGCAAGTGCGACAGCAGCACCTCCGGGCCCGGCTAACCGTGACACAAGCGCACGACTCGCCACCTCACCGCAAGGACTGCATTCCAAATGTTCGCCCAATCCGCTTGCTTCTAGAGGTTCACACTTCACCCCCCTTTTCCTTTTTCCCGCGCCGGGTTTTTACGGCGCTGTGTATTTGTTTCTTTGATGTCTAGGAGTTTTCATGCCTGTTGACCGCAATTCCAAGAAGCCTGCCAAACCTGTGGCCAAGAAGGTGGTTGCCAAAACTATCGTCAAAGCCGCAGCCAAAGCAGTTACCAAGCCAGTCGCAAAACCCGTTGCAAAAACGGCTGCCAAACCGGCAGTCAAAACCGCTGCTAAACCAGTAGCCAAGCCCGCAACGAAAGCCAAGTCAGTGCCCGCATCGAAAACAAAAGCTGCTGAAAAGCCAGTTACAAAACCCGTCGTGAAATCAATTCCAAAAGCTGAAGACACGAAGAAAAAGACATCGGCCGTAGACGCCCATGCCCCCAAAGCGGCCGGCAAAAAAGCCCCCGCCAAAAAGACCACCAAAGCCAAAGGCAAAAAAGTCGGTGGCGATGACGAAGACATGAGTGACATCGAGGCCGACCTTGTGGGCGAAGAGCCCGTGGTCGAAGTCGGTGCAGAAAAAGTCAAGCCACTGCGCATGAAAATCAGCAAGGCCAAAGAACGCGCCTTGATGAAAGAATTCGGTTTGGACGAAACCGTGCTGTCTGAAGAAGACATGCAAAAGCGTCGC
>CANFKQ010000032.1 GCA_947447405.1 Comamonadaceae bacterium | reverse complement strand
CGTTTGCAGGAACGCACGACATGATTGGTGGAAAGCTGAGCGGTTTGTATGACGACCAAGGAAACATTAAGCGAGGTATGAGTCAAACGGAGCAGACGGTCTATAACAAAGCTGTAACGACAACTGCAATTCTTCCATCGGTCCCATTCGCGGCAGCACAAGGTTTGCCACCTCAGGTTTGGAATGCGATTGGTGTTTTGTTAGGAGCTGCAAAATGAAATTTCTTCTTTTAGCGGTGACAGCATGCATGATCTTGTCAGGTTGTTACGCATCTTGTGCAACCGGAGACCCGTTGGGACTGTTTACTTATTGCCCGAAAGAGTCTTATGAGGCTCTGATGCACCCCAAACCCTACGGAGCCCACTGGGTCAAGGAGGGGATGACGCAGGAAAGTAGACGATCAGACTTCATCCAGTGTGGCGGCGATGTTAATTTGCGAGAGGGCTATGGGGAATGGCTTTCCTCTGTTCCATACGAAACGTATTCAGCAGGTAAGACACAGCACATCCGAGCTATCGCAGCTTGTATGAGGTTTAAAAATTATGTATGGCAGGACAGTTGCGATACCCGATGCCTCTAAATTTGGCACACCCTATGAAGCAGGAAGTTGGCAAGACAAGCTGATTGAATCGTTTGCAGGAACGCACGACATGATTGGTGGAAAGCTGAGCGGTTTGTATGACGACCAAGGAAACATTAAGCGAGGTATGAGTCAAACTGGCATTCCCCCAAACCTGTAGACATATTTCATAGCGCAGTCCCACTTGCGCGCCAAAGTGGTGCGCATTTCTTGCTCAAGTTTTCTGAGGCCCTGCCGATACCCTAGACAAGTCAGTTTTATTCTTCATATTTACCATGCGTTCACGCCATTTTTCTGTTGTTGCTTTCGTGCTTGCCAGCTTGCTGGCTTGGGCCGGGCCAGCTTCGGCCGAGTGGAGCGAGTTGGTGAAGGAAGACGAAGCCACGTACTACTTCGACAAAGAAGCAGTCATGCCCGTGCATGTGTCCCGCTACGCATGGGTGCTGACCGATTTGCCCAAAGGCGACAAAACGCCCACTGGCGAAAACTACAAATCGATGATGTTGCGTGTGCGCATGTACTGCAAGAACGATACGGTGGTGCGCCTGTCGGTGAGCTACTTTGACAAGCAAATGGGCAAGGGTAAAGAAGTGTCGTCTGATGATGTGCAAGAGTGGCGCCCACGCGAATACCCGATTCGCCCCAACACCTATTTGGCCGCTTTGAAGAAAGAAGTGTGCGGTGGCGCTAAGGCGGCTGCGGGCTAAACCCAACACCTCTTAGATGCATCAAGCCCCTGCCGCATGGTTGGGGCTTTTTAACTTGTGAGTGGGTATCGCCCACATACCGCTGTGTTGCGCCGAACATGCGGCCATGTTTTCTGTCATCACACCTTGGGCCTTAGGCTGGATTGCGGGCACGGCTTTGCAGTTGCAGCAGGCGCAGTTGTGGGCGGGGGATGTGTATTTGGGTTTGGGCGTTGCGGTTTTTTTGCTGGCGTATCTCGCAACGCGGCGGGTGCCGGTAGGCACTTGGTTGAAAGCTGCTTTTTGGTGTGTGTTGGCGGGTGTGTTGGCCTTTGCGCAAGCAGGCGTACGGGCCAGTCACTTTGCTCAAAGCGCTTTGAACCCCGCACTTGAAGTTCGCACTTTGCAAGTGGTGGGCATCGTGGCCAATTTGCCGCAGCGCATGGAAGACAGTGCGCGGTTTCGGTTCGAGGTGGAGTCGGCTCGCGACACGGATGGTGGGCCGGTCCAACTGCCGCCGCAGTTGCTGCTGGGTTGGTATGGCAACCGATTGAACGGCAGCGACGATAAAGTGCAATCACCGCCTGCAGACTTGCGTCCAGGCGACCGCTGGCAATTCGCGGTGCGCCTCAAAGCGCCGCATGGTCATATCAACCCACACGGGTTTGATTACGAGCTGTGGTTGTGGGAGCAGGGCTTGCAGGCCACGGGCTATGTCCGAAATGGTGCCAAAGACACGCCGCCGCAATGGTTGGGTCGTACATGGGCACACCCCGTGGATCGGTTGCGTCAGCGTGTGCGCAGCGCCGTTGACGCTCAGGTGTCCGACCGCGCGTTGGCTGGCATTGTGGGGGCCTTGCTGGTGGGTGACCAAGCTGCGATTGAGCGTGCGGACTGGGATGTATTTCGTGCCACGGGTGTGGCGCACCTCATGGCGATTTCAGGCTTGCACATCACGGGTCTCGCGTGGCTGGCAGCTTTGTCCGTGGGCTGGTTGTGGCGGCGCAGTGATGTGTGGTCGTCTCGCAAGCCTTGGAGCTTGTGGTTGCCTGCGCCCATCGCCGCGAGCGTATGTGCGGTATTTGTGGCGCTGGCATATGCCGTATTCACTGGCTGGGGTGTGCCTGCGCAGCGCACGGTGTGGATGCTGGCTGTGGTGTCAGTGCTGCGTGGCTATGGCTTGCGTTGGCCCTTGATGCAGGTGTGGCTGACTGTGTGCGCCGTGGTGCTGGCACTAGATCCATGGGCTTTGATGCAAGCGGGGTTTTGGCTGAGCTTTGTGGCGGTGGGGTTTTTGTTTGCGTCTGGCGCAGAGACATTGAATGCGTTTGATCCGATGGCAGAGCAAGACCAGCAGCTGAAAAGGCGAGGGCGTTTGCTTATTTATGCATGGGCTTCTGCGCAACGCATGTGGCGCGAGCAGTGGCTGATGAGTGTGTGTTTGGCTCCGCTTACTTTGTTGCTGTTTCACCAAGTGTCCGTGGTGGGGTTGTTCGCCAATTTGTTGGCCGTGCCGTGGGTGACCTTGGTGGTCACGCCACTGTGTATGTTGGGGCTGGTGTTGCCATTTGCATGGAGCGTAGCTGCTGAGGCTTTGCAGCTTTTGGTGTGGGCGCTCAAAGCTTGCGCCGGTGTGTCATGGGCGCAATGGTCTGCGCCTGCTGCGCCCTTATGGGCAGGGTGTGTAGCGCTGGTGGGCATTGGAGTGTGGGTCATGCGCGTGCCCATGTGGCTGCGCTGGTTGGGTGTGGCCTTGGTGCTGCCCGTGCTCAGCTGGCAAACCCCGCGCCCCGCACACGGCACGTTTGAACTGGTGGCCGCAGACATGGGGCAGGGCCATGCGGTGTTAGTGCGCACGGCTAAGCACAGCATGCTGTACGACACAGGTCCGCGTTACTCGGCCGAGACCGATGCAGGCCAGCGTGTACTTGTACCCTTGCTGCGTGCGTGGGGTGAGCGGCTAGACCGTATCGTCATCAGTCACCAAGACAGCGACCACAGCGGCGGGGCGCCAGCGGTGATGGCCATGCAACCTCTGGCGGACGTATTGACGTCGATTGCTTTAGAACATCCATTGCAACAGCTAGGCAGCATGCAGCGATGTGAGCGCGGGCAATCGTGGGTGTGGGACGGTGTGCGGTTTGAGGTGTTGCACCCAAGCGCGGCTGACTACGAACGCAAGCTCAAACCGAACGCGCTGAGCTGTGTGCTGCGTGTGACGGCTTCGCGTTTGCAGCCTAGCAGCACAGGCAATGCAGCTTTACACCACACACATGCCCTACAAGACAAACGCAGAACAGTGTCGGCTTTGCTGGCTGGCGACATCGAAGCGGCACAAGAGCACACCCTGCTTGAAAGTGGCCAAGTCTTGCAAGCCGATTGGCTGCTGGTCCCGCATCACGGCAGTGCCACGTCGTCTACGCAGGCTTTTTTAGAAGCAGTTGATCCCCGCGTCGCCATTGTGCAAGCCGGTTATCGCAATCGGTTTGGCCACCCAAGGCCAGATGTTTTGCGGCGTTACAGCGATTTAGGGGTGCAAGTGGTGCAGACGCCTCGTTGTGGTGCATCAATATGGCAAAGTAGCCAACCCAATTTGGTGCAATGTGAGAGAAATCAAAGACAGCGATACTGGCAACACGTATTCTGAGGGTTGGCACTCAATTTGCGTAAGAAATGCCAGGAGTTCCTAAGATGCACAAGTTTGATGAGATGTATGCCCAGCTGCCGTTTATCGACAGCGCGGTGCGCCCCCACTATCGGAACTACTTGGACTGGCTCAAGCGCCAAGATCCACAGACCATGCGCGACAGGCGCGAAGAAGCCGAGATGATTTTTCGTCGCGTCGGTATCACCTTTGCGGTTTACGGCGACAAGGACGAAGACGGTGCAGGCACGGAACGCTTGATTCCATTTGATCTGATTCCCCGCATCATTCCTGCCCACGAGTGGACAAGCATGCAGCAGGGTTTGGTGCAGCGTGTGAATGCGTTGAATCTGTTTGTTCACGACGTTTACCACGAACAAAACATCCTCAAGGCTGGGCTCATTCCGAGTGAGCAGATTTTGAACAATGCGCAGTATCGCCCTGAGATGCACGGTGTGGATGTACCGCACAAGGTGTATTCGCAAATCAGCGGCATCGACATCGTGCGGGCGCCCGACGCTCAAGGCAACGGTGAGTACTACGTGCTCGAAGACAACTTACGTGTTCCCAGCGGTGTGAGCTACATGTTGGAAGACCGCAAGATGATGATGCGACTCTTTCCCGAGTTGTTCAGCCAACATCGCGTGGCCCCTGTGGCGCATTACCCCGACTTGTTACTCGAAACTTTGCGTGCCAGCAGCCCATCCACTACCGACAATCCCACCGTGGTAGTGCTCACGCCTGGCATGTACAACAGCGCCTACTTTGAGCATGCTTTCTTGGCCCAACAAATGGGCGTGGAGTTGGTCGAAGGCCAAGACCTGTTTGTGAAAGACAACTTCGTCTATATGCGCACCACACGCGGCCCCAAGCGCGTGGATGTGATTTACCGACGCGTGGACGATGATTTCCTAGACCCCCGCGTGTTCCGCTCCACCTCCACACTCGGCTGCGCAGGTTTGATGGATGTGTACCGCGCAGGCCATGTGAACATTTGCAACGCCGTGGGCACTGGCATTGCCGATGACAAGTCGATCTACCCCTATGTGCCGCAAATGATTGAGTTTTATTTGGGTGAGAAGCCCATTCTCAACAACGTACCGACCTTCCAATGCCGTAAGAAAGACGACTTGGCCTACACGCTGGCTAACTTGGACAAGCTGGTGGTGAAGGAAGTTCACGGCGCTGGTGGCTACGGCATGCTGGTAGGGCCAGCAGCGACCAAGGCTGAGATTGAAGAGTTCCGTCAAGTGCTATTGGCCAAGCCCGATGGCTATATCTCGCAACCGACGCTGAGCTTGTCGAGCTGCCCCACGTATGTGGAAAGCGGCATCGCACCGCGCCACATCGATTTGCGCCCCTTCGTGTTGAGCGGCAAGACCGTGCAAATGGTGCCTGGCGGTTTGACCCGCGTGGCGCTGAAAGAAGGCTCACTGGTGGTGAACTCGTCCCAAGGCGGCGGCACCAAAGACACATGGATTCTTGAGGTTTAACAATGCTGAGCCGTACCGCTGACCACTTGTTTTGGATGTCCCGCTATACCGAGCGGGCCGAAAACACCGCACGCCTGCTGGACGTGAACTACCAAACCTCTTTGCTGCCACAGTCTGCCGAAGTTGCCTTGCTGGGCTGGGAAGGTTTGCTGTCTATCAGCGAGTTGTTGCCTGCCTACCAAGCCCGTCATGGCGACATCACACCGCAACGCGTGATGGAGTTCATGGTGAAGGATGAGAACAACCCGTCTTCCATCATCTCGTGCTTGCGCGCTGCGCGTGAGAACGCGCGTGCCGTGCGCGGTAGTCTCACCACCGAAGTGTGGGAAACACAAAACCAAACTTGGTTGGAACTCAACCGCATCTTGAAGAGTGGTTTGCTCGAGAGCGACCCCGGTGAGTTTTTTGAATGGGTCAAATTCCGTTCGCACCTCTCACGCGGCGTGACCGTGGGCACCATGCTGATGGATGAAGCCTTGCACTTCATGCGTTTGGGCACTTTCCTTGAACGCGCCGACAACACCGCGCGTTTGGTGGATGTGAAGTTCCACGCCGTGCATGGCGACCTCTTTGCCGATGGCAGCGAGAAAACCGAGCAACACGACTTCTACCACTGGAGCGCGATTTTGCGCAGCGTGTCGGGCTTTGAGATTTACCGCAAGGTCTACCGCGATGTGATTCACCCCGAGCGCGTGGCCGAGCTGTTGATTCTGCGTGCCGATATGCCGCGCTCTTTGCACGCATGCTTGAACGAAGTGGTCAATAACATTTCGATGGTGTCGGACGACCGCTCTTTAGAAAGCTATCGCCGCGCAGGCAAGCTCTGTGCCGAAATGGAATTTAGCCGCATTGACGAAATTTTGGCCAACGGCCTGCACGCCTACCTCACGCAGTTCTTGGACCGCGTGAATGAGATTGGTGCAAGTATCAGTCGGGAGTTTTTGGTGCCGAATTAATCGGCGCGCTATCGAAGACTGTTTACCCGCCGCGACGCATCATGTCGAAGAACTCGACGTTGGACTTGGTGGCCTTCATGCTCTTCAACACCATTTCCATGGACTCGATTTCGTCCATGTTGTACATGAACTGTCGCAGGATGCGGGTCTTTGACAAGATTTCGGGTGGCAGCAACAACTCTTCGCGGCGTGTTCCGCTGCGGTTGAGTTGAATCGCTGGGAACACGCGCTTTTCGTACAAGCGGCGGTCGAGGTGAATTTCGCAGTTACCCGTGCCTTTGAATTCTTCAAAAATCACTTCGTCCATGCGGCTGCCGGTGTCGACCAAAGCTGTTGCGATGATGGTGAGTGAGCCACCTTCTTCCACTTTGCGGGCTGCACCAAAGAAGCGCTTGGGGCGTTGCAAGGCGTTGGAGTCCACACCACCTGACAACACTTTGCCTGATGAGGGCACCACGTTGTTGTAAGCGCGGGCGAGGCGGGTGATGGAGTCGAGCAAGATGACCACATCTTTTTTCAGCTCTACCAAACGCTTGGCGCGTTCAATCACCATTTCTGCCACGTGCACGTGACGTGCGGCGGGTTCGTCAAAGGTAGAGGCAATCACTTCGGCTTTGACCGAACGCTGCATTTCTGTCACTTCTTCTGGGCGTTCGTCCACCAACAACACCATCATGTGGGCATCGGGGTAGTTGGCCGCGATGGCGTGGGCAATGTGCTGCATCATCACGGTTTTACCGCTCTTGGGAGGGGCCACGACCAAGGCACGTTGGCCTTTGCCGATGGGCGCAATGATGTCGATGATGCGGCCGGTGATGTTTTCTTCACCCTTGATTTCGCGCTCGAGTTTCATCTGTTCGCGGGGGAACAGCGGGGTCAAGTTCTCGAACATGACCTTGTGCTTGTTGTTCTCAGGCAGGTCATCGTTGACCTTGTCGAGCTTGGTCAGTGCAAAGTAGCGCTCGCCGTCTTTGGGGATGCGCACTTCGCCTTCAATCATGTCGCCGGTGTGCAGGTTAAAGCGACGCACTTGGCTTGGGCTGATGTAGATATCGTCTGTCGAAGCGGTGTAGCTGGTGTCGGGGCTGCGCAAGAAGCCAAAGCCATCGGGCAAAATTTCGAGGACGCCGTCGGCAAACACTTGTTCGCCAGCGCGGGCGCGCTTTTTGATGATGGCAAACATCAGCTCTTGCTTGCGCATGCGGCCTGTGTTTTCGATTTCGAGTTCTTCGGCTTGTTTCAGCACTTCAGACACGTGCAGTGCCTGGAGTTCGTTCAGATGCATCTTGGGACTCCAGTAGGGAGTTCGTTAAAAAATTGGGGAGGGGAGGTCGGAGCGAGGAGAGAAATACCTCTGGACCGGAATTCATGCCCTGATGGGGAGTCGAATAGCCTCATGGGCCGCAACGTGAATTCGAAATAGATTATGGCAGGAAAAAAGCCCGCAAATCAAAAGATCTGCGGGCTTTGTGGGTTGTCGATTGGACTGTTTGATCAGGCTGACGAATTACGCCAGTTGTTGGTCAATGAAGGCGGTCAATTGGGCTTTGCTCATGGCGCCTACTTTGGTGGCAGCCAGTTGGCCACCTTTGAACACCATCAGGGTAGGGATACCACGAATGCCTAGCTTGCCTGGGATGTCGCGGTTTTCGTCAACATTCATCTTTGCGATTTGCAGCTTGCCTTCGTAGGCAGTGGCCACTTCGTCCAAGATAGGCGCAATCATTTTGCAAGGACCGCACCACTCAGCCCAGTAGTCAACCAGTACAGGTTTGTCTGCTTGCAGGACATCAGCTTCGAAGCTAGTGTCAGTAATGTGTTTAATCAAATCGCTGGCCATGGTGATTTCCTCTTTCAATTGGCGATAGAGCTACAGTTGGGGCATTGTGGCAGAAACCAAGTACCCCTATGAAAACTCTCACCATTGATGTCGTTTCGGATATTGTTTGCCCATGGTGTTACGTGGGTAAACGTCGATTAGAGCGGGCTTTGGCACTTTTGGCCGTTCAGCACCCTGACGTAGACCCAGAAGTGAGCTGGCACACCTATCAGCTCAATCCGGATCTACCCCCTGAAGGCATGCCCCGCGTTGACTATGTATTCAACAAGTTTGGTGCTGGTGGCGTTGCTAAATATGAGCACATTGCGGCAGTGGGCAAACAGGTCGGCATTGCATTTGCGTTTGATCGCATCACGCACCAGCCCAATACTGTAGTGGCGCACAGTCTGATTGCGGTGTCCGAGCCCGGAATGGCGCAAGACGCGATGCTGGAAGCTTTGTTCAAAGCTTATTTCGTAGAAGGCCGCGACTTAACCGAAGCCTCAGTGTTGATGGATATTGCCGAATCCGCAGGTATGGACCGCGCAGTGGCTGAAGCACATTTGCAAAACTCGGCGTTGCACAGCCAAACCATTGACAGCGACAAGGCCGCACGTGAAATGGGCATCACAGGTGTGCCATTTTTTATCTTCAACCGTCAAGTGGGCCTGTCCGGAGCTCATGAAGCCGAAACCCTACTGCAAGGAATGGAAGAGGCGATGAACGCCCCCATTAACGATTAATTATTCTCGATCAGTGGCGGTGTGACTGGCTGTGCGGCAGCTGCCACGCGATAGATGAGGTGGTAGACCAAGCCAACAAAGACGCTGCCGCCTACTAAATTACCCAAAATCACTGGCGCTAAGTTGCCAAACATACCCGCCATGCTAAGTGCATTGCCTGAGGTGGCTGGTTCGAAGTGTTGAATGATTAGCGCGAGCTGCATGAAGTACATATTGGCAATGCTGTGCTCAAACCCGGCGGCCACAAAGGCGGTGATGGGAAAGATGATGGCAATCACTTTGTCCATCACGCTGCGGCCTGCCATTGCCATCCACACGGCCATGCACACCAACACGTTGCACAGCACGCCTTTGAAAAAAGCCTCGTGCCAAGCCAAGTTTTGCTTGGTTAGTGCAATTTTCAATACGGTTGCTCCAATCGCACCACCATTACCGTGCGTGTGACCGCTCAGGTACACCAAAAGCGCGAGGCCCGTGGTACCCATAAAATTGGCTGCGCACACCCACATCCAGTTACGCAGCAATTCGCGGCTGGTAATTTGCCCATCCGCCCATGCCATGGCTAACAAGTTGTTGCCCGTGAACAGCTCGGCCCCAGCAATGACCACCAAGATGAGGCCAAGGCAAAACACAAAACCTCCCAGCAGTTGACTGACAGCAAAGCTCAGAGTGGTATCGGACTTGACGATGACAAAAAACAAACCACCCAAGCCAATGAATGCGCCTGCTAACAGGCCTAACATGACCAAGGGCATAGTGGCCATGTGCGCTTTGGTCACGCCCACAGTTTCGACTTTGAGGGCAATTTCTTTGGGGGCGTAGGCGTCGGAGCCAAGCAGTTCGGGCATAGGTGTGTTTTGCAAAAGTTGACTTGTTGAATTTACTACTTCAACTGGCAGAATTGCTGCATCCTTTGTTTATTTGGAGCACATTTATGTCTCAGCTAACTTCCAACATGGTTCGCGCTTTGGTCTTGCGCGAGTTAGAGGCGGGCAAGCGTGACGATGGCTTGTGGCTGCAAGCCATGTCCGAATCAAACATGGACGCAGCCAAAGCGCAAGTGCGCTACGTGGTCTTACGCACGCAAGCCATGCAAAGTGACGTGAAAGGACTGCTGATTAAACAAATTCGTGGTGCCGTGGCCAAAGACAGTGGCACCAGTGGTGTGCGTTTGAGTAACGCCAGTTTGGCTGACTATCTTTCGGCCAAAACTACTTCTTTAGGGAATAAGTAGGCCGCAAATTAGGCGGCATCAACAGCACGGGTTTGCGTTTCTTTGGCTTGATTTGTGTCTGTTGGATTGACTCAAAAAAAGTGGTTTGCGCCGATGGCACGGGTAATTTGAATTCATCATAAATTTTGATGCGCGTCGCTGCAGCTTTGCGCAGTACCAATTGCGACGTCATCATGTGCACATACGTGTCTTTGGCAGTTTCAGACAGCGCATCCCACTCTTCGCGTAATGTTTTGATGTGGGCACGCAAGAACTTACCCAGGTCTTCGTTGTCTACCTCATGCTGAATGGTTTGAAGCGCTTTGTCGATCAACGGCTGAATGGTGTCGGGTTCTTGAGGGGCCTCTGGTTCGCTTGAAGCGACTGCGGGCGCAGCAGTGCCTTCGGGCACATCAGTCGTGCGCGTTGGATCTTGTATTGCAGGGGTCGTTTCTTCGGCCATCACACCCGTATCGGTTCGGGTTGAGGTTTTCTTTAGCGAATAAAGAAAAAAAAGGTGACGGGCCTGGCCCTCAGCACTGGCTCCACAGTTAGGGCTGCTCGGTTCCCCGCCTGACCCAGTTGGCCGCTTCACCATGTGAGGAGGCCCGTCAGGATCTATTGTAGGTCACATAGAATGCTTAGCTTATGTCGTACCTCGTGCTCGCCCGCAAATATCGCCCAAAAACCTTCACGGAAATGGTGGGGCAAGAGCACGTCGTACGAGCGCTGACCAATGCCCTGACGACCCAGCGTTTGCACCACGCGTATTTGTTCACCGGCACACGCGGCGTGGGCAAAACCACCGTGTCGCGCGTGCTGGCTAAATCTCTCAATTGCCAAGGTGTGGACGGCACAGGTGGCATCACTGCCAACCCTTGTGGCGTGTGCCAAGCCTGCACCGACATTGATGCTGGTCGCTTTGTCGATTACACCGAGTTGGACGCAGCTTCCAACCGTGGCGTCGACGAAGTGCAAAGCTTGCTGGAGCAAGCCGTTTACAAACCTGTACAAGGCCGCTTCAAAGTCTTCATGATTGACGAGGTGCATATGCTCACCAACACCGCCTTCAACGCGATGTTGAAGACGCTGGAAGAGCCACCCGAATATTTGAAGTTTGTGCTCGCTACGACTGACCCACAAAAAGTGCCAGTCACTGTGTTGTCGCGCTGCTTGCAGTTCAACCTGCGCCCAATGGCTCCCGAAACTGTGCTGGAGCACTTAGGCCATGTGTTGGGCCAAGAAAATATTGCCTCAGAGCCACAAGCCTTGCGCTTGTTGGCCCGTGCCGCTCGTGGTTCGATGCGTGACGCGCTGAGCTTGACCGACCAAGCCATTGCCTATGGCGGTGGTCAATTGCAAGAAACGGCTGTCCGTCAAATGCTGGGCAGTGCTGACCGCTCGCATGTGTTTCGCCTGATCGATGCTTTGACCCATGGCGACGGTAAATCGGTGGTGGAAACCTCGGAGGCCTTGCGCCTCAATGGTCTGAGTGCCGCGGCCACGCTAGAAGACATGTCGATGGTGTTGCAACGCATGGCCGTGTTGCAGGCTGTGCCTGATATGGGTGAGGGCGATGCCGCCGACCCCGAGGCTGCTGAGATCGCCCGTTTGGCTGGCGTGATGCCTCCCGACGAAACCCAGCTGCTTTACAGCCTGAGTTTGCATGGCCGCCAAGAGTTGGGGCTAGCACCTGACGAATACGCCGCACTCACGATGGTGCTGCTGCGCTTGCTGGCGTTCAAACCTCAAGCTGCAAACTTTGCTTCGGCCTCGGCTGAAAAAAAAACTCTAATTAATCCGCATCGCGCCACTTCGGCGCCTGCCTCTGTTGCGTCTGTGCCAGCGACTAGCGAGATCAAGCTAGCTCCAGCCGCCGTTGCCCAGTCGGTGGCTCAAGTGCCGCCAGCATCGCCTGTTGTTGCGTCACGCCAACTCGAATCGCAACCCGCCGCTCCCGTGCAAGCCTTGCCTGTGCGTGACATGCAGCTGCGCGAGCTAGCACCTTGGGAAGATGACCCAAGCTACGACCCAGAGGGTGCGAATAGTCCCAGCTACGACCACGATTCAGACGCAGCAGTGGTGGCCATGCCCGTGCGGCAACAAGCCGAGCCCAGTGCTGCACTTGAGCCGCAAATGCCCACCACCGAAGTGCTGCAAATTGTGAGCACGCCCGAGGGAGAGTTTTGGCACAAGCTGGTGATGGAAATGTCTGCCGCCGAAACCATCAACGCCTTGGTGCGTGAGCTGGGTTTGCAGTCACAACTGGTGGCGCGTGACACCGATACATGGATGCTTCGCGTTGAGCGCGAGTCGCTTAACAGCAACATGAGCCGCGAGCGTTTGCAAAAAGCGCTCGAAAGCGCTGGCTACCCTGTGCGCTTAACGGTCGAAATTGGCCGCGTGCAAGACAGTCCTGCCAAACGCAATGCCGCTGCTGCTGCACAGCGCCAAGCAGGGGCCGAAGCCATCATCCTTAACGATGCATATGTTCAAAGTTTGATGCGTGACTACGGCGCCAAAATCGTGCCGGGCAGCATCAAGCCTCTTTAAGTTTTTAGTTTGTAAAAGGGAAAAAATCATGTTCAACAAAGGACAACTCTCGGGCCTGATGAAGCAGGCTCAGGCCATGCAAGAAAATTTGAAAAAGGCACAAGATGAATTGGCTTTCGTCGAAGTGACGGGTGAATCAGGTTCGGGCTTGGTCAAGGTTTTGATGACCTGCAAGCACGAGGTTAAACGCATAACCATCGACCCCAGCCTGTTGGCTGATGACAAAGATATGCTCGAAGACCTAGTGGCCGCGGCCTTCAACGATGCGGTGCGCAAAGCTGCCGAGACCAGCGAAGCCAAGATGAGCAAGCTCACCGCTGGCTTGCCACCTGGCCTGAAACTGCCTTTCTAAATGAGCGACACGTCTGTGCTCGAAGGCCTGATTCAGGCCCTGCGTCGTTTGCCTGGCGTGGGTGTGAAGTCTGCCTCGCGCATGGCGTACCACCTGTTGCAGCATGACCGCGAGGGGGCTGAGATGATTTCTCAGGCTTTGCACCAAGCGGCGAGCCAAGTGCGGCATTGCGAAAGCTGTCATACCTTCACGACCCAGATCCTCTGTGACACCTGTTTGGACGAAGGGCGAGACACTACCCGTTTGTGTGTGGTGGAAACGCCAGCTGACCAATCTGCTGTCGAGCGCACAGCCGCTTACAAAGGCCAGTACTTTGTTTTGATGGGGCGCATCAGCCCCTTGGATGGTTATGGCCCCAAAGACATAGGCTTGCAAAAACTCATTGAGCGTGCCAGCGATGGTGTGGTGAAAGAAGTCATCTTGGCCACCAATTTCACTGCTGAGGGCGAAGCTACAGCGCATGTGCTGGGCGAGGCACTTAAGAAGCGCGGCGTGCAAGTGACGCGTTTAGCTCGTGGCGTGCCTGTGGGCAGTGAGCTGGAGTACGTCGACTTGGGCACCATTGCCCACGCATTGGTGGACCGCCGCGACGCGTAAATTTAAAGCACGGAAGGCGCAAAACCTTACGTGATGCGCAGCTTATTTTCTGGCGACCTTGGTGTCGCCTTTTTTATCGCCCTTACCAGAGGCTTGCTTTTTGCCATAGCCTTTGCCCTCCTTGGCCGAAGCCAGCTTGGTGCCGCCCTTGGCATTCTTGCCACCTTTACCTGCAGCTTTGCGCTTGGCCACGGCTTCGGGCGACAAGTCGAGTTTTCCGTTATCGGCCACTTGGGCGGTCACGTCACCCAACATGCCAGCACTGCGTGGCACCAACACGGCTGAGCCTGCTTTGATAAGCATTCGGGGTGGAATGTTATTGATGGCGCGGAAGTCGGCCTCGCTCATATTCACGCGCTTTGCTGCATCTGCAACTTTCATAGTGGAGGGCGCAATCCAAGCTGTCCATGTGGCCATGCGACCTAAGGTGGAGGCTTCGTAATTGCGCTGGAACACTTCGGCGTTGTCCCAAGGCAGCAAGATGTTGGGTGAGCCAGCAGCCAACAGCACGGGGCGATGAGCGGAAGGGTTCAAGGCTTTGAAGTCTTGTTCAGAAATATCAGCAAGTTTGGCGGCCACGCTCACGTCCATGTCGCGGGGTAGGGGTACGCTTTGAAAGTAGGGGTGGTTTGGGATGCTGGGTAGGTTGATGCTGTAAGCAGGCGGGTTGCCCACAATGTTTTTCATGGCCTGTAGCTTGGGTACGTACATGCGTGTTTCCATAGGCATGTTCAGGTCGGTGTAGCCAGTGGGTAAACCTGCGCGTTTGTTGCGTGCAATTGCTTTACCCACATTGCCTTCGCCCCAGTTGTAGGCAGCCAATGCCAAGTGCCAGTCGCCAAACATTTTGTGCAGGCGCTCTAGGTAGTCCAGGGCAGCACGCGTGGACGCTTGCACATCGCGGCGGTCGTCGCGAAATGCATTTTGCTTGAGGTCAAAGCTTTTACCGGTGGCGGGCATGAACTGCCACATGCCGCTGGCACGTGCGCCCGATACGGCTTGTGGGTTAAATGCACTTTCAATAAAGGGTAGCAAAGCCAACTCTGTGGGCATCTTGCGCGCTTCGAGTTCTTCAACGATGTGATAGAGGTACTTGCTAGATCGCTCGCTCATGCGTTGGATGTAATCAGGTTTGCTGGCGTACCACTGGGTACGGTCATTCACCAAGTCGGTTTCCAATTCGGGCATTTGGTAGCCCTTGCGGATGCGCTCCCACAAGTCATTGGGCAAGTTCAGTTGCGCCACGCCGTCGCGCTTGACATTACCTTTGGCAATGGGGCTCAAGCTACCAGTGCTTGTACTTTGTCCAGGTTCGGAGAGGTTGGCGCAACCTGAGAGCAAGACAAGGCTAAGGCTTACTAGAGTAAATAGAAATCTCATTTGAAATCGTTCTTCCATTCGCGAAGGGCTGCAAACACAGCCACATCGTCGGTTTGTTCGAGCGCTGAGAGTCCAGCGTGCTGTGCAACAGCATGTCGCACATCGGGGTGTCGAGCCCGTAAAAACGGGTTGATTTGCAATTCAGTGCTCAGCCGGGCGGGGAGGGTAGGCGTTCCCTCCGCCCTGAGCTGTTGGCACTGCGCCATGTAGGTTTGCAAGTCGGTGTTGCTGGGGTCTACGGCAAGTGCAAATCGCAAGTTGGAGAGAGTGTACTCGTGGGCGCAGCACACGCGTGTTGTCGGGGGTAATGCCGCTAATGCATCCAGAGAGTCCAGCATTTGTGCTGGCGTGCCTTCAAAAATACGCCCGCAGCCGCCTGAAAACAAAGTGTCGCCACAAAACAGCACAGGGCTTTGCGGTGCATGGGGTAAAAAGTAAGCCACATGGCCAGCGGTGTGGCCCGGCACATCTAACACTTGCACGGTTTGGCCTAGCAGTTCAATCACATCATCGTGCATGACGGGGGTGAAAGGCGCCGGCACATCTTCGCGCGCTGGGCCATAGACTTGGGCTCCTGTGGCGAGGTGAAGTTCGCGCACGCCGCCCACATGGTCCGCATGGTGGTGGGTGACTAGAATCGCGGCAAGTTTCAGACCTTGTTTGGCCAGCGCTTGCAACAAAGGCGTCGCATCACCGGGGTCGACCACCACGGCCAGTTGGTCTTGTTGCCATAACCACAAGTAGTTGTCAGAGAACGCGGGCAGTGCAATCAGCTTCATGTCATCCACACCTTTAAAAAACGATAGTTTGCCTGACTGGCTGGCGTCCCCTGCAGGCCAGTATTTGTGCGCGTGGGAGCAAACTTATTTAGACCGTGCCGTGGCCGATGTGTTTGGCTTTCACGCCTTGCAATTGGGCTTCTCCGCGCTCAATGCTTTGCAGGCTAACCGCATGCCACACCGTTGGCTGGCCAGTGATACACATCCTGAGCCTTGGCCTTTGGGCCGCGAGGTGGTGTTGACCAATTACGAGGCTTTGCCTTTTGCCAGTGCCAGCTTGGACTTGTTGGTGCTGCCCCACACCCTTGAGTTGAGCTACGACCCACACGCCACCTTGCGGGAGGTTGAGCGCGTCTTGGTGCCTGAGGGGCGCGTGGTGATTTGTGGTTTCAACCCCAACAGTTTGTGGGGTTTGAGTAAGAGTTGCAAACGGGGCTTTTCGCAAGTGGGGGACTTCATTGGTCAACGTCGCTTGCGCGACTGGCTGCAACTGCTGAGTTTTGAAGTGGAGTCCACCAGCTTTGGTTGCTACCGCCCCGCGGTGAAAACTGAGCGTTGGCTCAAGCGCTGGGATTGGATGGACCAGGCGGGCGTGCGCTGGTGGCCCATCTTGGGTTCGGTCTACGGCATGGTCGCGGTCAAGCGCGTGCAAGGTCTGCGGCTGATGTCGCCCGCATGGAAAAAAGCGGTGCCGCGTGCGGCCGCGGTGGTGACGACGGCGTCCAACACAGCATCCAAAGGAATGGAATGAACACGGTAGAGATTTACACAGACGGTGCCTGCAAGGGCAACCCCGGCCCAGGTGGGTGGGGGGCCTTGCTGCGCTCGCCCTCGGGCCAAGAAAAAGAGCTGTTCGGCGGTGAGTTAGACACCACCAACAACCGCATGGAGCTGATGGCTGTGATTGAGGCATTGCGCGCGTTGAAGCGCCCCTGCGTTGTGGCTTTGTATTTAGACAGCGAGTACGTGCGCAAAGGCATCACCGAATGGATTCACGGTTGGAAAGCCCGCAGTTGGCGAACTGCGGCCAAGCAGCCGGTGAAGAATGCCGACTTGTGGCAGCAGCTCGATGCGTTGACCCATCAAGGTGACCACGACATCGTGTGGCATTGGGTCAAAGGACATGCTGGTCATGTGGACAACGAGCGTGCCGATGGCTTGGCTAACCGAGGTGTGGAATTGGCCCTGTCGAGTCGGTGACAGCATGTGTGAAGCCTAGGTAAATTTGGCATTTTTATGACCGTGCGCTGGTACATTGCAAGGTTGGTTTAAATACAACTTAAAAGAATCTCACTCATGGCCTCTAAAAAGATGTATTCCGTTGTGGCTGTCGTTGGCATTGTGGGGGCCTCGACCTTAGCTTGGTGGCTGCAAGCGCCCAAGTCTGATGTAGGAGCCGCAACAGGTGCTCGTCCCAGTGGCGTTGAAATCGCCCAAGTGAAAAAACAAACTTTGCGTGACGATGCAGAGGCTGTCGGCACATTGCGCTCGTCACAAAACGTGATGCTGCGCCCAGAAATTGCAGGCCGTGTGTTGTCGCTCGGTTTCGCCGATGGCGCGCGTGTACGCGCAGGCCAAGTGCTGGTGCAAATGGATGACACCTTGCAGCGTGCTGAAGTGCAGCAGTCGCTGGCTCAGATGTCGATTGCCAAGGCCAACCACAAACGCAATCAGGAACTGGTGGCGCAAAACTTCATTGCACAACGATCGCTCGACGAAAGCGCCGCAGCCTTGCAAGTGGCCGATGCCCAGCTCGGTTTGTCATGCGCCCGTTTGGAGCGCATGCGTTTGATTGCCCCGTTCAATGGCGTGGTGGGTATTCGCAGCGTCAACGTGGGGGACTACGTAAAAGACGGCGCTGACCTGATCAACCTCGAAAACATCGGCAGCTTGTATGTGGACTACCGCTTGCCCGAGCGCTACCAAATCAAGGTGCAGCCTGGCCAAACGATTGAGGTCAAGCTGGATGCGTTCAGCGGCCGCTTGTTCAAAGCCAAAGTCGAAGCCATCGATCCGCTGATTGATGCCAATGGGCGCTCGATCGGCGTGCGTGCGGTATTGGCAAACACAGCGGGTGAGCCGATTGTGGCTGGCGGTGGCAAAGGTCAAGCCGTACCAGCTGTCAGTTCGGCGGCGTCAGCACCAACCCCTGTCGTGATCGCCAAACCTGCGGCATCGTCACCCGTGGTGGCTGCTGTGGTGAACCGAGGTGTGGCCTTGCCTTCACCTCAAAGTTTGGGGTGCCCAGCGAATATGTTTGATCGCACACGCATCAGCGCGGGCGGTGAGCAAAACGGTCCGCTTCGTCCCGGCATGTTTGCGCGTGTGACGGCGGTGTTTACCGTCAAACCCAATGCGTTGGTGGTGCCAGAAGAGGCCATCGTGCCGCAGGGCGGCAAGCAGTTTGTCATCAAAGCCATTGCGCCCTCAGAGTTGCCTGCACCTGCTGCTAGTTCAGCCAGCGCTGCTGCCAGTGCGCCTGTGTTACCCCCTGATACCAAACTGGTGTCCCAGAGGGTGGAAGTGAAACTGGGCATCCGTCGCGGTGGTCAGGTTGAAATCACGGATGGTTTAACAGAAGGCGACACCATCGTGATTGCTGGCCAGCAGCGTTTGCAAAAAGATGGTTCACCTTTACGCGTGGTCGAGTTAGGCCGTGGTCCTGCCAGCCTCGCATCTGCGCCTGCTTCTGGTGCTGTATCTGTCGCTTCGGGGCCTGATGCCTCTGCCTCGACTTCTGCCAGCGCTGCATCTCAAGCCGCTAGCCGCTAACCCAAACGCAAAGAGCTCACATGCAGTTGCCTGAGATATCCATCCGCCGCCCGGTGTTCGCCACCGTGTTGTCCTTGCTCATTGTGTTGGTGGGCGTGGTGTCGTTCACCCGCTTGAACGTGCGCGAGTACCCCAAGATCGACAACCCTGTGGTGACAGTGGAGACCAAATACACCGGGGCTTCCAGCGCGGTGGTGGAGTCGCAAGTGACCAAGGTGTTGGAGGATTCGCTCTCTGGCATCGAAGGCGTGGACGTCATCACCTCGTTGAGCCGTCAGGAGCAAAGCCAAATCACCATCAACTTTGTGTTGTCGCGTGATGCCGATTCAGCCGCAGCGGATGTGCGCGACAAAGTCAGCCGTGTGCGTCAACGCCTGCCGCAAGGCATTGACGAACCCGTGATTGCCAAGGTCGAAGCCGATGCCTTCCCGGTCATTTGGTTGTCATTTAGCGCCGACACCTTGAACGTGTTGCAGCTCACCGACTATGCCAACCGCATTGCCAAGCCCATGTTGCAAACGGCACCCGGCGCCTCTGACGTGCGTGTGTATGGCGAGCGCAAGTACGCCATGCGCATTTGGTTGGACCCAGACCGTTTGGCTGCTTACAAGCTCACCACGCAAGATGTGGAAGATGCGCTGCGTCGCTCCAACGTGGAAGTGCCTGCAGGTCGTATTGAAAGCAAATTGCGTGAATTCAACGTGACTGCCTCGACAGATTTGCAAACCCCACAAGAGTTCAGCAATGTGGTCATCAAATCGGTTAACGGCATTCAAGTGCGTATTGGCGATGTCGCCCGCGTCGAGCAAGGCCCACAAGCCGAACGCACCGCCACGCGTTTGAACGGCAAAGAAGCCATCACCTTAGGCGTGATCCGCAATGCCACTGCCAACCCGCTGGACCTGAGCGCGGCAGTGCGCAACATGATCCCGAAGATCAAAGAAAACTTGCCACCAGGCGTAGAGATTGAAGTTGCCAACGACAACTCGGTGTTCATTGACCGTTCGATCAAAGCCGTTTACCAGACCATTGTGGAAGCCGCCATTCTGGTGGCCTTGGTGATCTTTGTGTTCTTGCGCACTTTGCGAGCCTCCATCATTCCGTTGGTCACCATCCCTGTGTGTTTGATTGGTACGTTTGCGTTGATGGCCATGTTTGGCTTTACCGTCAACACGCTCACTATGCTGGCTCTCGTGCTGGCCATTGGTTTGGTGGTGGATGACGCCATCGTGGTGCTAGAAAACATTTATCGGCACATTGAAGAAGGCATGTCGCCGTTTCATGCGGCCATCAAAGGTGCCAAAGAAGTGGGCTTTGCGGTGGTGGCCATGACCAT
>CANFKQ010000031.1 GCA_947447405.1 Comamonadaceae bacterium | reverse complement strand
TCGTGGCCAGGAAGTGGTCAAACCATCGCCCTCTATTCCAGACGAAATGAAATTCGACTCGAATGGCGCTTTGATGAACTCTTAAGACCCGAAGTTTGAGCCCGCATGACTGACATCTACCAAAGCCCCGGTGACCGGTTGCGATTTGAAATACTCCTGAAGTCCTTGACCGAAGGCAGTATCAATCTCGCCGTGCTGAGCGACCATGACATGGTCCTCGATTACTACGGCAGCTTGTTTGAAGAGCGTCTGCGCGCCAAAGGCGAAAGTCACATCGAGTGGTGCAGTTCTACCAACTCTGAACGCTTGGTTCAGAAGTTCAACGAAATCCTGTCTGAAATCACGCTTGACCAAGCGCTGGAGAAAGACAAAAAGCATGCACCTCGCCGTTTTTTGTTGTTCCGCGATTCGATCTTGATGCAAGACTTTGAATTGCAGTTGTTGGCCCGTTTGGTCAATGGCTTTCCTGCAGGCAACATCAGTGTGATCTTGCTCATCAACAGTGCCGGCAACTACCAAAGTAAGGTCGATGCGTTTGGCAAAAACTTGCTCAAGTGGGAAGTCGAGACAGAAGCGGGTGAAGCCAAACAAAAATTGACCGATTGGGTCGCCACGGCCCCTGAGCCTGAATCGACATTGATTGAGCCATCGTTCTTGCCAGAGCCCCCCACACTCAGCGATGAGGTGACGCCAGTTTCCAAGTTGCTGAACTTGCCGACCAAAACCGCTTGGCGTGTGCCCAGCTTTGGTAAAAAACAAGAGCCTCAATTGGAGGCCGCACCGACACCCATCGCGTCCATCCCACCTATGGCACGGCCAGAGCCAGAACCACCCTCTTTGATGGTCAACACCTCGCGTGAACCCACCTTGGCGGTGAATACACCTGCTGCTGTGACGGCGTCAGGGGACACCGATGTTTTCAAACGCCCAGTACGCAAATCGCGTGCGGGGTGGGTGTTGTTCGTGTTGCTGATGTCTATCGCCGTGTTTGGCCTGATGTACAAGGACTTGGTGCTGGAAGAGACCGAGTTGTTGAAGAAATATTTGCTGCGCGGCACTCCTGCGGTCGCTGCGCCTGATGAGGCCGCCAGCGCAGCAGCTGCGGCCAGTGCTGATGCTTTGGCGGCGGCTGAACTTGCTGCTTCCGTTGCCTCTGCTGCCGATATGGCCGCGCGCGTGGCCAGCGAGGCCGAAGCTGCGGCTTCTGCCGCCAGCGCCGCGGTGGTCATGGCCTCACCTGCCGCCTCTGAACCTGCTGTGGTGGCCGCTGTCGCCAAGGACCCCAAGCCAGTTACAAAAACTGAAACGAAACCAGACGCTAACTCAGACGAAGCTTGGGTCAACCAATTGCCAGCCAATGCCTACGTGGTTCAACTCGCGGCAATGGACACGCAAGATGAGATGCGTAGTTTTCAGCGTAGCAACGTCGCTTATGCCACGGCACGCATCATGCGGGCTCGGCACAAAGACACGGGCAAGCGCTATTTTATTTTGGTGGCTGGGCCTTTTGAAGGCAAAGCTCAAGCCGATGCTTTCATGCAGACCAGTCCTTTGCTGGCCAAGGGCTGGTTGCGTAGCAGCAAGTCAATGAAAACCCAATTCACAAAATCTTGACGCGCACGCTAGGAGCGAGCCTTATGAGCGAACACGACAAAACCAGCCTTCATGACGTGCCAGAAGTCCACGGTATCCATACTGAGCCTGCGCCTTTTGAGCCTGGGTATCAGCCGGGCACGGTGCCACACATTTCTGTCCCCGATTTGCCTGATGACGCAGAGGGATTGACGGCTGAGGCCTTGGCGCAAGTGCCCACCCTGACCGAGTTGGTGAGCGACGCGGCCCCTGAGGTCGAACCTGTTTCAGCACCAGTGGCCGAGGCTGCCCTGCCTGAGATAACTCTGCACGACGTGTCCGCCACTCAAGACATGACAGCTCAAGCCGATACATGGACTGAAGCATTGCATGTCCGCATGGGCAAGCTCACAGACGACATACACACACTCAACACCCGATTGGATCGGCTTGAGGAACGAAATAAGACAAAGGCTTGAACATGGCTGACGAACAAAAACCTACAGAAGAGGCGCCAACGCCTGCAGAAGCCATCGTGGATGTCGAGGCGACCGCAGACCGTTTGAGCGAAATCGCCTCTCAGTCACTCGACACCAATGAAGTGGCACGTCAGATCGAAGAACTCACATCGGTGGTGCTCGATTCGGCCGAAGTGTCGACGCGTTCTGCATCCATCGCCGCTGATGTCAGTGCCACCATGCGCGCTGTGGTGTCCAAGATTCAAGAAAACAACCGCCGCAATGTGATGCACTCACGCATCATGCTGGGCGCTTTTTGTACATGTTTGCTCATCGCCATGGCTATTTTCTTTGCCATCACCTTGAAGATGACGAAGTCCATCAAAGAGCTCGACACCATGGTCTACGCCATGGCCAAGCGCGTGATTGAGGTGGATGCCAGCTTGACCGCGATTGGCAAGACCAACTCTGACTTCTCTGAAATCAATGAGAAGCAAGAAGAAGTCATCACCACGCAAACCCAAGTGGCTAAACGTTTAGACGAAATTGGCAAGAGCATGGCTGCCATGCCTGCTGTGGTGGCCGTGGAGGCCAACAAGTCGAGCGACCTCAAGTTCAAAGACATGCAAAAGCAGCTGTCTGGCATGGAAAGCAAGCTGCAATCGTTTGACACCAAGTTGCAAAGCGTGGCTGATAAAGCTTCATCGCGTATGCCGCCTGCGTTGCCCAATGCAGCCCAGGGCCCAAGCACACAAGTGTTGTTGACCGAAATCCAAAAAATTAAATCAGACTTGAACGCTGCCGTGCAAGTGCGCGAGCGCAGCCAAACTGCGGCTGAAGCCACGGCCCTCAAGACGATTGAAAAAACCATCGATAAAGCTGCTGTTGCTGCGGGTGATGCGCAAAAATCTGCGGACAAAGCTGCCCTAGCAGCCAAGGCTGCAGCGGAGGCCCAAAAAGCTGCCGCTGCATCTGAGAAGGCTTCTTCTGCTGAGCGTTTGGCTCAACAAAAAGCTGCTGCTGAACGTGCCGTGATGATGCGCATGCAGCCTGAAAAAGTAGAAAAAACCGCTGAGCAAATCGCGGCTGAACGTGCTGCCGCCGAAAAGGCTGCAGCCGCTCGCGCTGCTAAAGCTGCGGCAGAGAAAGCTGCCGCCGAAAAGGCAGCGGCGACAGAACGTGCGGCTGAGAAAGCCCGCGCTGCAGCCGCTGCTGCAGCCAACGTGCCCCCTGTGGTGCGCGAGAAACCCATTCAGTACCCACGCGTGCCTGATTAAATTGCAAAGCTCTTGGCGCTTGTCAGCGGCCAGTCGCTGAACACAGCGGGCAAGGTGCTGACATCGCTGTGCAGCAATGCGCCCGTTTGCACGGTGTCCACCAAGTCTGACAAATGCAGGGTTTGCGTTTCGCTCACCCGGCGCATGATGTGACGGGGCGTGAAGTCGTGTGGCGTTTTCAGGCCCGAGGCCTCCATCAGTTCTTGCAGGGCTTCTAGTGTGTGGGCATGGAAGTTTTGCACGCGCTCGGCCTTGCTAGGTACCACCAGCGCCATTTGGCGTGTGGGGTCTTGCGTGGTCACCCCTGTTGGGCAGTTGCCGCTGTGGCACGTTTGGGCTTGGATACAACCCAGCGCAAACATAAAGCCACGTGCGCTGTTGCACCAGTCAGCACCTAAGGCCAAGGCGCGCGCCATGTCGAAAGCGCTCACAATTTTGCCGCTAGCACCTACGCGAATGCTGTCTCGCAAGCCTGCGCCTACCAAGGTGTTGTGCACCAAGCGCAGGGCTTCTTGCAAGGGCATGCCCATGTGGTCAGAAAACTCCAGGGGGGCTGCGCCTGTGCCGCCTTCGGCACCATCGACCACGATGAAGTCAGGTTGAATTCCGGTCTCGAGCATGGCTTTGACAATCGCAAACCACTCCCACGGGTGACCTATACATAGCTTAAAGCCAACAGGTTTGCCTTCGCTCAAGGTGCGCAGTTGTTGAATGAACGCCATCATCTCCAACGGCGTGCTGAAGCTGCTGTGGGTGGAGGGCGATACACAGTCTTCGCCCACCATGACACCGCGCGCCTCGGCAATTTCTTCGGTCACCTTGGGGCCGGGCAGTACACCACCGTGGCCGGGCTTGGCACCTTGGCTGAGTTTGATTTCGACCATCTTGACTTGGGGCGAGCGCACGTTTTCTACAAAACGTTCAGGGCTGAAGTGGCCTTGCTCGTCTCGGCAGCCAAAGTAGCCCGAGCCAATTTCCCAAATCAAATCGCCACCATGGGCGCGGTGATGGCGAGAGATGGAGCCTTCACCCGTGTCGTGCGCAAAACCACCCAACTTGGCGCCTAAGTTCAAGGCTTGGATGGCGTTGGCGCTTAACGCACCAAAGCTCATGGCCGACACGTTGAACAGGCTGATGTCGTAGGGTTGTGTGCAGTCTTTGCCGCCTACTGTGATGCGGAAGTTGTGGCCGGCCAATTGAGAGGGGGCGATGGAATGGTTGATCCACTCGTAGCCAATGGCACGCACATCAAGTTGTGTGCCAAAAGGACGTTTGTCAGACTGGCCCTTGGCCCGTGTGTAGACCAAGGTGCGTTGGGCCCGAGAGAAGGGAGAGGCTTCAGTTTCAGACTCTAGGAAATATTGGCGTATTTCTGGACGGATGGTTTCGAGCATGAAGCGCAAGTGCCCAATGATGGGGTAGTTGCGCAAAATCGCGTGGTGCGACTGTTGCAAGTCATACAAACCCACAAGGCTCAGCAGCAGGAACAGCGTAGGCCATCCACCATTCATGCCCATGACCCCTGCGCCTAAAAGCGAGAAGATGAATAGAACCACCGATGCAATGAACGCTGTGAAGCGCACCGGATAAATCTGATTGAGTTTGTCCAGCATGTGCGGCGCTCCTTGGGGCTGATGGGGTGTTTAGGTCTTGAGTTTGGCCGACAGTTTGGTTTGAGCCAGGGCCGACACTTCGGCACGCAAACGCGCCGAGCTCAGTTGTTGGTCTGCGGCTTGTTGCACATCTGACAGGTGCGACAAAATTGTGCCGCGCAAGTTGACCAGTTCATGATCGAGCTTTTGCAAGCGCTCTTGCAACTCGCGTTGCAAGGCCATGCGCTCAGTCAGCAGGTTGACCTCGGCGGCAATGGTGCGCCAAGTTTGGGTCAGCTCATCGCTGGGGGGCACACGCAATTGCTCGAACAGCTCATGAATGAGTGGGTCGAAGATGGGCGATGTGGTGCGTGACGCTTGTTCAGGCGTTTCCGTCAACGTTGGCACGTTGTCTGGCACTGTGTTGTGGTGTTGTGGCTGATGATGCTCAGACGTCGCTGGGTGTCCGGGCGCTGAGGGTGTTTGTGTGTGGGATTGCAATATCGAATTGACGTGTCCCCACCCATCTTCAGGCGTGTATTGCTTGAGTCCTTTGAAGGACAAAAATTGGGGTTCGGAACTCATTTGCTCATGACACCCATGGACATGCGTTTGAGAAATTGGGGAATGCCCATGGATGCAATGTACGTGCTCTGTGGCGCACCCACGTGAGGGGCTGACTTGTTGGTCATCTCTTCAGGACGCACTTTTTGCATGCGGTGGCGACCCAAGATGGAATATTGGCTTGAAAGCGTTGCTGTGTTTGCCAGCAAGTTGTTGCGTTTCACGCCTGTGGCGGCCATATTGGGCGACCCTGGGGTGCGCATGACCGAGGCTGTGACCCGTGTGTTGGCTGTTTGGCGCATGCCTTGCGCCGCTTCACGCATTTCTCGGGCTGCGCAAACAGACTTGCCAAACTCGTTGAATGATGCTCCGCAAGCATCTTGCAAGTCCATCAGGTAGCCACGTTCAAACATTTCGCGAGCCGACTGGGCTTCCAGTACAGGGGGTGCCAGCATGAAGCTGACGGGGAAGCGTTGTTTCGAAAAAATGTCGCTGTGCAGCTGCTCAGGGTGCACGCGGGTGGGGCACACCAACAGCGTAGGGGGGGTGTGGATGGCCGAGTCAAACACCCAGCGGTGACGGCTCAAGAAGCCAGCGGTGGCTGCCAATTCAATTTCCGACACCGAGGTGGGCACGATGACCAAGTCGTATTCAAACATCAGCTCGCCCGCGATGGAGTCGGTCCAAGTTAGGTCGCAAATGACCACTTCGCTGCTGCTGGCTGCGCGGCGCAGGTGAAGGCGTGCATCCAAGATGGGGCGGTTACCCCCTTGGTCCAAAGGCAGGATGTGGTGCTGAACGACCACGCCAATGTTGGGTGCGCGTGTCAACCAAGTGCTGGAGGAGCCGTGGGTGTCAAAGTCGATCATCGTCACGGTTTGACCTTGGCGGCGCAAATAAGCAGCCAAGTTGGCAGACACGGTGCTTTTGCCCACACCACCTTTTTGACTGGTGACCAAAATTTTGAATGTTGACATCTTTTTATCCTTCGACCTGCACAAGCGGCACTTCACTTATTGTTTTGAACAACCCAACATTTCTGGTGGGGGAATCGAATTTACATGGCGGGTATTACAACGGTCAATGCCTCATCTCTCGCGCCAATGAGGGTGCGGCTTAACTTTTCTGAATGAATTGAATTCTTTTGAATTCCTTTTGTTTTATAAAAGAATCCATATTAAGAGTATTTCTTATGTCTTTGATTTATAAAAGATTTTTCTAAAGTGTCAAAAAAAACAACACTTTAACGACTGGGTGTGTCCGTTAAAATTTGAAAGTAACTTTTACAAACTAAAAAATCATGTCCAAACGTCTCTTCGCACTCTTGTCCATCGTCTCTGTCGCTTTGTTGTCTGCTTGCAGCTCAACCAAACTTGACAACGTCTCTGATGCCAAAGCATCTTCTTCTGTCGCCGCTGTTGTGGCTGACCACTTAAACCCCAACAGCGCCATCTCTAAAGAGCGTAGCGTTTACTTTGGTTTTGACCAGTTCGACATCAAGGCTGACCAAGCTGCAGTGGTTGAGCGTCAGGGTAAATACCTGTCTGCCAACGGTGCTTTGAAAGTGCGCGTGGAAGGCAATGCCGACGAGCGCGGTGGCCGTGAGTACAACTTGGCTTTGGGCCAAAAGCGTGCGGAAGCTGTGGTGCGTGGTTTGAAAGCCTATGGCGTGAAAGACAGCCAAGCTGAGCCCGTGAGCTTTGGTAGCGAAAAGCCAAAGGCTGAAGGCCACGACGAAGCGGCTTGGGCGCAAAACCGCCGCGCTGATGTGGCTTACACCGCTAAGTAATCTTCAGATTCATCGCTGAGTTCATGCAACTCAACAGCGAGATCATCACAACACCACCGCGGGCTTCGGCCACGGTGGTGTTGTTACGTGATGATGCGCAAAAAGGCCTGCAGGTCTTTTTGTTGCGCCGCCACACAGCTTCGGCTGTACTAGGTGGTGCTTATGTTTTTCCAGGTGGCAAATTAGACGATGCCGATTGCACGCCCAATGTGCAGGCCTATTTAGATACCTCACCTCAAGCGCTGCGAAGCGCCCTAGGTGAACCTGATTTATCACAACACACCGCCGCTGGCCTGTTCGTGGCTGCCGTGCGCGAGGTGCTGGAAGAGTGCGGCGTGTTGTACGCCCGCTTGAAAAATAACGAGGCCTTGGCACATGACGCGTCGCAACGTCAGCATTGGCAGCAAGCGCTGCATGGTGGTCAAGGTTTTGTGGAGGTGTTGCAAGGTGCAGGTTTACGTGTGGACACGCAGCACTTGGCGCCGTGGTCGCGTTGGATCACGCCGGTGCAACCCTCGGTGACCAACAAACGCTTTGACACGCGATTTTTTGTGGCTGCGTTGCCCGCTGGCCAGCAACCCGTGCACGACAACATCGAGGCCATCGACAGTGTGTGGCTCAAGCCCATGGATGCCTTGACCCGTTACTGGGCGGGTGACCTGCCTTTGGCACCACCCCAAATCATGACTTTGGTGTCGTTGTTGCCACATGTGGACACGTCCAGTGTGTTGCAAGCGGCCAAAAGGCAAACCCCGCCTTTGGTCTTGCCCGAGCCGTTTGACGACGACCATGGTGTGCGGACCCTGTGCTACCCCGGCGATGTGCGCCACTCGGTGGCGCAACGCGTCATGCCTGGGCCCACCCGCTTACGTTTTGTGGCGGGCCGTTTTGAGCCCACTCGTGGTTTTGAGGAGTTTTTATGAACACGATGTCTGCCTTTGACCTGCAAGGTAAAAAAGGCTTGGTGCTAGGCCTTGCCAACGACCACAGCATTGCGTGGGGCTGCGCACGTCAAGCGCAGGCCATGGGCGCTGAGCTGGTGGCATCGTGCCTGAACGACAAAGCCCGCCCGTTTGTCGAACCGCTCACTGAGCCGCTGGGCATGGACCTGCAAACGTGCAACATTGAAACGCCCGAGGAGCTAGAAAAACTGGTGACTTACGCCGTGGCCAAACTGGGACGCTTGGACTTTGTGATTCACTCCATCGCTTGGGCTCCGTTGGCCGATTTGCATGGCCGTGTGATTGACAGCTCGAGTGTTGGCTTTGCTCGTGCCATGGAGGTGTCGTGCCACTCGTTTGCCACATTGGCTAAGTTGTGTGCACCGCACATGACGCAAGGGGGCAGCATGATCACCATGTCTTACTTGGGCGCTGACGAAGCTGTGCCGCACTATGGGTTGATGGGGCCTGTGAAAGCAGCGCTTGAGTCACTGGTGCGTTACATGGCGCTGGAGCTGGGGTCGCAAGGCGTACGCGTGTATGCGGTGTCGCCTGGGCCAATCCTCACACGGGCAGCATCGGGCATCGAAGCCTTTGATGCGCTCATGCAAAGCAACATTGCCAAAGCGCCGTTGGGCCGCTTGGTGACGCTCGAAGAAATTGCCAACCTCAGCACCTTTTTGTGTACCGATGCTGCCAGCGGCATGACTGGCCAAACCATTTATGTAGATGCCGGCAGCCACGCCGTGAACTGAAGAGCACCATGAACGACATCACCGAAACCACCAACGACCCCACGAACGAGTGGCTAGAAAACTACCCCTACGACAGCATCGTGGTGGGGCAAGCGGCACGCATGGTGCGCACACTCACCTTGGCTGACATCCAAGCCTTTGCCGCTGTGTCGGGCGATACCAACCCCGCGCATCTGGACCCTACGTATGCGAATGCCACTTTGTTTCATGGCGTCATTGGCCATGGCATGTGGGGCGGCTCGCTCATCAGCAGTTTGTTGGGCACGGTCTTTCCAGGCCCTGGCACGATTTACCTAGAGCAAAACCTGCACTTCAGCCGTCCTGTTCGAATTGGCGACACGCTGAACGTGACCGTCACTTGCATCAGTAAACAGGACGACAAGAAAACGGTAGAGCTCGATTGTTTGCTGGTAAATCAAAAAGGCGAACGTGTGCTTTACGGTGTGGCCAAAGTGATGGCCCCTACCGAAAAGTTGCGCATGCCTCGCATCCCTGCGCCGCACATCAGTTTGTTTGACCCCGAGCAACGCCATGCCAATTTGCTGGCGCTGGGGGTCAAGCTCGAGCCCGTGCGTTGCGGTGTGGTGCACCCGTGTGATGCTGACTCTTTGCAAGGCGCGGTGGACGCGCACCACGCTGGCCTGATTCAAGCCGTGTTGATTGCGCCCGAGAAAAAGCTCCGTGCTGTGGCCGCAGAAGCCGACATTGATTTGACTGGCATCGAAGTGATCGACGTGGCACACAGCCACGAGGCCGCCGACTTAGCCGCGCAAATGGCTGCCGACAAAAAGCTAGAAGCCTTGATGAAAGGCAGCTTGCACACCGATGAGCTGATTCATGCCGTGGTGTCACAAAAGGGTTTGCGTACAGGCCGACGTATGTCGCACGTGTTTCGGTTTGAAGCACCTATGTATCCCAAGCCGTTGTACATCACCGATGCCGCACTCAACATTGCGCCCACCTTGGCCGATAAGGCCGACATCGTGCAAAACGCTATTTTGTTTGCGCAAATCATGGGCGTGGCGACACCGAAAGTGGCCATTCTCTCGGCGGTCGAAACCGTCAACCCCAACATCCCGTCCACACTCGATGCCGCTGCCTTGTGCAAGATGGCAGACCGTGGGCAAATCAAAGGTGGCTTGCTGGATGGCCCACTCGCGTTTGACAACGCGGTGTCTAGCCACGCGGCCGAGATCAAACATATCGCCTCGGCTGTGGCGGGCGATGCTGACATCTTGGTGGCCCCGGATTTAGAGTCCGGCAACATGATGGCCAAGCAGCTTGAATACTTGGCGGGTGCTTCGGGTTCAGGTGTGGTGTTGGGCGCACGTGTGCCGATTGCGCTGACCAGCCGTGCAGACACCGCCACCACGCGCAGTGCTTCGGCTTTGTTGGCTAAGCTCATTGCACACCACTACCGCACGCATCCCGCATGAGCATCCTGTCTGTCAACGCGGGCTCATCGAGCCTCAAGTTTGCGCTGTATCCGATTCAGGGCGTCGGCATGGACGCTTGTATTGGTGAGGCGGAAGTCACAGGCAACATCGAAGGTTTAGAGCCATCGGGTGAACCACGCATCAGCTTTCGTGCCACAGGACAAAGCAAAGAGTCAGCGGCTGTAGAAGTGCAGCCTGCGCAAGACGTATTTGATGCTGCGCTCAACACACTCAAAGCTTTGTTGGCTCGTCGCTTTGCGCATTTGCGTGTGCAGGCCATTGCACATCGCGTGGTCCATGGTGGGGCGTTCTACCGCAGCAGTGTCAACGTGACGCCTGAGGTGATGTCGCAGCTCGCCACGCTCAACCCATTGGCTCCGCTACACCAGCCACACAACTTGGCGGGCATTTGCGCGTTTGCTGAGTCGTTTCTGGATGTGCCGCAGGTGGCGTGTTTTGACACCGCGTTTCACCGCACCTTGTCCCCCCTTGAAACGACCTTCGCCATTGATAAAAAGCTGACTGAACAAGGTGTGCACCGTTATGGTTTCCATGGCTTGTCGTATCAATACGTGAGCCAAGTGTTGCAGCGCGAGGTGCCTCGCTCGTCTGGCCGTGTGGTCATGGCCCACTTGGGCAACGGGGCCAGTGTCTGCGCCACCACCGACCACCAAAGCCGTGCCACGACGATGGGCTTCTCGGCGTTGGATGGCTTGATGATGGGCACGCGCAGCGGTGCGCTCGACCCCGGCGTGTTGCTGTACTTGATGGAGCAGGGCTGGGGCCACGATGAGATTCAAAAGCTGCTCTACAAACAAAGCGGTTTGCTAGGTGTGTCCGGCGAGAGCGCTGACATGCGCACTTTGCGTTCTTCTAAAACAGAAGCCGCCCAATTCGCCACCGATTTGTTTGCGCACCGAGTGGTGCGCGAAGTGGGGGCTTTGAGTGCCTGCATTGGTGGCCTCGATGTATTGGCCTTCACCGGCGGCATTGGTGAACACGATGCCGTGCTCCGCCAACAAGTGGGCGATGCGTTGGCTTACCTCGGTGTTCAGGTGGACTCCCTACGCAACGCAAAGGCCACTGGTGAACAAGTGGTTTCGATTCACGCCGACAATAGCGCCATTGACGTGTGGGTCGTCCCCACCGACGAAGGCCGTGTGGCCGCACAAGACGCACTTGCGTTTCTATAAAAATAATTCTGAAAGCACGGCGTGAACATCAAAGACGCGATGAGCTGCTTCACCACAGGTGTGACCGTGGTGACTGCTCACACCCAAAGCCAAGACTGGGGCATGACCTGTAATTCCTTTAACACGGTGTCACTAGACCCTGCCATGGTGTTGTGGAGCGTGCGCAAAACATCGGCGAGCCACGAGGCATTTGTCACGGCTGGCGGCTATATGGTTAATGTGTTGGGCGCGCAGCAAAAAGACCTGGCATTGAAGTTTGCGCAAGGCACACAAGCTGAGCGTTTTGCCGGCCAAGCTATGGTGCGCGGTGTGAACCAACATCCGCGCTTAGAAGGCGTGATTGCTTGGTTTGATTGTCGTATTGCACAGGTGGTGTCAGCCGGTGACCATGACATCTTGATTGGCGAAGTGCTCGACTTTGGTGTGAAAGCCGGCCATGGCTTGGCATATGCCCAGCGCAGCTTTGGTGTCTTAGCCGCTCTGGATGATTGAGCCTTTTTTGGTTTACAATCTTGCCCTGTTCGGTGGTATAGCTCAGTTGGTTAGAGCGCAGCATTCATAATGCTGATGTCGCAGGTTCAAATCCCGCTACCACCACCAAAACTTGAAGAAGCTGTTGATCCATGCGGTCAACGGCTTTTTTCTTGTCCGTTTTTTGTCGGGGGTGCTACACAAAGGTGTTGCACATGGCCCAAGATTTCCTCACGCTTTCGCGTCATGGAACGATTTTCTACTACCGTCGCCGAGTTCCCGATGAACTTCGAGCCATCATTGGCAAGCCTTACTTGGTCAAATCACTAGGCACCAGTCAGCGCGGTTTAGCTCTCATAATGGCAAGAGCCTACGCAGCTAGGACCGATTCGATTTACCAATACCTAAAAACCATGAAGAAGTCACAATCTGACGGTTATCAGTTCGACTACACCTTTGAACTTGACTTGGACGAAATGGGTAAAGTCCGCAAAATTAAGGTGGATGCAACCCCAGAAGAAACCGCCGCAGTTGAGTCTGCTATTCAAACTGCATTAACTAATCTCCCTAGTCAACCCGCGCGCATGGCTATCAGCCGGCCTTTAAGTCCAGCCGTAACTGCGAGTGAACTTTACGAAGACTTTTTCCGTGAAGGTATTGGAACGGAACGCTGGAAAAATGCTGAAACTAGTCGCTTGCATGATTACGACCCTGTATGGGCTAAGTTTTCAGTCCATGTTGAAAAGTATGGTTTGACCCTAGAAGCTGTGAAGCAATATCGCGCAGAAGTTCTTGGAGCAAAGGTTGCAGTTAACACCAAAATCAGAAATTTAAGTCTCATTCATGCCGTGGTCATGCACGGTGTAGAGCGTCATGAGCTTGATGCTGCGCTATTGATTAACTTGAAAACAACAAAACTCAAGGGCAAAGGTAAATCGAAAAAGACGAATACGTACTTACCTTTCACCGAAGATGAGCTGAAAAGGTTGTTTCATTCAGTTGCGTATCAAGGAAACTCGTTCAAAAAACCCTCGCAGTATTGGTTGCCCTTGCTGGGTTTGTACACCGGAGCAAGGATTGAAGAGCTAGCAGGGCTGCACTTGGATGCGTTTATTAGCGTCGATGAGCTGCCAGCCATGTTGCTCTCCGATGAGGAAACAACTGATGGTGGTAAAAATGAATTTGCGCCGCGTTATGTGCCGATACACCACGAACTAATTGGTGCAGGTTTGCTTCAGTATGTTGATTTTTTGAGAGCGCGTGGCTACCTGCGCTTGTTCCCTGACATTGGTGAGGCCGCTCGTGACGGGTACGGTAAACGGGCGACTGCGGATTTCATTGAATATCGTCGAACTGTTGGCGTTGGCAAGAGTCAAGGTGAGAGGTCGCGGCAAGTTTTCCATTCATTTCGCTCGACACTTGCAGTCAAGTTCTATCACGCAGGTATCGATGGAGACTTAAGTCGAAGATTAACTGGGCATGCAGCTATTGACGTTCATCAAGGTACATACCTTGGGGCAGCGAGCATTCCGATGGCAAGAGCTACAGTTGCAATGAACCAGATTTCATTTAATTTAATTCACCCTCCGTTTGTCGATACAGCTGTTTATGAAAAAGCGCGAAGTCGTGTCAGGGGGAGAAGTCGCTAGTTCGGCACGTTCTTCCGTACAGCGTCGCACTTGAAGCACGCAGCACCAAACAAGTCAGACCTTCGGAGCGCCGCAATTCCAGCATATTTTTTTCGCGGTCTCCGTGGTTTCATTGCACTTACCGCACACCCAATAAGTCTTCTGTGCGCTTGGTGATGGGGCGCTAGCCTGTTGACCGCCGCAGTGCTTGCAGACCGATGCTTCTTTCTTGATAACTTCAGCACAGAAGGGGCACTTCTTGAACTTGCCAGTGCTCAGGCTCTTGGCTTCCTGAACTGCTTCATCCTTTGCTGTGACCAATACCCAGATTACTCCGATTGGCCCAAGAATGAAGCCGATAGCTGCCCACTTTCCAACCGGCAAGCCCCTGTTGTTGGCAATGATGGCGGAGATAGCGGCGAAGACGATTGACCAGACCAGCAGCGAAGTGATTCCCATGTGTGACCTCGAATTTGAAGATAGACCCGCCCGGGTCTAATTCATTTGGTGCTTTTTGGGTTACCAGTGCGCAAAGCCGCTTCAAGTTTCAAACTTTCAGCCATGGTATCCATGCGAACTTGCTGCTCTTTAAATCGCTGTGTACCAACCGATTGCAAAGCGGTGTACCAAGCGGCTACAAAATCTTTAATTTCTTTACTTAACCCTTTAGATGAAAACATGGACACGAGGTTTTTGACCTCTTGATCCATTCCGGATTTGGCTGTCTCTTTACATTTAGTGATAGACGCATTGGCCTCTTTTACATCAGCTTCTATTGATTTTTCCGCTGCCTCTTGAGCCAGCATGTAATCCATACCTGTTAGCCTGATACCAGATTCAGCATTTTTATATCTAGCTCTCGCTAACGCCAGCTCATACTCGGATTGATAAGACATTTGGCGCATCGCCTCACTCTGCGCAGCTTTGTTTTGACAAGCATTCACAATGCTTTTGATTTGCTCAACCAATCCATCTACGTTTTTGCTGTTAAAGCTTGAATTGGCTCGCTTATCTGCCTGTGCGTTAGCCATCGCCAAATTCAGACTAAGTGCAATTAAAGCAATTTGAAATACTTTACGTGGGTAATATTGTAAATATAAAGTTTGCTTAGGCATTGCGTATCCTTTTGATTTGTCACTATCGGTGCGACCACTTTTGGTGAGTGGCCTAATGGTACACATTCGATAACAGTTCCCGCTGTGGAACACATCAGCATTCGAAAAAAATTAGGTTTCCGCGTCAAAGAGTTACGCGCCAGCACTGGCTTGTCACAAGAAGCCTTTGCAGACAAGTGCGGCTTTGCGAGAAGTTATCAGAGCAGAATTGAACGTGGGGGCGCTAATCCCTCGGTGGACGCCCTTCAGACACTCGCAGATGCACTAGGGATAGCTCTGAGTGACTTGTTCACGGAACACTCTGCAAAGCTTGTTAGACGCATTCCAGCGCCTGTCGTTGAGGTGCCCTACGCATCTGACGGCTCATGCTTTGGTCCGCATCTTCTTCGTGCAGGCAAGTTCACCGTAGGTGACAAGGACGACGAGGTTCAGTTTGAAGAGTACGAAGAGGCGTTGGCTTACCTGCGCCGCATGGGTGCAGCTAAGTGGCGACGCCCGAACGTGGCAGGAAGTTGGGGGATTGTGAGTGCAGTTAGGTGGGCACCACGAGGGTAAAGTTTGCATGAGCACCGCCATGGTTGCTGCGTTGGCAGTGGTGATACTCTGCGTTAACAAATCACGAACACCGACATGCCATTCCCCCCAGCTGGATTACCCATTGCCGCAGGACATCTTCCAACGGCGACCTCTCGAATTAACTACTCGGCCTACAAATTCCGTGCGGAAATTGACTGGATCGAGTTGAGGCTGGAATTCACCGCCCCCACGAACTTTGACACCGTCAGAAAACGACTGGGCAGTCCGTTTGCGGAGCCGCTCGATGAGGGGGCAGGTCACGCAGCCACGATTTTCAACGTCAAGATTCACAGCCCTCAAAGCTGGGATGACCTTGAGTTAACGCTGATTCCGCTCATCCATGACCACCCTCTCAAGCGAGCGCCAGTAGTAACTGGAATCGAGGTGGCGCTAGACGCGTACAGCAAAGCAGCAAATCGAGATGAGTTGGTTGACATGGTTTGTCACTTCTACCGTGGCGCTCAAAAGCTCGTATCTAACAACCGCAGGCTTTACCGAACCAAGAAAGACCCTGTCTTCGGCATCACCGATCTCCGTCATTTGCGCAAGTACGTTGCAGAGGGCTACAACATCAACGTGGGTTCTCGGGGTGCCGATGACACTGTGACCCAACACGGCTATGTGAAAGACACCGATGGCGCTGGCAAGGTCGCTCTTCCTGCAAAAGAGCACCGCGCTCGCTTTGAGTTCACTTTGCGAGGCAAGGCGCTACCGTACACATCCCTGTCAGCTTGGCGGCGACATAAGTTCTCCGAGATGGCTAGTTTTTACAAGTTCCGTCAGCTCAAATCAACGACCAGTCCAGCCAGCGCCACTGCCTTCGCTAATTTGGCACAGATTGGTGAGCGGCTTCCGCCGAAGACAGGTGGACGAGGCCGACGCCTTTTCTCAAAGGCAACCGAAGCAGATGTGGCACTTAACCAATTGAGCTATGACGCTTTGAGAGAGTTGACGCGAAGAATGAAAGCGGCGGCAACCTCTTGAAGCTCATTGGTACAGGTATAAATTCATTTACTTATAGTTAGTAGGGTTGAAGTTCAATTCCTAGTTTTCATGCGCCTTGACGAATCTCTCAACTCCGTAATTTCTGCAAAATCACTAGGCTCGGACGTATAAGGATTGGCTGTGGCAAAACCGGAACAATGAAAGCATTACCTTCGTGCCCTGCCCCTGTCTCTAGGGCTTCCACTTTCAGCACCATCTTGTCCCTCAGATCAAGCGCCAGCATGGTCCCCTGTAAGGCTCTAAAAGTCGCCAAATTCGTTATACATAAGTCATACATTTCTTATACATCGATGCAGTCATTCATTGGCTGCTAGCCCGCATGTAGCAACGGTTTTAAGTCCGCTACACCCTAATTCGGTGCTCTTCGCGTTTTTGAGTTAAATCCGTGTCCAAAACAACACCACCCTTGGCTTTGATGTAGCGGCATCCTAAAGTTGTGTACACGCTGGACCTCGGTCCAGTCGTTTGGACAACACGAAGGAAACAGCATGCAAACCACACCGCAACGATACGTCAATTACTACCGCGTATCAACGACCCGTCAAGGAGTCTCAGGTCTAGGGCTTGAAGCGCAACGTCAAACCGTTGAGCGATTCCTCGCAGGACGCGATAAAACTGTCATAGAGAGCTTCACCGAGGTTGAGACAGGTCAGGGTAGCAATGCTCTTGATCGTCGCCCACAGCTTCGTGCAGCGCTTGACCTGTGCAAGAAAACGGGGGCGACGTTGTTGCTTGCCAAAATTGATCGACTGGCTCGTAACGTCCACTTCGTCTCGGGCTTGATTGAAACTGGGGTGGACTTCATCGCTGCTGACATGCCGAATGCCAACAAGGTCATGATTCAGATGCATTCTGTGATGAGTGAATGGGAGCGTGACCAAATCAGCGAACGCACCAAAGCGGCCTTGGCTGCTGCGAAAGCTCGGGGTGTCGTGTTGGGGGCTACGGGGCCAACCAACCTTAAGACCTGCAATGAGCAGCGCCAGCAAAAAGCTCAAGCGTTTCGTGAGAGGTTACGTCCTGTATTGGATGGCATGGTGGCTCAAGGTTTGAGTCGTCGAGGTATGGTTAATCATTTAAATGACCTTGAAATCAAAGCCCCGATGGGAGGCATATGGTCACTGGGGCAAGTTCAACGTCTATTTGTTAATTCAATATGACTAATTTACCTATTCCCACAATGGAAAATGGAATTCTTCCAATTCTTCTTCCGATTTGTATATACAAGGTGTAACATCACCAACCTCAATCGGATTCATCTATGCACAACCTACGAATTTCCGAAGCCGTGTTGAACAAGCTCGAAAACAAGCATGGAGTTTCTCGGCGAGAAGTCGAACAATGTTTTGAGAACAAGTGTGGTCTCCTTTTGGTTGATGACCGAGAAAATCATCGAACTGACCCACCGACATTGTGGTTTGTGGCTTCCACAAACAAAGGCCGTCAATTGAAGGTCATCTTCATCTACAGAGATGGGCAAGTGCATTTGCGCTCAGCCTATGAAGCGGATCAATCCACGTGCATGCTTTACAACAGCAAAGCACGTTAAACAAAGCAAAGAGGTTCATCATGAACAAGCAAACAAAGATTGCCAGTACGGATGAGGCATGGGACAGTGGCGAATTGGGCACAAATGCAGAACATGCAATGGTGGCACCAAGTGAGTTTGAAGAAGCTGTTGACGCAAGCCTAGGCTTGAAGTCAATATCGATTCGACTACCTGTGCAGTTGATAGAGGCATACAAGCTCATCGCCGTTCACCATGGCATAGGCTATCAGCCACTAATGCGCGATATTTTGCAACGCTTCGTGCCTGAAGGCTTGAAAGAAGTGGTGCAACACCATGAAAACAAAGCAGGCGAAGTCGATAGCCAGCTGGAAGAGTGGAAGAAGGCTGCTTGATTGCGGTGTTCTGCGCTGAGGAACCGCCCTTGTGGGCGGTTTTTTTTGCCTGCTTGATAAAATTGCAACTTAGGTGTGACACATAGGTGTGACACATTGACTCAATCTCAGCATCCTTTTGGCATGAAATACCGCTGGGACCAATGGCAATCAGAGGGTTTGGATTTTTGGTGGTAATTCCCGCTACCACCACCATACACAAGGGCTTGGAAAATCTCCGAGCCCTTTTTCTTTGCGCCAAAGCCCTGTATTTGCGGGCTTCTGACGCATGACCTTAAGGACGCGGCAATTTCACTTCTTCAACAAGTGGAGTTTTTTTGCCTTTTTCTCTCTCTTTTCTCTGTTTTCTTAAGGACGCGTCCACAAGGGAAACCTAGGTTTCATGCGGGTTTGCGGGAAGTCGTTTAACCTTAACTGTGCATGAGCATAGTTGACCAAAAGAGCTGAAAAGTATTGGTTTTCGATGTCGAGTGGTTTGATGGTTGGTGTGTTTAATTTTTATAAATTGCTGTTTTTTTTCACTAGAAAAATTAATTCCAAAACGACACAAAAACATAGACCGCAGACCGAAATAGGACATTGAAATAAGCTCGGAAATCCAACTAGATGACAGCTCTGAGGACTTGAGCCGTTTCGATGATGAGTGGAAGCAGTTTTTCTTTAATTTTTTCTTCGCTCCATATTGAAGATTGGAGAGTCATGCTCAATGCCGCTTTGCATTCACCATGCCTATCTCTTAGTGGGACTGCTACGCCTGCAAGTCCTTGGTCTAGATTACCTATAGAGATGCAGTAGTTGTCCTTGCGGGCTTTGAGGATGACCTTTTCAAACTTCTTGGCTGTCAATACAGCACTGGTGTTGAACGTCGAAAACTCATGTGCCAATATCCACTTTTTTAAATTGCTGTCGGGAAGCGTAGACAAAATGGCAGGGCCAGCACCCACCACATGCGCTGGCACGCGAGCACCTGCATAAAAACCAATCGACACCACACGCGGGCTGTTACTTCTCGCAACGTACACGAGCTCATGTCCATCCAATACCGACACGTTCACCGTCTCACCCGATGACATGGCCAGCCGTTGAATAAATGGTTGAACGAGTCTTGGTAAACGTGCGCCATCTAAATAGCCTTGACCCAGTCTAAGCACTCGGGGCGTAAGCCAATAAAACTTGCCATCGGTATCGCCGTAACCAAAGTGGCACAAGTTGAGTAAATAACGACGAGCAGCTGTTCTGGGAATTCCAGTGCGCTCTGCAACTTGCGTCACAGTCATGCGACCGCATTCATCGTTGAACGCCTCAATGACAGTCAATACGCGACCCACACCTGCAATCAAGTCTTCCTGATCGATGGGAAACGCTTTTGTCGTCGACTTGGATACCAATGCTGAAGCACTAGGGGAAACCATAGTTTTATCCGCCTTTCGGATTGAATTGTCCGCTATACGGTCAGAGGAGGTCAAGGGGTTATTGAAAACACGCCTAATCGCAAATAAAGTCCGTTGCATGACAAACAGCGCAGCAAATTCAGTTTCATCAAACATCACCGGTAAGACGCGTGTCTTCATGGTGGCGGGTGACCCTGTGAGCCAAGTACAGGCACCTGCCATCTTTAATCGCGTATTTCAACGCTATGGCGTTGATGCAGTCCTCGTCCCCGTGCAAGTGTCACCCGATCGATT
>CANFKQ010000030.1 GCA_947447405.1 Comamonadaceae bacterium | reverse complement strand
TGCCGGCTGTCGATTCCAGCTTGATTTTTTCGCGTCCGCCTTTGGATGCCATGATCGTGTCCTTTCAGTAACTGGAATTAAGCTTGACCGCGCGAACGCAAGTCAGCCAACACGGCGTCGATGCCGTTTTTGTCGATCAAACGCAGAGCTGCGCTAGAGACGCGCAAGCGAACCCAACGGTTTTCAGTCTCTACCCAGAAACGGCGGTATTGCAGGTTAGGCAAAAAACGGCGTTTTGTCTTGTTGTTTGCGTGGGAAACATTGTTCCCAGACATTGGGCCTTTGCCCGTTACTTCACATACGCGTGCCATGTGGACACTCCATATCAACGGCGGTCGTTCCCACGAGCGCCTCACCTCGCCAAAAAGGGTGGCGGTAACCCATCTCTTCGCTGAATCCAGCAAAGCCAGAGATTGTAGCGTCTTTTAATACGTGCCTATCAGTGGGTGCCTTGCTCCAAGAAGCGTTGGGCATCCAAGGCTGCCATACAGCCCGTGCCGGCGCTGGTGATGGCTTGGCGGTAAATGTTGTCTTGCACGTCGCCCGCAGCAAAGACGCCGGGCACGCTGGTCATAGTGGCAAAGCCTTCAGAACCGCTCTTGGTCAGCAAATAGCCGTTTTTCATGGCCAGTTGGCCTTCAAAAATACCGGTATTGGGCGAATGACCGATAGCAATGAAGCAGCCTTGGGTGGCGATGTCGCGTGTGCTGCCGTCGCCCGTACTCTTCAGGCGAATGCCTGTCACGCCGGAAGCGTCGCCCAAAACTTCGTCCAAAGTGCTGTTGGTTTCGAGCACGATCTTGCCTGCAGCGACTTTTTCCATCAGTTTGTCAATCATGATCGCTTCAGCCTTGAAGGTCTCACGGCGGTGCACCAAGTGAACTCGAGAAGCAATGTTGGATAGGTACAGAGCTTCTTCAACAGCGGTGTTGCCGCCTCCGACCACGCTGACCACTTGGTCGCGGTAGAAGAAACCGTCGCAGGTGGCGCAACCCGACACGCCGCGGCCCATGAAAGCCTCTTCAGAGGGCAAGCCCAAGTACTTGGCCGACGCACCGGTGCAGATGATGAGGCTGTCGCAGGTGTAGGTGCCACTGTCGCCAGTCAAAGTGAAGGGGCGCTTGGAGAAATCGACCTTGTTAATGTGATCAAACACGATTTGGGTGTTGAAGCGTTCAGCGTGTTGCTGAAAGCGTTGCATCAGCTCAGGACCTTGCACACCATTCACGTCGGCGGGCCAGTTGTCGACTTCGGTGGTGGTCATCAATTGGCCGCCTTGAGCCATGCCAGTGATCAACAGCGGCTTGAGGTTGGCGCGGGCCGCATAAACGGCGGCGGTGTAGCCAGCAGGGCCGGAGCCGAGAATCAAAACTTGGGCGTGTTGGGTGGTAGACATTTGAGGAGCGCAATCAAAGAGACAATAAAGGCAAGATTGTAAGAACCTCTCCCTTTACCCCTGACGGCGCAAGGTTGCCGCTCGGGTAAGCTCTGCCTCTAGACATGACTTACTCGCTCAATACATTAAAGAACGACCCACGCGCATCTACTGCCGATGGTGACCACAAGCCCACAGGTTTTCGCCGCTTCGCACAAGAGATTGCGCTGACGGCTGGCTTTGTGTTTATGACCTTTTGGTTGCTGGCGCTGCTCACCCAGTCGCCACTGGATCCCGCATGGACCACCTCTGGTTCAGGTAATACCGTGCGTAACTTTGGCGGCCGTTTGGGTGCTTTTTGGGGCGATCTGAGCTTCTTTTTATTGGGCTACTCGGTATGGTGGTGCTATGCCGCGGCCTTGGTGGCGTGGCTGTCTGCTTTGGCTAATCGTTTGCGTGACGAGGACGAACCAACCCTTGAGCACAATGGCTGGCGCTACACGCGTTTTGCGTTTTGGATGGGGTTGGCCTTGTTGTTGGTTTCCAGCACGGGCCTGGAGTGGACGCGCATGTACCGCTTTGAAGACCGACTGCCAGGTCACAGCAGTGGCGGCGTGTTGGGCTACCTCGTGGGGCCGTCTAGCCTGAACTGGCTGGGCTTCAATGGTTCTGGTTTGATCTTCATTGTGTTTGGCGTGGTGGGCGCGTCATGGGTGTTTCGCTTCTCATGGGGACAAACCGCTGAAAACATTGGCGCTTTATTAGACGGCTGGTACGAAACATGGCGCGAGCGTCGCGAGCGCGAAGAAGACGTGGCCTATGGCCTCGTTGCTGCACGCGAACGTGAAGAGGTGGTGTTTGAGGAGCGTGTGGAAATCAAAGAGCATCCGCCCATCGCCGTGCACATCGAGCCAGAAATGATCGAAGTGCCCAAGAGCGCACGCGTTGCCAAAGAGCGTCAAAAGACCTTGTTCACCGATGCCGCCACCGATTCGCGCCTGCCGCAAGTTGACTTGTTGGACGACCCGCTGATTCGCCAAGACACCGTCGCCCCCGAAACGCTGGAAATGACCAGCCGCATGATTGAGAAAAAACTCAAAGATTTCGGTGTAGAAGTGCGTGTGGTGGCCGCGTCGCCTGGTCCAGTGATTACTCGCTACGAGATTGAACCCGCCACAGGCGTTAAGGGCTCGCAAGTGTTGAACCTCGCCAAAGACTTGGCGCGTTCTTTGTCACTGGTGTCTATCCGAGTGGTGGAAACTATTCCGGGCAAAAACTACATGGCGTTGGAGTTGCCCAATGCCAAGCGTCAGTCGATTCGCTTGAGTGAAATTTTGGGCTCGGATGTGTACAACGAATCCAAGTCCATGCTCACCATGGGCTTGGGTAAAGACATTGTGGGCAACCCCATCGTGGCTGACTTGGCCAAGATGCCTCACGTCTTGGTGGCGGGTACCACGGGTTCGGGTAAGTCGGTGGGTATCAACGCCATGATTTTGTCCTTGCTGTACAAGGCCGAGGCCCGCGATGTGCGTTTACTCATGATTGACCCCAAGATGCTGGAGATGTCGGTCTACGAAGGTATTCCGCACTTACTGGCCCCTGTGGTGACCGACATGCGTCAAGCAGCGCACGGCCTGAACTGGTGCGTGGGCGAAATGGAAAAACGCTACAAGCTCATGAGCAAACTCGGTGTGCGCAACCTTGCGGGTTACAACGCCAAGATTGACGAAGCTGCATCGCGTGAAGAGTTCATCTACAACCCCTTCAGCTTGACGCCTGAGCAACCCGAGCCACTGCAACGCCTGCCGCACATCGTGGTGGTGATTGACGAATTGGCCGACTTGATGATGGTGGTGGGTAAGAAGATCGAAGAGCTCATCGCTCGTCTCGCCCAAAAGGCGCGTGCTGCAGGTATCCATTTGATTTTGGCCACGCAGCGCCCGAGTGTGGACGTCATCACGGGCCTCATCAAAGCCAACATCCCCACGCGTATCGCGTTCTCGGTAGGTTCCAAAATTGACAGCCGCACCATCCTTGACCAAATGGGTGCTGAGGCGCTGTTGGGCATGGGTGACATGTTGTATATGGCCAGTGGCACAGGCTTCCCCGTGCGTGTGCACGGTGCGTTTGTCAGCGACGAAGAAGTGCACCGCGTGGTGAACTACTTGAAGAGCCAAGGCGAGCCCGACTACATCGAAGGCGTGCTGGAAGGTGGCACAGCCGATGGCGACGGCAATGCCTCTGGCCCCGATTTGTTTGGCGAAGTCGCAGCGGAAAAAGACCCGATGTATGACCAAGCCGTTGAGGTGGTCCTGAAAAATCGCAAGGCCAGCATCTCGTTGGTGCAACGCCACTTGAAGATTGGTTACAACCGCGCCGCGCGTTTGGTGGAAGATATGGAAAAAGCCGGCATGGTCAGTGCCATGAGTAGCAATGGCCAGCGTGAAATTTTGGTGCCTAAGCGTGATGAATAAGTGTGTTGCTTTAGCGGCGTTGGCACTTAGCGCAAGCTTTGCCTGCGCAAGCAGCCTAGACACACTCGAAACATTTTTGAAATCCACCAAAAGCGGTCGCGCTGATTTCACTCAAGTGGTGACATCGCCTGTCAAAGCCGGACAGTCTGGGGTACGCAGCAAAACATCGACTGGCCAGTTTTCGTTTGTGCGCCCCACACGTTTTCGTTTTGACTATGTCAAGCCGTTTCCACAAGTCATCGTGGCTGATGGTCAAACTCTGTGGCTGTACGACGCTGACCTGGAGCAAGTCACAGCACGCAAACAAGCGCAAGCTTTGGGCAGCACCCCTGCGGCTTTGGTCGCTACTGCGGTGGACTTGAGTGCCTTGCAAAAAGAGTTCACCCTTGACGCCCAATCAGACGCTGATGGTTTGCAGTGGGTGCAAGCCACTCCCAAGAACCGCGAGAGCACTATCCAGTCAGTGCGCATGGGTCTGCGTGCCGATGGTGCGCAAGTGAGCCTCGGCAAGCTCGAAATTTTTGACGCCATGGGCCAGCGTTCTGTGTTGAGCTTTGAGCGCTTCGAAGTGAACCCCGCCAACTTGGGTGCAGCGCAATTCAACTTTGTAGCACCCAAAGGCGTGAGCGTCATTCGCCCTTGAGCGAGGGTATGACACAGGCTGCGCCCGTGTTGCAAGGCTTGCCGCCACTGCTAGATGCCAACACACGCTTGGTGGTGTTGGGCAGCTTCCCTGGTGTGGCCTCGTTGCGCGCGCAGCAGTATTACGGTCATCCGCAAAATCAGTTTTGGAAAATCATGGGCACGCTGTTGTCGCCCCATGTCGCAGAGGTATTGGCTATGCCCTATGCCGAACGTGCGCAGTGGTTGCTCAACCAAGGCGTGGGCTTGTGGGATGTCTATGCCGCTTGCGAGCGTGAGGGTAGCCTCGACACCAACATTCAAAACGCGCAGCCCAACGATTTGCAAAGCCTGCATACACGTTGCCCCGCCCTTGTTGCGATCGCGCACAACGGCGGTGAGAGCTTCAAGCATGCCAAGCTCACCCGCGCTTTGGGCTTGCCCGTGCATCGTTTGCCGTCCACCAGCCCAGCGCATGCGAGCTGGACGTTCGAGCGTAAATGTGAGGCTTGGCGTGATGTGTTTCAAGCGGCAGTTTTGCTGCGCTGATTAATGTTCGCGTTTGATGATGAAAGCGTTGTCTGCGGCGCTGAACCCCACCTTGGGGTAATAGCCCATGGCTTGAGGGGCAGACAGCAGAATTAAAGAAACTTCAGGGCCTAGTGCCTGACGAACTTGCGTCAGCAGTGCATGACCGATGCCTTGTTTCTGGCAGGCCTTGTCCACAGCCAAATCCGACAAATAGCAACAGTAGCTGTGGTCCGTCAGGCCTCGCGCTATGCCGACTAAAACCCCTTCATGCCACGCGCTGATGATGAGGTTGGCATTAGCAAACATGGTTTCAATCCTCGCCGTGTCATGGGTCGGGCGCGTGATGCCTGAGGCGTTGAAAAGGCGAATCACCTCGCTTGTATTTAATGGTGTATTGATTTGGTATTGAATGTTTTTCATTAAATTGCCGCAATCAAATCAAGCTCAACAGTCGCGCCTTTAGGGAGTTGAGCAACGCCCACGGACGTTCGTGTGTGTCGACCCGCTTCCCCTAGTACCCGAAGCAATATGCCAGAGGCACCGTCGGCAACTTCACTCTGCTGTGTGAAGTTGTGCGCTGAATTCACATATACCGTGATGCGTAGAACTTGCTTAATTTTTGAAAGACTTCCCAATTGGTTGCGTAAGAGCGCCAGTGCTCGGAGGATGCAAATCTGGGCGGCGAGTTGTGCTTGCTTTAAGGTGACTTCTTGACCAGCAGCGCCAGTGACGATAACTTGGTCGCCCACACGAGGAATTTGTCCACTCACATAGACCTGATGCCCATGTTGAATCACCGGTGCATAGTTACCTCCGATTTTGATTTCTCCGTTGAAATCAAAATCAAGCGCTTGGGCTTGGCTTTCAAATTCGTTGTCGGCGTTACTTAGTGTCATGCGGCATCTCCCAATGGGCTTGAGTTTATTAGGTGAGGGGGGCTTAAGCCCTTCGCTACACTCACAGCCTGTACAAATCAAAGCCTTTTTAAGCGTGTCCTCCACCCACATTCCCCTCGCCGAACGCTTGCGCCCCCGCACGCTGGGCGAAGTCATCGGCCAGCAGCATTTGCTCGGAGAAGGCATGGCGCTGCGTGTGGCGTTTGAGTCGGGCCAGCCGCACAGCTGCATTTTGTGGGGGCCACCCGGTGTGGGTAAAACCACCATTGCCCGTTTGATGGCCGATGCGTTTGATGCGCAATTTTTGTCTATCAGCGCTGTGCTGGGCGGTGTGAAAGAAATTCGAGAATCGGTAGAGCAGGCCATGGCCGCTCGCAATTCGCTAGACCCCAAACGCACCATCATGTTTGTGGACGAGGTACACCGTTTCAACAAAAGCCAGCAAGACGCGTTCTTGCCACACGTCGAATCGGGCTTGTTCACCTTTATTGGTGCGACCACCGAGAACCCTTCGTTTGAAGTGAACTCGGCTTTGCTGTCGCGTGCGGCGGTCTATGTGTTGCAGTCGCTGAGTGTTGAAGACCTCGCACAGATCATTGCCAAAGCGCAAGCGATAGGCGCTGTGCCTGCTTTGGAAGATACCGCTTTAGAGCGACTCATTGCCTATGCCGATGGCGATGCGCGCCGATTGCTCAACACGCTTGAGACCTTATCGGTAGCCGCTAACCGCGAGAAGCTCGAAAAAATCAACGACGCGTGGTTGATGCGTGTGTTGGGTGAGCGCATGCGCCGCTATGACAAAGGTGGTGAACAGTTTTACGACACGATCAGCGCATTGCACAAATCAGTGCGTGGTTCTGATCCCGATGCAGCTTTGTATTGGCTCGTCCGCATGCTCGATGGTGGAGCTGAGCCCAAATACATGGCGCGTCGTTTGATTCGTATGGCGGCCGAAGACATTGGCTTGGCTGACCCACGTGCTTTGCGTTTGGCGCTAGACGCTGCTGAGGTGTACGAGCGTTTGGGCTCACCCGAAGGTGAGCTGGCGCTGGCGGAGTGCGTGGTGTATTTGGCCGTAGCCCCCAAATCGAACGCTGTGTACAAGGCCTACAACGAAGCCAAAGCTCTCATCAAAAAAGACGGCACGCGCCCTGTGCCCATGCACCTGCGCAATGCCCCAACCAAGATGATGAAAGACATGGACTGGGGCAAGGGCTACCGCTATGCCCACGATGAGGAAGATGGCTTTGCTGCGGGTGAAAACTACATGCCCGAAGGCCTAGAAAATACGGGCTTTTACCGCCCTGTAGAGCGCGGTTTAGAGATCAAAATTGCAGAAAAATTGCGCCACTTGCGCGACAAAAACAAACAAGCAGGTAAATAACAAATGGACGTCTTGCTTCAACAGGTCATCAACGGCTTGGTGCTGGGCAGCATGTACGCGCTGGTGGCCTTGGGTTACACCATGGTCTACGGCATCATCAACCTCATCAACTTTGCGCATGGCGAGGTGTTGATGGTGGGCGCGTTGTGCAGCTGGTCGGTCATCGGGTTTTTGCAGCCACTCATGCCCAACACGCCGGGTTGGGTGTTGTTACTTATTTCCATGGTGTTGGCGTCTATCGCTGCGGCAGCATTGAACTACGCGATTGAAAAAATTGCTTATCGCCCACTGCGCAATGCACCTAAATTGGCGCCGCTCATCACCGCGATTGGCATGTCCATCTTGTTGCAAACGCTGGCCATGATCGTGTGGAAACCCAATTACAAACCGTTTCCCTCGCTGTTACCCACCACACCGTTTGAAATTGGCGAGGCGGTCATCACACCCACGCAGTTGATGATTTTGGGCTTGACGGCTGTGGCGTTGGCAGTGCTGTCATGGCTGGTCAACCGTACCAAGCTAGGGCGTGCCATGCGTGCCACGGCTGAGAACCCACGTGTGGCCAGCTTGATGGGTGTGAAGCCCGACGTGGTAATTTCGGCCACCTTCATCATCGGTGCGGTGCTCGCCACGATTGCCGGTGTGATGTGGGCCATGAACTATGGCACTGCACACCATGCCATGGGTTTCTTGCCTGGCCTCAAAGCGTTTACTGCAGCGGTGTTTGGCGGCATTGGCAATTTGGGCGGTGCGGTGGTGGGCGGTCTGTTGTTGGGCCTGATTGAATCCATCGGTTCTGGTTACTTGGGCGATCTCACGGGTGGCGTTTTAGGCAGCCACTACACCGACATCTTGGCCTTCATCGTGTTGATCATCATGCTCACGCTGCGCCCTTCGGGCTTGCTGGGTGAGCGTGTGGCGGACAGGGCATGATCACCATGACACACAAACTCTTTTCGAACCGTTGGCTGATGGCTGTTGTGCTGCTTGTGTTGCCGCTCGTGCTTCAAAGCTTTGGCAACGCTTGGGTGCGCATTGCCGACATGTCGCTGCTGTATGTGTTGCTGGCGCTGGGACTGAACATCGTGGTGGGCTATGCGGGCTTGCTCGACTTGGGTTATGTGGCCTTCTTTGCTGTGGGCGCCTACATGTTTGCCTTGTTGGCTTCACCGCATTTGATAGAGGTATTTCCTTGGGTGGCAGCGATGTTCCCCGACGGCTTGCACCTGAGTTTCTGGTTGGTATTGCCCACGGCTGCAGGCATTGCAGGTTTGTTTGGTGTGTTACTGGGCGCGCCCACCTTGAAGCTGCGTGGCGATTACTTGGCCATCGTTACTTTGGGCTTTGGTGAAATCATCCGTGTGTTTTTGAACAACCTCGATAACCCCGTCAACATCACCAACGGGCCACGCGGCTTGGGGCAGATTGATGCGGTGTCGATCTTTGGCTATTCGCTGTCGAAGCGCTTGGACTTGGGATTCATCGAGTTGCCATCGGTCACCTTGTACTACTACCTGTTCCTCACCTTGGTGGTGGTGAGTGTGGTGATTTGCCATCGACTCGAATACTCACGCATTGGTCGCGCTTGGATGGCGATTCGTGAAGATGAAATTGCGGCCAAAGCCATGGGCCTGAATACGCGTAACTTGAAGCTCATGGCCTTTGGCATGGGTGCATCGTTTGGCGGTGTGTCTGGTGCAATGTTTGCGTCCTTCCAGAGCTTTGTGTCACCTGAGTCGTTCAGCCTCATGGAGTCGGTGATGATTGTGGCGATGGTGGTGCTGGGTGGTTTGGGTCACTTGCCCGGTGTGATTTTGGGAGCTGTGTTGTTGGCTGCGCTGCCAGAAGTGCTGCGCTTTGTAGCAGGGCCGATTCAAGAGATCACGGATGGACGGCTGGACGCCGCCATCATGCGCCAGTTGTTGATTGCGTTGGCCATGGTCACCATCATGTTGTGGAAACCGCGGGGTTTGTGGCCCACGCCTGAGCATGGCAAGAATCTGAATCCACAAGGCGGTGCGCGATGAGTAACCTTGTATTGAATGTTTCAGGCATCTCTAAACGTTTCGGTGGTTTGCAGGCCCTGACCGATGTGGGCATGCAGATTGAGCGCGGTCAGGTCTATGGCTTGATTGGTCCTAACGGCGCTGGCAAGACGACGTTTTTTAATGTCATCACAGGCCTGTACACCCCCGACAGTGGCAGCTTCGAGTTAGCCGGCAAACCGTATGAGCCGACCGAGGTGCATTTGGTGGCTCAAGCTGGCATTGCACGCACGTTTCAAAACATCCGTTTGTTTGCCGAGATGACTGCGCTTGAAAATGTGATGGTGGGCCGCCATGTGCGCACCGGCTCTGGTTTGCTGGGAGCGATTTTCAGAACCGCCAAATTCAAAGCGGAAGAGCTGGCAATTGAGCAACGTGCACGCGAACTGCTGGACTATGTGGGCATTGCCAACTTGGCCGATTACAAAGCGCGCACACTGAGCTATGGCGATCAACGTCGCTTAGAAATTGCGCGAGCCTTGGCTACCGATCCGCAACTCATTTCGCTCGATGAACCCGCTGCGGGCATGAACGCCACCGAGAAAGTGCAGCTGCGCGAGCTGATTGACAAAATTCGCCGCGACCACCGCACCGTGTTGTTGATTGAGCATGATGTGAAGCTGGTCATGGGCTTGTGCGACCGTGTGACCGTGCTCGACTATGGCAAGGTGATTGCTCAAGGCACACCTGCCGAAGTTCAGCGCAACCCACAAGTGATCGAAGCCTATCTCGGCACGGGAGGGCATTGAGATGAAGCACGGCAACGCAGCGATGCTGCTCAGCGTCAAAGATGTGAAGGTTGCTTATGGCGGCATTCAAGCTGTCAAAGGCGTCAGCCTTGAGGTGCGCGATGGAGAGCTGGTCTCGCTCATCGGCTCGAATGGCGCAGGCAAGACCACCACCATGAAGGCCATCACGGGGCTCTTGCCTTTGAGCGCTGGGCACATTGAATTGACCGGCAAATCCATTGACGGACAAGGCCCTTGGGACTTGGTGCAACAAGGCTTGGCCATGGTGCCCGAAGGTCGTGGTGTGTTCACGCGCATGACGATTGTGGAGAACCTGCAAATGGGTGCTTACATTCGCGACGACAACGCAGCCATTGCACAAGACATTGAACGCGTGTTCGACACCTTTCCTCGCTTGAAAGAGCGCCGTGACCAATTGGCTGGCACGATGTCAGGTGGCGAGCAGCAAATGCTCGCCATGGGACGAGCATTGATGAGCCGACCCAAAGTGTTGTTGCTCGACGAGCCGTCGATGGGTTTGTCACCCATCATGGTGGACAAAATTTTTGAAGTGATTCAAAAAGTCTCAGCGCAAGGTGTGACGATTTTGTTGGTCGAACAAAACGCCAGCCGCGCTCTGCAAATTGCAGACCGTGGTTATGTGATGGAGTCAGGGCTGATCACTTTGAGTGGCGATGCTCATGAGATGCTGCACGACCCCAAAGTGCGCGAAGCCTATTTGGGCGAGTAAGCCCAAGGCCACAAAACGTAGCAGAGAAGGGCTTAGCCCTCCATCATCCAAATCAACACTTGCTTGGCCACAAAGCCCAGCATGCCAAAGGCCAGCACCAAGAACAGCACAAAGGTGCCGAACTTGCCTGCTTTGGATTCACGCGCGAGCTGAAAAATAATGAACAGCATGTACAGCATGAAGCCGCCCACGCCAAAGGTCAGCCCGAACTGGGCGAATTGTTCTTCTGTCATAAAAAATCAGTGAACCGATGGGTCGTAGACGACCAGGTCCCGGTAAGCGTGCCAGCTGGCATGTCCCAACATGGGCACCACAGCCAGCAAGCCTAAAAATGCGGAGCCAATGCCCAGCGCAGTGAATAAACACAAAATGCCTGCCCAGCAGGCCATGGCGAATGGATTCAAGGCGACAACACGCCAGCTGGTCAGAACGGCTTGTTCTACGGTGAGGGTGGGGTGGTCCATCAACAAGGGGATGGTCACCAAGGTTGAGGCAAACATGGGTGCAGCAATGAGTGCGCTCATGAGGACCCAAATTTCAAACAAACCAAAATCCGATTGCAGCACCACTAAGCGAATGAAGTCAGTGGGCGTATGCACAGTAGCTGGCAGCATCCAATGCACCAAAGCGGCGGAGCAAAGCAACCAACCCGCACTCGATAAAGCCAGCAACAGGCCAAATTGAATCAGGCGTTTGTCGCCGCAAGTCCAAATGCGAAAAGCGTCGGTCAGAGTCGCTTCTTCATCGCGTTCTAGGCGGCGACTGATGTCATACAAACCCATGGCGAGCAAAGGTGACACGATCATGCATGCTGACAGCATGGCCGCAATCCACCAAAACTCATGGCGCGCAAACCAAAAGAGCCCAGCTCCGATCATGGCGAGGATCAAGCCATGTGTGACGCCTGCCGTCGGGCAGCGTTCCATGTCTTTCCATGCCAGCGCGAGCCAATGCATGGGGCGAATCATCTCAATGTCTTTGACCTCAAGGGCTGGGTGGGGGGTGATGAGGTGCATGGTATTTAGTCTACGCGTGCGCCACTGGTTTTGACGACGATTTCGTATTTGGACAGTTCGCCAGCCATGAATTGGCCAAACGCTAGAGGTGTGCTGGGCGCAGGTTCGGCCATCAAGCTTGCGAATCGTGTTTTGGTTTCTGGGGTGTTCAAGGCTTGTACAAAGGCGTGGTTCAAACGTTGCACCACAGCAGCCGGCGTACCAGCTGGTGCGACTAAGCCCCACCATGTATCTACCGAGAAGCCCTTCAGACTTTCTGCAATGGCTGGGACTTCGGGTAAAGCGGCACTGCGTGTGGGCGTGGTCACAGCCAGCGCCAAGAGTTTGCCTGTCTTAATGTTGGGGGCCGCAGTGGCGAGGTTGTCAAAATTGAAATCGACATGGCCAGCCAGCAAGGCGAGTTGTGCGGGATTGCCCCCGTTGTAGGGAATGTGCACAGCAAAAATACCTGCGCGTGTTTTAAATAGTTCGCCAGCCAAATGACCCGCACTGCCATTGCCACCTGAGCCGTAGTTGAGCTTGCCTGGGTTGGCATGGGTGTAATGCAAAAAGTCTTGTAACGATGCAATGTGCAGGCGTTTGGCCGTTTCGGCGTTCATCACCAAGACGTTTGGCACGCGTAGCATTTGTGTGATTGGCGCGAAATCGGTCGCAGCGTTGTAGGGCATGCGGCTGTATAGCCATGGGTTGACGGCGTGTGTCGCTGTGGCAGCAATACCAATGACCCAACCATCAGGTACAGCTTTGGCCACAGCATCGGCACCAATGTTGCCGCCTGCACCGGGACGGTTTTCAATCACGACAGTGCCCAAGCTTTCTTTTACCCGTTCAGCCAAAGCGCGAGCTGTGACATCAATTGGCCCACCGGCTGCATAAGGAACGATCAAGCGAATAGGTTTGGATGGTGTTTGTGCATGTGTAGTGCCAAAACTGCTGATACAGATGACCAGTGCCGCAGTGATTTTGTGAAGCGTCGTTGGTTTAATCAATGCGTGCCCCTGAGCGTTTGATGATGGGGGCCCATTTGGTGGATTCATCGTGAATCAATTTTGCAAATTGTTCAGGTGTTCCACCCACTGGGTCTAGGCCTGCAGATTTGAGTCGTTCTTTCACGGCCGTGTCATGGAGGGCTGAGTTCAAGGCACTGTTGATGCGGTCCACGATGGATCGCGGTGTGCCCGCTGCGACCAACACCCCGTTCCATGCCAAGGCTTCGAACCCTTTGAGTTCTGGCACGCCGCTTTCAGCCACCGTTGGCACATCGGGCAGCAGTGGATAGCGCTGTGCACTGGTCACCGCCAAGTATTTCAGACGACCTTGCTTAACTTGTGGGGCGATCACGGTGGGCACTGAGGCCATGAACTGTGTTTCACCCGACATGGTGGCCATCATGGCAGGAGGGCTGCCGTTGAAAGGGATGTGTACCGCATAGGTGTTGGTCACGGCCTTGATGTATTCCATCGTCAAGTGCGACGAGCTGCCATTGCCTACCGATGCAAAGTTGTATTTACCCGGTGAGGTTTTCATCAACGCGATGGCTTCACGCATATTGCTCACGGAGAGTTGCGCGTTGGCCGCGATGACGTTGGGTTGCGATGTCGTGGTCATCACCGGCTGCAAATCTTTCAGTGGCTGATACGGCAGCTTGGGGTAGAGGTAAGGCGCAAACGACAAAGGACCGTTGTAAGACATGACCCAGGTGTAGCCATCGGGTGCTGACTTGGCCACTTCGTTGGTGCCTAGGGTGCCACCGGCTTGTGGCTTGTTCTCAATGACAATGGCCTGCCCCAAGTTGTCCTTGAGCTTGTCCTGCATCGCCCGCGCAATGACGTCGAGGGACGAGCCTGCCGGAGCCACCACAATCCATCGGATCTGTTTGCTTGGGAAGCTCTGTGCTTGGACACTTGAGAGGCAAAGCCCTGTACCCAAGCTCATCAAAGCATGCAAGAGCCGAAGCAGTTGACGTTGAGGGCGTGTGTGAAGGCTTTGCATGGTTTTCTCGTGCTTAGACTTTGTCTGCTGCAGACGTGAACGAGTCTGCGTAGAACTCGTCCGTTGGCAACCCCGCTTGGGTATAAGCTGCACGGGCTGAATCCACCACGATGGGCGCGCCGCAGGCATACACCTGATAGCCGCTGAGATCGGCATGGTCTTGCACCACCGCAGCGTGAACAAAGCCTGTGCGGCCAGTCCAGTTGTCTTCAGGCAAAGCGTCAGACACCACGGGCACATAGGTGAGGTTTGGCATGGCCGCCGATTGTGCGAGCACCCAGTCGTGCATGTAGAGGTCAGCGGGGCGGCGGCCACCCCAGTAGAGCGACACGGGGCGCGAGATGCCCTTGTGCTGCATGTGCTCAAGAATAGCCTTGATGGGCGCAAAGCCAGTGCCAGATGCCAAGAACACCAAGGGCTTGTCAGAGTCTTCACGCAAGAAGAAGCTGCCCTGTGGGCCTTCGATGCGTTGAATTTCTTTTTCTTTCATCGCGCCAAACACGTGGTCGGTGAACTTACCGCCGGGCATGTGGCGGATGTGCAGTTCAATCGCGGGCGCACCTTCGACAAAGGTGTGGGGCGCATTGGCCATCGAGTAACTGCGGCGATCGCCGTCGCGCAGCAAGAAGTCGACATACTGACCCGCGTGGAATTTCATCGGGTCGGTGGCGGGCAGCTGCAGCTTGACGATCATCACGTCGTGTGAGGCTTTCTCCAAAGAGATCACACGCACCGGCATTTTCTTGATGGGAAATGCGCCTTCTTCCACCACTTGGCGCGACTCCAGCACCACATCGCTGTGTGCCGTGGCGCAGCAGGTGAGTACAAAGCCGTTGGCCGCTTCTTCTGGGCTGAGGGCTTTTTCTTGGTGCTTGCCGTGGGTCACTTCCCCAGAAATCTTTTTGCATTTGCATGAACCGCAAGCGCCGTCTTTGCAGCCGTAAGGCAGGCCAATGCCTTGGCGCAGGCCTGCGGCCAGCAAGGTTTCGTCAGAAGTGGTGGTGAATGTGCGGCCGCTGGGTTGGACCGTGATGTTGAAACTCATCTTTGGGTATCCTTGAACTTTTACAGGGTGTATTTTGCCTTCCAATCAATCCCCCCTCGGCGCCTTGCCTTCTCGCTTCAAACGCGAGCGTTTGCTCATCATCGGCTGCGGTGATGTGGGCCAGCGCGTGGTGCGCCTGCAGCATCATGTACGCGTGGTCGCGCTCACCTCTAGCCCTGCGCGTGTGGCGGCCCTGCGCGCCCAAGGCGTGACCCCTGTGGTGGGCAATTTGGATGCACCGGCTTCTTTGCAACGCTTGGCGGGTTGGGCTACGCGGGTGCTGCACCTGGCCCCCCCGCCTTTGCAGGGCAACACAGATCCGCGTACCTTGGCGTTGACTCGCGCGTTGATGCGCCGAACTGCACCACGTAGCGTGGTCTATGGCTCGACCAGTGGTGTGTATGGTGACTGTGCGGGCGAATGGGTGACTGAAGGCCGCACGGTGAACCCCATCACACCTCGGGCTCAAAGGCGTGTGGATGCGGAAGCCCGTGTGCGTCATTTTGGGCGTTTGCGCGCCAGCGCTGTGCGGAGCAGTGTGCTGCGCATTCCCGGTATTTACGCGCCCAACCGTGAGGGCGGCACGCCGCGTGAGCGTTTGCTGCGCGGCACGCCAGTGCTGGCGCGCGCGGACGATGTGTTTACCAACCACATCCATGCCGATGACTTGGCGCGGGCCTGTCAGCTTGCGCTGTGGCGCGGTCAGCCGCAGCGTATTTACAACGTGAATGACGACAGCCAGCTCTTGATGGGCGATTACTTTGACATGGCAGCAGGTCTGTATGGTTTAGCCAATCCACCGCGCATCAGCCGTGCACAGGCGCAAACCGAACTACCTGCCATGCAGCTGAGTTTCATGAGTGAGTCACGCCGTATGGTCAACACGCGCATGAAGCGCGAGCTGCGTTTGCAACTGCGCTACGCTGATGTCAAAGACGGGTTAGCTTGATCAATCAAACTTGATGTTGCCCGCCTTGATGGCCTTGGCCCAGCTGGCGGTGTCGCGCTCAAGTAGCTTGGTCGTGTTGTCGGGCGTGAGGTAGCGGACTTCCACGCCTGCGGCGTCCGCGCGTTGTTTGGTTTCTGGCAGTTCCATGCTGCGTTTCACATCAGCCGACAGTTTTTGCACGATGTCTTTGGGTGTGCCGCTGGCCACGTACAAGGCGACCCATGACTCCAACTCAAAACCACTCAAGCCTGCTTCTGCGGCGGTAGGCACCTGCGGCAGTTGGGGGTGACGCGTTTTGCCTGTGACAGCCAAAGCTTTGAGCTTGCCACTTTGCACATGACCCATCACCGAGGGGGGTGTGCTGATGAACACTTGCACTTGCCCAGCTAACACGTCTTGAATGGCTTGACCCGAACCCTTGTAGGGCACGTGGGTCATTTCAATGCCAGTTTGTTGCTTGAAAATTTCAGTACCGATGTGCGACACCGAGCCATTGCCCTGCGAGGCGTAGTTGAGCTTGCCAGGATTTTTTTTGGCCCAAGCGATGAACTCTTTCAAGTTATTTGCAGGCACGGAAGGGTGTACCGCAATCACGTTGGTGGCCACGGTGATGAGGCCAATGGGCGTGAGGTCTTTCAACTCCCAAGGCAGTTTGTCCATCAAGATGGGGTTGGCAATGTGATAACCCGAGTAAGACACCAACACGGTGTAGCCGTCTTTGGCGCTGCGTGCCACGTTGGAATAGGCCAAGTTGCCGCTGCCGCCGGGTTTGTTGTCCACAACTACCGATTGCCCCATGACACGTGACAAAGGTTCGCTTAACAAACGTGCGGATGTGTCCACCAAACCACCGGGTGGATTGGGCACCACTAAGGTGATGGGTTTGCTGGGGTAAGCATCTGTTTGCGCTTGTGCCGCGAGCGGTGCAAAGCCTGCACCCATGCTGATGATGGCGGCGGCCAATAGGCGAGCGTTGAGATTGCGACGTGTGAGGTGTTTCATGTTGTCTCCGGTGTTGTGATCGTGGACCTTAGCGCTGTCCCATTTGCACGGCTTCAAAAATGCCTTGTGCTTCACGCGGCATACACCGCCAATATTGTGGGCTGGCTTGTACTTTGCCATGCAACGCAGCAGCGGCTTCCCAAACCCAACGAGGTTTATAGAGGAAGGCGCGAGCCATGGCGATCAAGTCGGCGTCACCGCGCGTCAAGATGTCTTCTGCTTGTTGGGGTTCAGTGATGAGGCCCACGGTGATGGTGGGCATGCCAGTTTTTTGCTTCACCAGTTTGGCAAATGGCACTTGGTATTCCGGGCCAATCGCAATCTTTTGTTGTGCGGCTACGCCACCCGAGGAAATGTGCACGAAGTCGGCACCCGCCAGTTTCAAGCGCAGCGAGAAGTCAGCTGTCTCTTCTGGCGTCCAGCCGTCCTGCACCCAGTCAGAGGCAGAGATGCGCATGCCCAGTGAGCCTTTGTAAACAGCACGCACGGCCTCAAATACTTCCATTGGAAAACGTGTGCGGTTGTCAAAATTGCCGCCGTAGGCATCGGTGCGGTGGTTGGCGATGGGCGATAAAAATTGGTGCAACAAATAGCCGTGTGCACCGTGCAGCTCGATGGCTTCAATACCCATGGCCTCGGCGCGTTGGGCAGCTTTGGCAAAGGCTTGTTTGATGCGGTCTAGGCCTTGAGCATCCAGTTCGTGTGGTGCGGTTTCTTCCGATAAGTGAGCAATGGCAGAGGGGGCTTCTGTCGCCCAGCCGCCTTGCGATGGGGGTAACAACTGACCACCTTGCCAAGGCGCTGCGCTAGAGGCTTTGCGGCCAGCGTGCGCGAGCTGAATGCACACGGGTACCTTGGGTGCCAACTTACGTGCGCGATGCAGCTTGTCTTGTAAAGCAGCCGCTGTAGCGTCGTCCCACAAACCCAAACACAAAGGTGTGATGCGACCTTCGGGCACCACGGCGGTCGCCTCGATGATGAACATGGCAGCACCGCTGTTGAGCAGGTTGGTCCAATGCGCCAAGTGCCAGTCGGTGGCTTGTCCGTTGCTTGCTGAGTATTGGCACATGGGTGCCACGATGGCACGGTTAGCCAAGGTGAGTGGGCCGCGCGGCGAGGCGAGGGTAAATTCAGAAAAGAGGTGGCTCAAAGTGCGCTCCATAAACAAAAAAGCCTGCGTGTGAGGCAGGCATATATCGTAATCAGAGATGCGCAAAGAGCGTGGCATCTGGGCGACAAGTCTTAGTCCAGATTCACCTCGAAATCATCGGGGTTGCCCTTGTCTAGTTTTGCGTCCTCTTTGTGCACTTTGTCTTCAAAGCTTGTCAGGCGGTCGTTGAGTGCGTCCACGTTGTGTTTGATGCCAGCGAGGCGACCATGGAATGCGTCGTTCATTTGTTCGCGTTTGAGCTTGGCTTGCAGCTGTTGCTCTGCGGCTGTCAATGGTGCACGTGCCGTTGCGGGGGCGCTGGGCTTGGTGGTCCTTGGCGTGGCTGAGCTTGCCGGTGCATTCGACGTGCTGCCGCTTTGCGTGCCTGTGGGGAAGTCCACTTTTTTACGGATGACATCGCCGGAGGGCAGTTGCTCTAAGTGTGAAGCAATCGTGTCGTTGCCCACGCCTTGGCGGTTGGGGCCTGGAGGGGCATCTTGCGGCGCTGCTTGGCGATTGAGCGACGCAGCATCCGAGCCGATAGGCTGGTTGTTGGGCTCTATGCCTGGGCCTTGTGGAATGGCTTGTTGGTTGCTGACAAGACTGTCTTGCTTGAGCGTTTGCTGGTTGTTTTGGTTGCCCAAGTTGGCCAAGTTTTGTTCATTGGTTCCAGTGGCATCCGTCGCGATGCCCTGTTGATTTTTGGCATTGCCATCTTGGCCTAGAGATTGGCGATTGGCTGTTACATCATCTTTGGGAATGGCTTGCAAATTGGCAGCAGCGGCTGGCTCGTTGGCGATACCTTGGCGGTTGAGCCCCGGCCCGTCTTGCGCAATGGCTTGGTTGTTGGCTGCCAACGATTGGTTGCCGATATCTTGTACGTTAGCGGCGATATTTCCTACGGGGACGTTCTGCACATTGGAGGCAATGCCATCTGTAGGGATGCCTTGGCGATTGGCCTCCATCGCCTTTTCGCCTGCGATGTTTTGCTTGTTGGTTGCAATATTGCCGCCGCCGACGTTTTGTTGATTCGCTGCAATGACATCAGTGGGAATGCCTTGGCGATTAGCCTCAATCGCTTTTTCGCCTGCAATGTTTTGTTTGTTGGCGGCCATGTTGCCGCCGCCAACGCTTTGCACGTTGGCCGCCATGCTTTTGTCGTTGTCAACAGCTTGGATATTGCTTTGAATTTTGTCGGTGCTGATGTTTTGGTTGTTCGCCTCAAGGACATCAGTGGAGACGTTTTGAACGTTTGGCTTGGCAGTGCGGTCGCTAGGAATACCTTGGCGATTCGAAGCCTCTGTGGTGGCTGCAACTTTTTGAATGTTGGTATCAGGCGTGCTGTCGTCTGATGCTATGTGTTCGGTGTGCTCTGCTAGTGCAGCTGACAGTGCTTTTTCTGCCTCTAAAGCGGCTAGTGCTTTTTCTTCAAACGCAAGTTTGCGCGCTGCGGTTTCTTCAGCATGAGAAGTGACGATATTTTTGGGTTTTTTGGCGTTGCCCGTGTGCTCTGAAACCGAAACACTGTGCTGAGAGCCACTTCTGACTAAGCCGGAAAAGTCGTCGTCATTCATATGCTTGATGGCGCGCTATCTAGTCAGGACGGTAAGGAATTACCGATGGTGCCCGGGGCCGGAATCGAACCGGCACGCCTCGCGGCGGGGGATTTTGAGTCCCCTGCGTCTACCAATTTCACCACCCGGGCACGGGAGAGAAGACCGATATTATGACACAGATTTTTCATCGTTTTCCAAAAAAGTGCTTCGAAGTTCAATGACGTGGCTTAGCCCCATGTATTGACGTTGGTGCCTTGGCCCAACATGGCCAAAATGCTGGACTGTTGCGCTTTGATGCTGGCTTGCGCCAAAGCGGCCGCTGTTTTTTGGGCTGGGGTTTGGGTGTTTGAGTTACTGGGGGTTGGATTGACAGGTGTGCTTGCGCTTTTGCCGCTCTTTCCCTGCATGTCTAGCGCGGCTTTTTGTGCGCCAGCCAAATCTTCATGTCGCAAGGCTTGGTACAAGCGTCCAAGCGGGCTTGTGTTGTTAGTGGCTTGAGGCGGCAAGCCTGAGGCTGCGTATGCCTTTTGAGCCGATGCCATGTCGCCGCTCTTGAGTGCTGAAAACATGTTGTTCATGTTTTGTTGTTTTTGTTGAAGTCCGCTGGCGTAGGTGCTTTGTCCAATGGTGTTGACTGCCATTTTTTCTCCGTTTCGGGTTGATAAGAAGTAAGCAATAAACAGACCTATCGAATTTGGCGGTTTTCGACGGAGGTACGGCAAATCGTTGCCGTCTTGCGTAGCTTTGGCTCAGCGTGCAAGGCATAAGACTTATGGCACAGTAACGACC
>CANFKQ010000029.1 GCA_947447405.1 Comamonadaceae bacterium | reverse complement strand
TATCATCAAAGCAATAAAAAAGCCGTTCGATAGCGAACGGCTTTTTGTGCTGGCGGAGAAGGAGGGATTCGAACCCTCGGTAGGGTCGCCCCTACGCTTGATTTCGAGTCAAGTACATTCGACCACTCTGCCACTTCTCCTGATTCGGTGTCGTTTGTCGAAGCCGCAATTCTATCAGGGGCGACGTGTGCCAGCGCCGCCCAAAGGCTGCACCACCACACCCGCACCCGTAGGTGCACCACCCGTGCTACCCACAGGGCTGACCGTCATGGATGCGAGCGAACCCGAGAACAAACCACTGTCTTCGATCTCAATCGTGGCGGCACGGTCGGCACGTGTCAGTACAAGCAAACTTTTCTTGCCACGCACAGAGGCAATCATGGTCCAGCCTTGGCGAGGCAATTGCTCAGCAAAAAAGTTGTAACTGGCGTTGGCGTCTGTCGGTAACTCAAACACCGCGCGTCCCAACCAAGCCTCACCTACGCCAAAAATCAAAGACTCGGCTGTGCGCAGCTTGGTACCCGTAGGCATGGGCATACGCCCAAATTGGTCCATGCTGGGGCGCTGGCCATTGTCTGAATTACTTTGTGCGTCATTGGTAGTGCCGCAAGCGGTCAGCAACGCTGTGACCAGCAAGAGAAATATTTTTTTCACAGCGTTCATTCCTTCAAATTTCGCGGACTGTATCAGCCGCGCAGCTCAACTAGACCACCCATGTAAGGGCGCAACGCTTCTGGCACACGAACGCTGCCGTCGGCTTGTTGGTAGTTTTCCAGCACCGCAACCAAAGTACGGCCCACGGCAAGGCCCGAACCGTTCAAGGTGTGCACGAGTTCGTTCTTCCCTTGGGCATTTTTAAAACGCGCTTGCAAACGACGTGCTTGGAAGGCCTCGCAGTTCGACACTGAGCTGATTTCACGGTACGTATTTTGCGCGGGTAGCCACACTTCGAGGTCGTGGGTTTTGGTCGCGCCAAAGCCCATGTCGCCGGTGCAAAGCAACATCACGCGGTAAGGCAAGCCTAGCTTTTGCAACACGGCTTCGGCGTGGCCTGTCATTTCGTCTAAGGTCTCATAGCTCTTGTCGGGGTGAACGATTTGCACCATCTCGACTTTGTCGAACTGATGCTGGCGAATCAAACCGCGTGTGTCACGACCTGCGCTGCCTGCCTCTGAACGGAAGCAAGGTGTGTGCGCGGTGAGCTTGATGGGCAACTCGTTTTCAGCCAAGACGACATCGCGCACGAAGTTGGTCAACGGCACTTCGCTGGTGGGGATCAGATACAGCGCCGTGCTCTCGCTGGTGGCTTCGCCTTCTTGGCCACCCTTTTTGGCAGCAAACAAGTCTTCTTCAAACTTGGGCAGCTGACCTGTGCCTTTGAGGCTGTCGGCGTTCACGATGTACGGCGTGTAGCACTCGGTGTAGCCGTGCTCTTGGGTTTGTACATCGAGCATGAACTGTGCGAGTGCGCGGTGCATGCGGGCAATTTGCCCCTTCATCACAGTGAAGCGGGAGCCTGAAAGCTTGACACCCATCTCAAAGTCGAGACCCAAGGGCTCGCCCAAGTCCACATGGTCTTTAGGCTCAAAGCCCAAAGACGCTGGCTCAGTGCCAGTAGGGCTCCAACTGCGCAGCACCACGTTGCCGTGTTCGTCGTCTCCCGTGGGCACGCTGTCGTGTGGCAGGTTGGGCACCGCCAACAAAAGCGATTGCAACTCTGGCTGCAACGCATCCAGGCGGACCGCCGAGGCGTCGAGTTCTGTTTTGATCTCGGTCACTTGTGCCATCACACCGTCGGCGCTCTCGCCTTTGGCTTTGAGCATGCCAATTTGTTTAGACAGCGCATTGCGGCTGGCTTGCAACTCTTCGGTACGGGTCTGCAATGTTTTGCGCTCGGCTTCTAAAGCTTGGTACGCATCCACATTCAAGAAAGCTTGTGGGTTCTTGCGGGTTTCGAGTTTGGCAATGACGCTGGGCAGGTCGCGGCGCAGTTGGTTGATATCAAGCATTTACTTTCAGTCCTTTTACTTCAGCCCTTTGGGCAGAGGGAATTTGATGGTTTCTTCCACACCATCGAGGGTTCGTACAGACACCGCGCCCAAGGCGCGCATGCGGGCAATGACTTGTTGCACCAAGATGTCGGGGGCTGACGCACCCGCGGTCAGGCCCACGCGGGTCACACCAGCAAACCATTCTTCTTTGAGTTCGTCGGCGTTGTCGACCATATAGCTTTGTGCACCTGAGCGCTGCGCCACATCGCGCAAGCGGTTGCTGTTGGAGCTGGTGGGGCTACCCACCACGATGACCAACTCGACTACGTTGCTCAACACCTTCACCGCATCTTGGCGGTTTTGGGTGGCGTAGCAAATGTCTTGCATCTTGGGCTTGCGAATATTGGGGAAGCGTGCCACCACGGCGGCGGTGATAACGGCTGCATCATCCACGCTGAGGGTAGTTTGTGTGACCACGGCCAAGCGTTCGGTTTGTTTGGGTTGCACATGGGCCACATCGGCCGCGTCTTCCACCAAGTAGATGCCATCGAGCAACTGCCCCATCGTGCCTTCCACTTCGGGATGGCCTTTGTGGCCAATCATGATGAACTCGAAGCCTTCTTTGTGTAGCTTGGCCACCTCGACGTGCACCTTGGTCACCAGCGGGCACGTGGCGTCAAACACGGTAAAGCCGCGTCGCGCGGCCTCTTCTTCCACCGCCTTGGGCACACCGTGAGCGCTGAACACCAGCGTAGCGCCCGCAGGCACATCGGCCAAGTCTTCAATGAATATCGCACCACGGTTTTTGAGATCAGCCACCACAAAGGTGTTGTGCACGATTTCGTGGCGTACATACACAGGTGCCCCAAATTTTTCGAGAGCACGATCCACGATGTCGATGGCGCGGTCCACGCCCGCGCAAAAACCACGAGGTGCGGCGAGGACGATTTCTTGCAGTTGCTTGCTCATGTGTTTTACAAAATGCCAATGACCTGGACTTCAAACGTCACAGGCTGGTTGGCCAGTGGATGGTTGAAGTCAAACAACACTTGGTCTTCGCTCACTTGTTGCACCGCGCCCGCGAACGAGCCCTGGCCAGTGGGCGCAGGGAACTGCACCACATCACCCACGTTGTATTGCTCATCAGGGTCACCAAATTCTTTAAGCAAGCTCTTGCTCACCCACTGCTGCATATCGGGGTTGCGCTCACCAAAGGCCAAGCCTGCAGCCAACTCAAACGTGGTGTGTGCCCCTTCTTCGAGACCCATCAAACGCTGCTCCAATTCAGGCGACAACTCGCCCGAGCCCAGCGACAGGGTGGCGGGCTTGTCGTTGAACGTGTTAATCACGTCGCCTTGCGGTCCCGAAAGCCGATAGTGCAGCGTTAAAAAAGAAGCGGGGCCGATGGTAGGGTGAGCGTTGGATGCAGTCATGGGACTCTCAATGTTGATCCACCTATTGTAGAAAGCTCTCGCTATGAACCGAATACCCAAAACAAAACCCATGACCATTGCCCAGTTGCCTGTCGAGATGCGCCCACGTGAGAAACTGCTCAAACATGGCGCTGCGGCGCTGACCGACACCGAGCTGCTTGCCCTCTTCCTGCGCACCGGCATCAAGGGAAAAAGCGTGTTTGAAATGGCCCAAGAACTGCTAGAGCGTTTCAAGGGCTTTGCGGGCCTCATCCACGCCAGTGCGGTTGAGCTCAAAACCTTCAAAGGCATGGGTGGCGACGCCAAACGTTCGCAATTAGTGGCTGTGCTGGAAATGGCACGCCGCGCTCTGACCCAACAATTAAGCGAGACTACGGTGATGAATTCACCCAATGCGGTGAAACAATACCTTCAGCTTGAGCTCGCCCAACTCAAACACGAGGTATTTGCGGTTTTGTTTCTCGATGCCCACAACCGCCTGCTGTCTTACCAACCCATGTTTCGCGGCTCACTGTCGCAAACCATGGTGTATCCACGCGAAGTAGCCAAGACCGCCCTCGCCTTGGGCGCCGATGGTGTGGTGCTGGCCCATAACCACCCAGGCGGCACGGTCAAGCCCTCACAAGCCGACATGAAACTCACCCGCACCTTGCAAGAAGCCTTGGCACTGATTGACGTAACGGTGCGCGACCACATCATCGTGGCGCAGGGCAAGTATTTATCGATGGCCGAAGAAGGCTTGTTATAAAGGGCTTGCTAGGACCTGGCGGAAACGATGGCTCCACGCAATGCGACATTCAACCGGTCAATCACCTCAGCCCAGTCTGAATCCCCTAACAGTTCCTCTTTCAGCAGGGAAGCCTGTGCGGTGCTCCAAAACTGCGCATCCTCCAGCCGAATGGAAGAATTCAGGGGTGAGTGCGTTTGGATGAATTGACGGATGTTGGGCGCATCATTGGGCAAACCCAGTTGAGCAAACAGGTCTGTGAAGCCGTGAAAAACTTTATCCATACGAACTCCTTTGCATTGCCAAAAACCAAGACAACCTTCTGAGAAGATATCTTCGTTCGAACGGGTGATTCCGACAAGGTGGATGGTGAAAAATATACTCAGCGTAGGGCTTCTGTGTATGTACGATGGCATACAAAACCAGAACAAAGCCAGCCTAGGCACAATGAAAAGACACAGACATGAAAGCCAAATCACTGCAAGACTTAGGCGCTATTCGACAGCAAGTGAACGCAGCTGCACTCGCTGCAGCTGCCGCAGAAGAAGCATGCCGCGAAGCCGAGCGCCACGCTGAGGCAGAACGCAACTTATTTAGCAAAGCAGTGGGCAACGTGAAACCCATTGCTGCCAAAGCGCGCGTGCTGATTTCTCCACAACGTTTACCAGCGCGTCCTTTGCAACAAACGTTAGACGACCAGGCTGCGTTGGTTGAAAGTATGAGCGACGAGTTCGATGTGAGCACGCTGCTGGATGTGGACGACCAACTCAGCTTCAGACGTCCTGGGATTGGCACGGACGTGACGCGCAAACTCCGCAAAGGCGAATGGAGCCTACAGGGCCAGCTCGACTTGCATGGTTTGCGTAGCGACGAAGCCCGCGAGGCTCTTGGCCAATTTGTGCGCGATTCCAAACGCATGGGCTGGCGCTGTGTGCGCGTGGTGCACGGCAAAGGTTTGGGCTCACCCGGCAAAGAGCCGGTACTCAAGAGCAAAGTGCAGCGCTGGTTGGTACAGAAAAACGAAGTATTGGCCTTTGTGCAGGCCAAGCCTTCGGATGGGGGTGCGGGGGCGCTGATGGTATTGCTGGGGCCGAGCAAGCTCTAAACACGCCAAGGCTCAAACGCCTTTGTTGCGCATCCAATCTGCTGTTTGGAAAAAACTCGCTTTCAAGCGCGTGCGCAAATCTTCAGGCACTTGTGTCTCGACCATCGCTTGGTCCATGCACGCCACCCATTGGTCGCGCTCTTTGATGCCGATTGAAAACGGCATGTGGCGCATGCGGAGACGTGGATGGCCATGTTTTTCCACGTAGTAGTCAGGCCCACCCAACCAGCCACACAAGAACATGAATAAGCGTTCACGGGCATTGGCCAAGTCGGGGCCGTGTGCTGCACGCAGTTCTAAGTAGCAGGGTTCCAAGTCCATCAGGTCGTAAAAACGGTCGACCAACAGTTTCACGTGAGGCTCACCGCCTATCCATTCGAACGGTGTTTCGACAGGTTGTTTTTCTTCGATGTGCATAGGTTAGATTGTCGCGTGACATGGTTTAGGGCTAGGTCAGATGTTTGGCAGCTTCGCGCACCGTCAAGCCAGACAGTCTTGCGCGGTGTTGCACCAAAAAATCACTGACGGCATGCGGGTTCCAGCGCGCGTAGTCGCGCAGCGCCCAGCCAATCGCTTTGCGAATGAAAAATTCTTTTTCGTGGCCCAAGATTTTGGCGAAGCCAAACAGGCGCACGGTGTCGGTGTCTAAACGCCAACCCAGTTGATGCAACATCGCCGAGCGACGTACCCAAAAGCTGGTGTGCTTCAGCCAGGTATCCATGACCTTGGCTGCATCTGGTTTTTGCTGCACCGCTGCGCGCATCACTTCGGCGATAACGGCACTCAGACCATCCACGGTTTCCCACCATGCGTCGCGCAGTAGCAAGGCTTGCAACGCGGGCAGGTCGTTCACGCTTAACTGGGCGCTGTGTTTACGCAGCAAGTCCACGGCGGTGTAGCGGTATTCACGCTCGTGCTTTTGCCACAGCAGTTCGGCAACGGCCAGCAAATCATCGGCACTTTGCCACTGCACTTTGCCAATGCCCTTCACTGCTGCACAGCGAACGGGCGCTGGCAAACCCAAGAACTCAAATTGGTTGAGCAGGTAGGCTTTCATGGCCTCAGCTCTTGTGTCATCAGCCAAAGGCGTGAGGGCTCGTTCCACCGCGAACACAAACTGCTGAGGTGTCATCGTGACCGCACTCATGACGCCTGTCGCAAGGTTTGCACCACAGGGCGTCGCAGCACATCGCGCAGGCCCCACCAGCCTGCAGCCAACGCGAGCAACGCGCCCACCACAGCACCTAACAAAGGCACCCACGGGCTGGCAGTCCATTCAAACTCAAAAGCGAATCGAGCCAAACCCCAGCCCATGCCCATGGCCACGCAAGTGGCCAGCAAACCAGCCAGCGCACCGATACCAGCCAGCTCGGCACGTTGCACATTCACCAATAGTTGATTGGATGCGCCCAAAGCGCGCAACACAGCGTATTCACGCGCCCGCTCCTCGCGCGTGGCAGTGACAGCAGCAAACAACACGACGAGGCCCGCCGCCAAGGTGAACAAGAACAAAAACTCTACCGCGCTCACCACTTGACTGAGCACGCCTTGCACTTGGTTCAAGGTGGCCCCCATGTCTACGCTCGTGATATTGGGGAAACGGTTGATGAGTTGGTTGTCAAATGTGGCCGGCAACTTGTCAGTTGTGACCACACGCTGGGGCGCACGAAAGGCAGCGATGTAGGTGGTAGGCACATCAAAGCCAGCCCCCGTGGTTAAGTGGCTGACGGGATACATCACAAAGAAGTTGGCGCGCATGGAGGTCCAGTCGACATGCCGTATCGAGGTGATGCGTGCTTCGTGCAACACACCCGCCATGTCAAAGCGCAAGCTATCACCCAGCTTGAGCTTTAAGGTTTTGGCAATACCTTCTTCGATGCTCAAGCCATCCGTTTCTTCAGCTTGCCATCCGCCAGCCACCACTGTGTTGTGCTCAGGCTTGTCGGCGCTGAACGACACGTTGAACTCGCGGTCGACCAAACGCTGGGCTCGTTCTTCGAGGTAGTTGTCGGGCGTGACGGTGTTGCCATTCACCGCCACCAAGCGTGCGCGAATCATGGGGTACCAATCGAGCTTGTTCACCCCGGCATCGCGTAAGGTTTGCAAAAACGGTTCGGCTTGGCTTGGCTGAATGTTGATGACAAAACGATTTGGTGCATTCACCGGTGTGGCATTGCGCCAACTGCTAATGAGATCAGTGCGCAGCAGCACTAACAAGGCCAAGGCCAGCAAGCCAACAGCAAGCGCACTCACTTGCACCATCGCATACACGGGGCGCGCGCTCACCTGTCGCGTGGCAAGCATCAGCCATGGCGGCGCACTGCCCTCCACCACACTGCGGCGCAACACTTGCACAGCCAACCACGCCATGCCAGCAAACAACAGCACCGCAGCTGCAAAGCCGCCCACAACTATGAGGCCAAGTTTTAAATCACGGCTGACTGCAATCAACAACAGAGCAAAACCTGTGAGCCCCAAGGCCCACACACTGAGCGTGGTGACTTTGAGTTCGCCCACATCGCGGCGCATCACGCGCAGCGCGGGCACACTGGCCAGTTGCAACACAGGTGGTAAACCAAAGGCCAGTAACAAGGTCAGACCTGTCCCCAAGCCATACAGCACGGGCCATACGCTGGGTGCCGGCAACGCGGTTTCGACCAAGCCTTTGAGCAAAGCCACAAACACCAAATGCACGGCATAGCCCAAGGCCAAACCCAACATACTGGCAAAGCTTCCAACCCATACAAACTCTGCGGTGTACGACAAGGCAATGTGGCGTTGGCTCAATCCCAACACACGCAACATGGCGCAGTCATCTAAATGGCGTGCAGCAAATGCGCGTGCAGCCAAGGCCACTGCTACAGCACTGAGCAAGGCGGCTAGCAAAGCCACGAGGTTTAAGAACTTACCTGCACGGTCCAAAGTTTGGCGCATCTCGGGGCGGCCTGCTTCAAGTGACTCCACACGTACGCCGCGTACATCTGGCTTTTTGCTTTCAGCTTCGGCCCATGCCAAAAAGTTTTTCGCTACGGCATCTGGCCCGACCATCGCATAACGCCAGGTCACACGGCTGGCGGGTTGAACCAAGGCTGTGGCTTCTAGGTCGACGCTGTTCATCAGCACACGCGGCGCAAAGTTCATAAAGCCCGCGCCACGGTCTGGCTCATTCACCAGCACACGGGTGATGCGCAAGCGGCTGTTGCCCAACAACACACTGTCGCCGACATCGATCCCCAAGGCTTCTAAGCCAGCAGGCTCTATCCATACTTCGCCACGGAGAGGGATCTTTGTGGTTTTCTCTGCAAGCTCTCTCTGCGCCAAGCTGCTAGCCACTTTGAGTTCACCGCGCAATGGGTAACCAGCCTCGACGGCTTTGAGCGCCACCAAGCGGCTAATGTTGTTTGCCCCGCTTTGCAACTGTCCACGCGCCATGGTGGGAAAACTCAAAGTGGTGACGCCTTGTAAACCATCTGTTTTCGCGCGTTGAACGATATGCGCGGGTGTGGCTTGGTCGCTCACCACCACCAAATCGCCGCCTAAGAGTTGGCGTGCATCGCGTTGCAGACTGCCATTCAAACGGTCGGCCAAAAAACTGACTGAGCTGAGTGCGGCCACACCCAAAGCCACAGCCACCACCAACAAACGCAACTCACCTGCACGGGCGTCACGCCACAACGTGCGCCACGCATGTGTCCACCAAGTCACGCTCGTATTCATGCGCTGGCCACCTTGTGCACACCCCCCACAGCCAGCGCGGGGTCTAACTGCAAACGCTCACGCGCGGTGTAACAAAGAAAGTGCTTATTGGTTGCGCGGCCAATCGTGCACAGTTGCAAGCGCGTGGCCACGTCATAGCCCATTTGTGTGATGCCGCTTCGTGACACCACCACGGCTACGCCCATTTGGGCAGACTTCATCACCATCTCACTGGTCAGACGACCTGTGGTGTAAAAAATGGAATCGGCATTGGCAGTCATAGCGTTCATCCACATCCATCCCGCGATGGTGTCGATGGCGTTGTGGCGACCCACGTCTTCTACAAAAATTTGCATCTGTTCGCCGCTAAACAGTGCACATCCATGCACTGAGCCAGCTGACTTGTAAGTGGTTTCTTGCAAGCGAATGGCATTGAGTAGCCCATACAAACGCGCTTGGCTGATGCGTGCATCGGGTAATGTCAAGGTGTCGATTTGACCCATCAAATCACCAAACACACTTCCCTGCCCGCAGCCGGTGGTGACCACACGCTTTTCAGTGCGCGCCGCAATATCGGCTATACCGTGGTGAGTTTTGACAGCCGCTACGCCTGCACCGTCTTCGCCGGCTTCCCAATCTACTGTGATGGAATCCACCTCACTCACATCACTCACCAAACGTTGGTTGCGTAAATAGCCGAGCACCAGCAGCTCAGGGTGTGCGCCCAAGGTCATGAGTGTGACGATTTCGCGCTTGTCCACATACACCGTCAGCGCCCGCTCAGCGGGAATAGACACCTGCTCAAGTACGCCGTGCTCGTTGACCACCTCAATGTGGCGAGTCAGTTCGGATTGAACTTGTGTCAGGTGTGGCAGCACGGAAGAGATAGAAGATTCAGTAGACATAAGATAACAAGGCTACAACAAAAAGGGCCGCCACCTTTCGGTGCGGCCCAATAACAGCGAGACTGTATAGATTACTTCTTGGCCGATGCCGCAGGTGCGACAGTTTTGGTTGAGGCAACAACAGCAGGGGCAGATGCGGCCACTGCCGACGCAGAAGCCGCAGCCTCGGGCGGCGTGTACACAAACTTACCTGGGTCAGCACAAGGTGCTGTGGCGACAGGTTTGCCAGCTTGCGCCTTGTTGGTCTTTTGCACATGCGCAGCCACTTTGTCTTGTGATTTGCACAACAAGTAGGCGTCAGTTTTACCGGCATGCGCTGTCTTAGCGGCAGCTTCGGCAGCTTTGGCTTTTGCTTCGTCTGTGGGTGCAGGCAATTTGGCAAAAGCCGTTGCGCTGACAGCGGCCAAAATCAGTGCGAAGAGTGCTTTGTTCATGTATGTTCTCCTGTTCAGCGCATCAAACATGCGCTGTGGTGCCCGAGGTTTCTTCAGAGCGGTGGGCTGGAATCTTGCCAGCCTTGATGTCGTCATGCCAAAGTTCGTGGTGTTCTTTGGCCCATGTTTCGTCCACATAGCCAGTTTTCATGGCTTTGTAAGCACCTTCCATACCAATGGAGCCCATGTAGATGTGGCCCATGAACATGGCCATCATCAAGAGCGTGGCAATCGCATGAATCATGTGCGCTACTTGCATGGTGCTGCGCTCGTACACAAGGAAGGGAATGATTTTGTCGAGCACAAAGCCCGAAGCCACCACCACCAGGCCTAGGCCAAACACGCCCGCCCAGAACACCACTTTCTCTCCCGCGTTGAAGCGGTGTGAAGGCACTTCTTTGCCACCGAACATGCCACCAGCTTTGATGATCCAAACCCAGTCTGCTTTGCTGGGCCAGTTGTCTTTCAGGAAAGTGAAAAACACAACCGTCAAAGACACGGCAAACAAAGGTCCTGCAAAGTTATGGGCATTTTTGAGCACGTAGGTGAGGAAGCCAAACAACGACTCGCCAATGATGGGTTTCATGAAGAACTTGCCAAACGCCATCGTGATGCCAGACACAGCCAAAACCACAAAGGCAATCGCATTGGTCCAATGGGCCGAGCGTTCGAACGGTGTGAAGCGTTCAATCTCAACACCAGTAGGCTTGCCATGCAACATCATCATGCCCTTGCGCCAGTAGAACAAGGCAATGGCGACCAACACGATCAGCAACAGCGAACCACCGTAAGGAATGATCCAGTTGTTGCGTACTTCACGCCATGCTTCACCACTGTTGGTGAGGCGTGAGCCAGGGTACTGCACGAAAGGTTGAATCAACACACCGGCCTCTGGCGCTTGTGACTTAGGCAGGCTGCTGTAGCCTTCCATGCCAGCCCCCACGCCACGCCACATGGGCGCGTTGTTGCCAGGTTGGACTTTGCCACGTTCAGCATTGCTCTGCGCGGCATAGCCGGGAGAATCACTTGCGTCAGGCTTGACGTCTTGAATATTGATACTCTGCACGGCAGGAGCCGCAACAGGCGCTTTGTCTTGTGCGACAGCAGACAGTGCGAACACTGTCAACGCTGCACACAACACCGATTGAAAAGAGCGGTACATGGTGTGCCCCTTAGTTACGGTGCGCGACTGTGGTCGTTCATACCGTATTGGCCGCGAGCGCGCAAATGCTGCTCCCAGCTGGTTTTGTCACCAGCTGTCCAGCCTGGCTGAACAAAGTGGTTTTCAGCACCGCTGTAAGCGGTAGCATCATTTTTGGTGCCGAGCGTTTGCGCCTTCTCACCGCAAGCGGTGAGACCGGCCAAGCTCAAGACGATGAGTGATAAATGTTTGATCATTTCTTCACTCCTTCGACTTTGGCGGGCGCTTGTCCAGCTTGTTTAGAACCGTAAGCTGTGCCCCAACCCCAAACCTCGGCACCCTTGTTGCGCTTGACTACGCGGTTGCGGAAGATGTCAGCCACCATGTCGCCGTCACCAGCAAGCAAGGCTTTGGTCGAGCACATTTCGGCGCAAGCAGGCAACTTACCTTCGGCCAAACGGTTGCGACCGTATTTTTCAAACTCAGCTTCGCTGCCGTTGGCTTCTGGGCCACCGGCGCAGAACGTGCACTTGTCCATCTTGCCGCGCACACCAAAGGTTCCTTGGCTTGGGAACTGAGGTGCGCCGAACGGGCAAGCGTATGAGCAGTAGCCGCAGCCAATGCAAATATCTTTGTCGTGCAAGACCACACCTTCGTCGGTCTTGTAGAAGCAATTCACAGGACAAACCGCCATACAAGGCGCGTCGGAACAATGCATACACGCGACAGAGATGGATTTCTCGCCGGGAACGCCGTCGTTCAAAGTGACCACACGGCGGCGGTTCACGCCCCAAGGGACTTCGTGTTCGTTTTTACAAGCGGTGACGCAACCGTTGCACTCGATGCAACGCTCAGCGTCACAGATAAATTTCATGCGTGCCATTTAATTCTCCTTAGGCGCGTTCGATGTCGCAAACGGTGGTTTTGGTTTCTTGCATCATGGTGACGCTGTCATAACCGTACGTAGTAGCCGTGTTGACCGCTTCACCGCGCACGATGGGCGCAGCACCCTTGGGGTAGTACTTGAGCATGTCTTCACCTTGCCAGCGACCTGAGAAGTGGAAGGGCATCCAAACGGTGCCGGTGTCCACGCGCTCCGTCACCAAAGCCTGCACGTTCAAACGTGCACCAGTGGGGCTCTTTAACCACACGCGCTCACCGTTGCGAATGCCACGGTCAGCTGCAGTCTTGGGGTTGATTTCCACAAACGCTTCTTGCTGCAACTCGGCCAACCAAGGATTTGATCGAGTTTCTTCGCCGCCACCTTCATACTCAACCAAACGGCCGGAGGTGAGGATGAGCGGGAATTTCTCGTGCACCTTGTCCGCGATATTTTTGTCTTGTACGGTTTTGTACAAGGTAGGCATGCGCCAGAAGGCTTTTTTGTCGGCGTGCGTGGGGTACTTTTCCATCAAGTCAGGACGTGTGCCATACAAAGGCTCGCGATGTTGTGGGATAGGGTCTGGGAAATTCCACACCACGGCACGCGCTTTGGCGTTACCAAAAGGATGGCAACCGTGGTTTTGCATGAACACGCGCATCATGCCGCCCGAGTTGTCAGTCTTCCAGTTTTTGCCTTCGGCCAATGCTTTTTCTGCATCGGTGAGTTCGTCCCACCAGCCGAGTTTCTTCAGCAACACGTGGTCGAGCTCGGGGTAGCCCGTGGTGATATCGGCGCCTTTAGAGTGCGAGCCATCTTCAGCCAACAGGTTTTTGCCTTCACGCTCCACACCGAAGTTGGCGCGGAAATTACCACCGCCTTCCATGATGTGCTTAGAGGTGTCGTACAGGTTGGGTGAACCAGGGTGCTTGAGTTCGGGCGTGCCGTAACAAGGCCAAGGCAAGCCGAAGTAGTCACCACCAAAGTCGTAACCGGTTTCTTTGTCTTTGCCGCCTTTGGACTTGAGGGTCTTGACGTCAAACAAATGCATGTTGCGCATGTGCGCTTTCAAACGCTCTGGGCTTTGGCCGGTGTAGCCAATGGTCCAAACCGACTTGTTGATTTCACGCAAGATGTCTTCGACCATGGGCTCATCCATGCCTTTGACTTTTTGCAACTTGTAGTTCTTGACCAGCTCTGGACCAAATCCCAGCTTCTGTGCCAATTGATACATGATCATGTGGTCAGAACGGCTTTCCCACAAAGGATCGATCACCTTGTCGCGCCATTGCAGCGAACGGTTCGAGGCAGTGCAAGAACCGCTGGTCTCAAATTGAGTCGCAGCAGGCAGCAGGTAGACCGCGCGATTAGGGTTGAGATCTTCGGCTTTGCCAGGCATCGCAGCCATGGCGGCTGTAGCCGATGGATAAGGATCAACCACTACCAGCAAGTCCAGCTTGTCCATGGCGCGCTTCATTTCCAAACCACGGGTTTGTGAGTTGGGTGAATGACCCCAATAGAACACGGCCTTGAGGTTGCTGTCTTGGTCAATGAGCTCGTTTTTCTCCATCACGCCATCAATCCAACGTGACAAGGTGATGCCGGGCTTGCTCATCATGCCGGGGTTGGCAAAACGGCCTTTGATCCAGTCAAACTCAACACCCCACGCTTTGGCGAAGTGCTTCCACGCACCTTCGACAAGACCGTAGTAGCCAGGCAATGAATCGGGGTTAGGACCCACGTCAGTCGCGCCTTGCACGTTGTCGTGACCACGGAAAATATTGGTGCCGCCACCGGCCTTGCCAATGTTTCCCAAAGCCAGTTGCAAGATACAAGAGGCACGCACAATCGCGTTACCTGTGGTGTGCTGAGTTTGGCCCATACACCACACCACCGTGCCGGGGTTGTTCTCGTGCAGCATGGTTGCCACTTTGGTCACTTGGTCTGGCGACACGCCGCACACCTCTTCGACTTTGTCGAGGGTCCACTTCTCCATGACTTCTTCTTTGACCTTGTCCATGCCGAACACACGGTCATTGATGTACTTTTTGTCTTCCCATCCATTTTTGAAGATGACGTGCAAGAGACCAAACAAGAAAGCGATGTCCGAGCCCGAGCGAATTCGCACGTACTCATCGGCCTTGGCTGCGGTGCGTGTGAATCGTGGGTCGACCACGATCATCTTGCAGCCATTTTCTTTGGCGTGGAGCATGTGCAGCATGGACACAGGGTGCGCTTCAGCCGCGTTAGAACCGATGTACATCGCGACCTTGCTGTTTTGCATGTCGTTGTACGAGTTGGTCATCGCACCGTAGCCCCACGTGTTGGACACGCCCGCCACCGTGGTGGAGTGGCAAATACGGGCCTGGTGGTCGCAGTTGTTGCTACCAAAATAGCTCACAAACTTACGCAGCAAATAAGACTGTTCGTTGTTATGTTTCGACGAGCCGATCCAGTACACACTGTCTGGACCAGAGGTCTTGCGTAAATCGAGCACCTTAGCGCTGATTTCCTCAAGGGCTGTGTCCCAGCTGATGCGCTCGTACTTACCGTTAACCAACTTCATGGGGTAGCGCAAACGGAACTCGCCGTGACCGTGTTCACGCAGGGCCGCACCTTTGGCGCAATGCGCGCCGAGGTTGATGGGGGAATCAAACACAGCCTCTTGGCGCACCCAGACGCCGTTTTCAACCACAGCGTCCACCGCGCAGCCCACGGAGCAATGGGTACACACGGTGCGCTTGACTTCAATCTTGCTTGCGCCATCGCTCAACATGGAGCCCGAGGCATTGGCCTTTTTGACCAAGCTCAGTTGCGTAGCAGCCAAACCCACACCAATACCCAAACCAGAGCGGCGCAAAAAGCCACGACGGTCAAGCGTCGGCAAAGCCTGGGACAAGCCGCGCTGCAAGCGACCAACAAATGCAGAGCTGCCAGTGGTCTTGGCAGTCGAATCGGTTTTACGGGTCAACAACATGTGTTTCTCCTTCAGACGCGAGCGGTCTGGTAATAACGCTTGACGTGTTCGCTCAAGCTGTAGCCGCCGCCGTTTTCGGGCGCGGGGGGAAGTTTGTTCAATTCAGCAGAGGGGGTGCTGAGGCCGGGCATCGAAGTCACGGCTGCAGCGGCAGCACCTACTGCGGCGGCACCCATAAAAAAGCCTCGGCGCGACGGTGACGCTTGCGAATTGGCTTGTTCGGTGGCTTGTTCTTTTTTCATTTTTTAGCTCCTCGTGATGTCGTGGGTATGCACGACTTTGCATAATGTACCAATGATGTGCGTTTGGCGAGTACGTAGTTACGTCAAGAACCCCTAGAACGGACTCAAGTTTCGTCACTGAAAAACGCACGCTGTCGCACAGGCGTCTCTGATGAAACTCAAAAGAACAAACGAATCACACCAAACGCGTTTAAGCCAACATGTCAAAACCTTGCGATTCGACGCTGACAAAGGCGCGGGTCAGCTCTGCCAACGCGGCATAAAAGCGTGCACGCGGTGTGGCTTGTACCGCGTCGCAAAAGGCGGGCAACCAGGTTTGCACATGGGCAGTGAAAAACTTGGCTTGTTGGGTCAAGTTAGACACTGACACATCGTCACCCGCCACCAAAAAGCGCATGACCTCGAACACATAAGACACATGGTCTTCGGTCTCGGACATGGTGGTGTCATCGCGACCCAAGCCCAACGCAGCTAAGTCGGTGCGCAATTGAGCCAAGGGTTTTTCATTCAAGAAACCGGTCAAGAAATGCGAGGCGTACACATACACCTCGGGCTTACCCACACCGCCAAACAGGGCGTTATGTTCGTTTTGAATAGCCTTGTCGTCCATGTCGCGTGCTACGCCCACCAACTGACGCCAAGGCTCCTCCAAAAAACCACCTGACGCAGGCGCATCGGTGGTTGCCACGCGCAACTGCGCCAGCATCTCAGGGCGTGCGGGCGCGTAGAACAACTCGGAAATCAAACCGTACAGCTCAGCGCGCGCGGTTTCTTCATCAAGGGCGGAGGATAAATGAGGTTCGGTCATACAAATATTTAAACGATTTTTTGCTCGTCGCCAGCAGAGTAAATGTCAATCACGCGGCAGTCGCCACACATTTTGAGGCGCTGCAGCGCCTCGCCTTGGAACATCGAGTGGCCAGCCAGTTTGCCAATCATGGCTTCGATGCCTTTGAGCGTGCCAAAGGGTTTGCCGCAACGCACGCAGCCGTAGGGCTGGGTTTCGTTGAGCACACGCACTTCTTTGCGTTGGGGGGTGAGCAACAAGCGCGGCACAAGGCTGAGCGCTTTTTCGGGGCAAGTGCTCACGCACAAGCCGCACTGCACGCAGTTCTTTTCAAAAAAGCGTAACTGTGGCGCTTGCTGGTTGTCTTGCAGCGCGTTGGCGGGGCAAGCGCTGACGCAGCTCATACACAAGGTGCAGCTGTCTTTGTTGACCTCAACGGTGCCGAATGGCGAACCACCTTTGGGCAGGGCCAAGGCTTCGGGGGCCGCAGCGGTTTTCAAGACGGGTGCGTGCTCCAGCAAGTGGTCAATGACCATACTCAGCGTGCTGCGCTTTTCAGCCATCACAGCAAAGGTGGCAGCAGGCACGGTGCTGCTCAGGCGTTGTTGGCCTGTGGTGATGCGTTGCAGTTCAGCGTCCAGTTCAAGGGCTTGTGTGGCGTGCACCAACTGCACAGGCATGTGACCGAGCTTGGCGTAGCCCAAGCCTTCGAGCATGGCTTGGGCTTGTGCCATTTGCGCTTGCAAGCCTTCGGCGTATTGCGGTGCTTCTTCGGCGGTGTTGAGCACCAACACTTGCGCTGCGCCATAGGCCAAGGCGGTCAGCCACACATCCAAACCAAGACTGGCGGTGTGCCACAGCGACACGGGAATCACATGTGCTGGCAAGCCTTGCGCGACTTTGAGTTGCGCCGCACGCCCCAGCTCGTTGACCAAGGTTTGGCCAGCCTCTTGGCTGTGCAGCAAGATGACGGCGTCTTTGCCACCTGCTTTTTGGTAGGTACTGAGCAAGGTCTTAAGCTTCACGCCCTGCTCGCTCGCTCGCGGATACGCATAGGTCAGTGCGCCAGTGGGGCACACCGTGGTGCACGCGCCACAGCCCACGCACAGGTTGGGGTTGACCTTGATTTGTTGACGCGACTTGTCCGAGCTCACCGCCTCTGCCGAGCAAATATCCACGCACGCGTTGCAGCCCACTTGTTCGTTGCGGCTGTGCGCACACAGCTTTTGTTTGTAGTCAAAGAACTTGGGCTTTTCAAACTCGCCCACCAGCTCGCGCAAGCGCAGCAAGTTGGCAGCGCTTGCGCCACGGAAATAGCCTTGCGGCAAAGCGTGGCGGTTGAAGGCGGTTTGCTCGCGCAAGTCGAGCACGAGGTCGAACTCGGCCGTTTCTTCTGAGGCTTCGCGCTGGAAGTTGATGGCACCGATTGCGCCACAAGCCGTCACACAATCGCGATGCGAGCTGCACTTGCTCAGGTCAATTTGGTAGTCCAAGCCAATCGCTTGCTCGGGGCAAGCAGCCACACAGGCGTTGCAGCGTGTGCACAGGTCAAGGTCGATGGGGTTGTTGTTTCGCCAGGTGAGCTTGAACGCGCCCAGCCAACCGTCCACACGCAGCACTTGGCCACCTAGCACGGGGTAGCGGCGGCTTTGTGCGCCGCCTGCCTCACCCGCGCCTTGGGTGAAGAGGGTCACATTCAAGGTGTCGACCAGCAAAGCAGCCGCTTGTTCGGCTTGGTCAATGTCACCCAAAATGAGCAAGCGCCCTGCACTCTTGAACGTGACTGTGGGCACAGGCTCGGGCTCGGGCAAATGCGCAGCGGCTAACAAAGCGGCAATTTTGGGTGAAGCGTTTTTGGCGTCGCTGCTCCAGCCACCGGTCTCACGGATGTTGACGAACTTGATGACCGAGGTTTTGGCTTGCGCCTCCACGGCCAAGTCGCCAAACAGGCGTTGCTCTTGGGTGCAGGCCACCACCACATCGTCAGTGCCTTGCACAGCTTGCACAAATGCGCTCGCCTCGCGGCGGCACAACGCGGTGTGCCGCGTGAGGTTTTCAGACAGGCTTTGGCTCAGTGCCTTGAGGTCTAGAGGTTGGGTCTGGTTGCAGTCGCAAATCAGCGTGGTCATGCGTAGTGGGCTCAATGTTGGATATGTTTTCAGCAGGGACGGACTGTGCCACGACTTTGGGTGCTTCTGTTTCGTCGTCAAACAAGTTCAAGGTCTTAGCACTGGTCATTTGGCGCAGCATGGCCATGGGCAATGGGTCAGGCAGGCCGTAATCGTCAATATAGACATCCATGCGATCCATCACATTGAAGTGCGGGTCGGTGAACAGCTTTTTCATGGCGGCGTTTTTCACATCGGGTGTAACGCCTCGGGCCATGAAGCCGGTGTAGTCGGATTCAGGTGTGAGTTCTTGCGTGTCAGCTAGCGTGAGGGCAGGCTGGGATGTTTGCTCGTTTGGTTGCGTTAACGTTGCTGCATCTGACGTTATTGGGCCCGATGCATAGGCTACAGGGGCTGTCGCCGCACTGACAATGAGAGCTTGATTTGGCGCGAGGGCAATCAATTGACTGCCTGAAGCAATAGGCATCGGCTTGGGTTCATCCAAAGGACGGCCCGCGCGTTCATCCACTTTGCGACGCGACCAGCGGCTTAAAAAGCCAGCAGGCATGTCGTCATTGGACATGGCCGCCTCCGTTGTGCTGGCCGCCACCGCGCATTTTTTCGGTACTGACCGATGCGGGGTTGCCAAAGCGGTCTTGCAAGGGCCTGAAGCTGTCGGGGCGTTTGCGGCGCTTAGCCTCGACCACCCAGTGCTCTTCCATAAATTCCCTCATCCACACCACCACCTCGGCAGGTGCAGGCACTTGGTCGACGTTTTCTTGGGCATCTAGCCAACGGCCTGCATCGTGATAACTCAGGCTCACCATCGCCGGCACGGCCATGACCTCATCCCCGATCGTGGCCTCTTCTTCCATGCGCCACAGCACAAACCAGCACGGGGCCGGGGCGGTCGCGTTGAGGTAATAGCCCTCGGCGTCGTCTTTGAACAGCTCGACCGTGAAGCCTGGGTGCAACCAAATTTGCTCATCGTCGGTTTGGCGCAAGCAACGTGGCTCGGTACCAAAGTTCTCGGCATGCGGCACCACGTCATGTCCCGTCACATCGTGCAACACCCAGCGCCAAGGTTGCCAACGGCTCATGGCACCGGGCACGCGCTCACGGCGCATGACCACGGCGACTTGGAGACTGGGGCGTTGCGACATGCTATTGATCAGGTTTCTTTAGAGATCTTGATGCTGGGAAACTTGCTAGAAAAGTCTTTCGCTTTCGCAGCAATCTTCACGGCCACTTGACGAGCCACGGCCTTGTAGATACCAGCCACTTCGCCTTCAGGATCAGCCACCACGGTGGGCTTACCGCTGTCGGCTTGGAGGCGAATTTGCATGTTGAGTGGCAACGCACCTAGGTAATCCATGCCGTCTTTTGCGGCCAATTTTTTGCCGCCGTCTGCGCCGAAGATGTGTTCGATGTGGCCGCAATTCGTGCAGACGTGCACAGCCATATTCTCAACCAAGCCGAGAATAGGCACGCCGACCTTCTCGAACATCTTGATGCCCTTTTTAGCATCCAGCAACGCAATGTCTTGCGGCGTAGTGACGATCACCGCGCCTGTCATTGGTACACGCTGGCTGAGGGTGAGCTGAATGTCGCCCGTGCCAGGTGGCATATCAACAATCAAATAATCCAAAGCTTTCCAATTGGTTTGGCGCAGCAACTGCTCCAGCGCTTGGGTGGCCATGGGGCCACGCCAAATCATGGCTTCGTCCTGGTCCACCAAGAAACCGATGGACATGACTTGCACGCCGTAGTTTTCCAATGGGTCCATGGTTTGACCGTCACTGCTCTCGGGGCGGCCTTCAATGCCCATCATCATGGGCTGGCTGGGGCCGTAAATGTCGGCATCTAACAAGCCAACACTCGCACCTTCTGCAGCCAAGGCCAGAGCCAAGTTAGCAGCAGTGGTGCTTTTGCCCACACCGCCTTTGCCCGACGCCACCGCGATGATATTTTTCACTTGAGGCAACAAGGCCACGCCGCGCTGCGCAGCGTGCGCCACGATATTCATGGTGATGTTGGCCGACACATTGACCACGCCCGCCACGCTTTTGGCAGCGGCAATCAGCTCTTTGCGAAAACCCGCAATTTGGCTTTTGGCGGGGTAGCCCAGCACCACGTCAAACGACACATCGCCGCCGTGAATTTGCAGGTTTTTCAGCGCTTTGGTGGTGACAAAGTCTTTGCCAGTGTTGGGGTCAATGACCGTCTGCAAGGCGGCGGTCAGGGCTTGTTCATTCAGGGCCATAAATTTCTTCGTTCTAGGAATCGGAATTGCGCGCAAGTCTAGCGCGGGGTAGTCAACCTCGCAGCAAACAGGTCATATGTGAGGTAACTTAGTTTTTCCGCGCCACGCAATAAGCCGCGCCCTCAGCGCCATAGCGCTCGTCGTGCGGCACATTCGGCTCTAGCTCAAAGACAGAGCCGGGCAGCAGGTGCTGGGTTTGACCATTCATGGTCAGCCACATCTCGCCACGCGTGACGATGGCATGCACGCCAAACGCGTGGGTATGGGTCTCTAGCACCGTGTTAGGCGCCCATTCGCGCTCAATCACCTCATCAAAGCCAGCGGCTAAGGCTTTTTGGCGGAATTCGTCAAAGCTGGGCAAGTTCATGCGCGCATTCTGTAGGAACTAAAATCGCCCCCTTCGCCCTAAGGTCTTGCTTCCAAATGTCCCAGCGCCAGCTATTCGTCACCACCGCCCTGCCCTACGCCAACGGCAACTTCCACATCGGCCACATCATGGAGTACATCCAGGCCGACATCTGGGTGCGTTTCCAGCGAATGCAGGGCCACAAGGTCGATTTCGTGGGCGCAGACGACACACACGGCGCGCCCATCATGATTGCGGCCGAGAAGGCCAGCATTACCCCGCAGCAGTTTGTGGCCAACATCGCCGCAGGCCGCAAGCCTTATTTGGACGGGTTCCATATTCAGTTTGACAACTGGCACAGCACCGACGCGCCCGAGAACCACGAGCTGGCACGCCAGATTTACCGTGACTTGCGCGACATCCCCGAATCACAAGGCGGCTCGCTGATTGAGCGCCGCACGATTGACCAGTTCTTCGACCCCGAGAAGAACATGTTCTTGCCCGACCGCTTCATCAAAGGCGAGTGCCCCAAGTGCCACGCCCACGACCAGTACGGCGACAACTGCGAGGTGTGCGGCGCGGTCTACGC
>CANFKQ010000028.1 GCA_947447405.1 Comamonadaceae bacterium | reverse complement strand
CGCTGAACTTGCGACCGATCAAACGCTTGACCGCGTACAGCGTGTTGCGTGGGTTGGTTACCGCTTGGCGCTTGGCCGATGCGCCCACCAAAATTTCGCCGTCTTCTTGGTACGCAATGATCGACGGGGTGGTGCGAGCGCCTTCGGCGTTCTCGATCACTTTGGTCGTGTTGCCTTCCATGATGGCCACGCACGAGTTGGTGGTGCCCAAGTCAATACCGATGATTTTTCCCATGTGTAACTCCAGTAATTTTCAAAAATTCAGATGGACAGTAGTTATGGCTAACTCTGTCGATTTCAAGTGTTTTATTTCGGTGCGGCCACAGTGACCAGTGCAGGACGCAACACGCGCTCGGCGATCAAGTAGCCTTTTTGCAGCACGACGACCACGGTGTTGGCTTCTTGCTCGGCTGGCACCACGCTGATGGCTTGGTGTTGTGCAGGGTCAAACTTAGCGCCCGCAGCGGGGTCGATCGCGATGATCTTGTTGCGCTCCATGGCGCTTTTGAGCTGGCGCAGCGTGGCTTCAGCACCTTCGCGAATTTGTTCAGGTGTGGCAGTTTGTACGGCCAAACCAGCTTCGAGACTATCGAGCACGGGCAGCAAGCTGTCAGCAAAGCTCTCGAGTGCAAATTTGCGGGCTTTGGACACCTCGTCGTCCGCGCGGCGGCGGGCGTTTTGCACATCGGCTTGGCCGCGCACGTACTGGTCTTGTAATTCAGCGGCCTTGGCTTGCAAAGCGGCGATTTCGGCGTGTGCGATAGCCAAAGGGTCGAGCGCGGTGGCGGCTTCAGCCGCCGTCGCCTCGGGGGCGGGTGCCATGCCGGCCATGTGAGAGGCCAAATGTGCAGCGGCTGTATCTAGGTTTTCTGTAGGTTCTGACATGCTTTGTAGGGCTTGTGTGAATGAGATTCAGCAAAGCTGAGGCCATCCGACCCTATTTCAAGAGGGGTTTTGTAAAAAAATCAATGGAGCAAAACAAAGCGGGGCCAGGCCCCGCTGTGAAACGGCTGCTAAAAATGCAACCGTACGCCTATTTATTCGAGGCCGAGCAGCTCGACGTCAAACTTCAAGGTGGCGTTGGGTGGAATCACACCGCCCGCACCGCGTGCACCGTAGCCCAGCTCTGGCGGGATGATGAGGGTGCGTTGGCCACCAATCTTCATGCCTTGCACACCTTCGTCCCAGCCCTTGATGACCATGCCTGCGCCCAGAGGGAAGTCAAAGGCGTCATTGCGGTCGCGGCTGGAGTCAAACTTGGCACCTTGCTCGCCGTCTTTGTAGAGCCAGCCGGTGTAGTGCACGCTCACGTGCTGGCCAGCGGCGGCTTCAGCGCCATCGCCCACCACGTTGTCGATGTATTGCAGGCCGGAAGGGGTCGTGTTCATGGCAAATCCTTGAGGGTCAAAAAACGTAACTCTGTAGTGTACCCAGTGACGTTTGTGATAGATAAATCTCTCTTGTTGAAAGTTGCTGGGTGAGGCTTTTCCCAATGACAGAGAATGCAACTTTATTGATTTCGTGTGAAGGTGCCTATGCAAGCTCATTGCCGCTTTGTTTCTCGTTTGTTACTCTCATGTTTGTTGGCATGCGGCGCCTTAAGTGCCCATGCGCAGTCGTACCCCACAAAACCACTGCGTATCGTCGTGCCCTTTGGCGCCGGCGGTGTCGCTGATCTGACGGCACGCACGGTGGCTCAAAAAATGTCAGAAGGCTTGGGCCAGTCCGTGGTCATCGACAACCGCCCCGGTGCGGGCGGCATTGTGGCGGCCGAGATGGTGGCCAAGTCTGAGCCCGATGGCTACACCCTCTTGCTGATGTCCAACGCCAACGCGGTGAGCGCAGGCTTGTTCAAGACGCTGCCCTTTGACCCAGTGAAAGACTTCACACCCGTGTCCTTGATGGGGACTTTTGATTTGGCCATTGTCGCCAGTGCCGAGTCACGTTTTCAAACCCTGTCCGAGTTGCTGACGTGGGCCAAAGCAAATCCGGGCAAGCTCAACATTGGCAGCATCAATATCGGCAGCACACAATACTTGACCGCCGAGTTGTTCAAATCTGTCGCGGGCTTAGATGCCCAAGTGGTCCCGTTTAACGGCACGCCTGCGGTGATGACGGCTTTGCGAGGTGGCCAGATTGACGTAGCCGTGGAAGTGCTAAGTCCCGTGTTGCCACAAATCAAAGGTGGCGCCTTACGTGCCTTGGCTGTGACGGGGCAAAAACGCAATATGGCGTTGCCGCAAGTGCCAACTGCGAAAGAAGGCGGTTTGCCCAATTTGGTATCGACCTCATGGAACGGTTTGGGTGTGCCAGCCAAAACACCCCAAGCGGTGGTGGACCGTTTGAACAAAGAGGTGAATGCCGCGCTACAAACGCCAGCGGTTCGCCAAAAACTATTGGAGCTCAATGTAGAGCCACATCCCAGCACCGTGGTGCAGGCGCATGATTGGTTGCAAACCGAGATCAAACGCTGGAGTGATGTGATTCAGCGCGCGGGCATTCAAAAGCAATAAGCCAGAGTTTCTGATGCTCAACATCCTCACCATCACTGGTCCGATTTACTTGTCCATCGCTTTGGGTTTTGCGGCCACGCGTCGTGGGATGTTCAGCAAGCTTGACGGCCAAGTGCTGGGACGTTTTGTGCTGAACTTTGCGTTGCCTGCGATGCTGTTCAACGCACTGTCACAACGCAACTTTGCCGAAGTGTTGAACCCCAATTACCTCATGGCGTATGGCGCAGGATCGATGTTGTCGTTTGCAGTTGGCTTTGGGGTGTGGCGCGTCTGGCGCAAAAAATCACTGACCGAAAGCGGCATGGTGGCTATGGGTGTGAGCTGCTCGAACAGTGGCTACGTGGGCTATCCCATCTTGTTGCAATTCTTAGGACCTGCGGCAGGCGTTGGCTTGGCACTGACGGTGTTGATTGAAAACTTGGTGACGATTCCTTTAGCTTTGGCCATTGCTGATAGCGGTGAGACGGCGCACTTGTCGTGGCAACACACGGTGCTTCAAAGTTTGAAACGTATGGCTCAATTGCCCATGATGCAAGCCATTGTGTTGGGTTTTGTGTTCTCGATGTTGGATCTGCATTTGCCCGACGTCCTGTCGAAAACGGTCAACTTGTTTGCAGCGTCAACGGCTGCGATAGCCCTGTTTGTGAACGGTGGCTCTTTGGTAGGAATGCGCGTGAAAGGCTTGATTCAAGAGGTCCGTTGGATTGCGATGGGCAAACTGGTGCTGCACCCTTTAGCGGTGGGCCTCATGCTGATGGTGGTAGGCCCCATTGAGCCCGCTCTCAAAATTTCTGCGGTGTTGTTGGCTGGCATGCCCATGCTCGGCATCTATCCTTTGTTGGCACAGCGCCATGGCCAAGAAGGTTTTTGTGCCGCAGCTTTGTTGGTGACCACCGTTGCTTCGTTCTTCACCATTAGCCTGATCTTGTGGGCCATGGGCGAGTTGCCAGGCTGGCACGTGTAAGCCGCTGATGCACATCAAAGAGTCTGAAGTCGAAGTCACCGCCATCCGCGCACAAGGCGCGGGTGGGCAAAACGTCAACAAGGTGTCCAGCGCCATCCATTTACGTTTTGATGTGATGGCCTCTTCGTTACCCGAGGATGTGAAAGAGCGCTTGCTGTGTTTGTCAGACCATCGCATCACCCAAGACGGTGTGGTTGTGATTAAGTCGCAAGAGCACCGCAGCCAAGACATGAATCGCATTGAGGCCTTTGCGCGTTTGCACGACCTCGTGCAAAGCGTGGCCAAGCGACCCAAGAAGCGTAAACCGACCAAACCAACCTATGCGTCCAAGCTGCGCCGCTTAGATAACAAAAAAAAGACCTCGGCGATCAAATCGAACCGAGGTCGGGTGCTTTAAGCGCAGCGCTTGTTTAGGCTTTGCGCAAGAAGCAAGCTTTTAGCATGTAGTTCCCCACATCCATCTTGCAATCCACTTCATGGTCCCCGCCGACCAAGCGAATGCTTTTGACCTTGGTGCCCATTTTGAGCGTGGTGGATGAGCCCTTGACCTTCAGGTCTTTGATGAGCACCACTGCATCACCATCCTTCAGTACCGTGCCGTTGGCATCTTTCACCACGGATTCGTCTTCGTCATCCGCTGCAGCAGCAGCCACCATGGGCCACTCATACGCGCAATCGGCGCACACATAGTTGTCGCCGTCTTGGTAGGTGTTTTCTTGGGCGCATTGGGGGCAGGCTGGAATGTGGGACATCTTGGTGTTTTCTTTCAAAGGTGAGCTATTTAAATTTGTGGGGTGAATCCGAGGTGTTTAGCGCACGTGCAGCTTGATGCCGTGATCCACGGCTGCCGTGATTTCGCCGACTTCACAAGCCTCGGTAAAGCCCTGTTGGTGGAACACGGCCAACACTTCGGCGACGCTCTCAGGTGCGCATGCCACCAGCAAACCGCCGCTGGTTTGCGGGTCGCTCAACAGAGCTTGGTCAATATCGTTGCGTTCAGGTGCAAGTTCGATCTCGTTGCCGTAGGCCGACCAGTTGCGCCCCGATGCACCGGTGAGCATGCCTTGCTCGGCCAACTCGCGTACGCCGTGCAACAAGGGTACTTGGTGCATGTTGAGTTGCACCGTGTGATGGCTACCGCGTGCCATCTCGAGTGCGTGGCCTGCCAAGCCAAAGCCTGTCACATCTGTCATGGCGTGCACGCCCGCCAAAGCCGACAGTGCTGCGCCCGGTGTGTTGAGCTTTGTCGTGTTGGCAATCATTTGTGCATAGCCTTCGGGGCTGAGTGCGTTTTTTTTCAGCGCCGCAGACAACACGCCCACCCCCAGAGGTTTACCCAAAATCAAACGGTCGCCCACCCGTGCATCGGCGTTGCGCTTGATGCGATTGGGGTGCACCAGGCCCAAAACGACCAAGCCGTAAATCGGTTCGACCGAGTCAATGGTGTGACCGCCCGCGATGGGAATACCAGCTTCGCGGCACACGCTTTGGCCGCCGTCCAAAATTTGGCCAATCGTCTCCGCAGGCAGTACGTTAATGGGCATACCCACCAAAGCCAAGGCCATGATGGGTGTACCGCCCATGGCGTACACATCGCTGATGGCATTTGTGGCGGCGATACGACCAAAATCAAACGGGTCATCCACGATGGGCATGAAGAAGTCGGTGGTGGCAATCAGCGCTTGCTCGTCGTTGAGTTGGTACACCGCCGCATCATCGGCGGTTTCAATGCCCACCAACAGCTGTGGTGGGATGGGCATGGCACTGGTGCTCTTGAGAATCTCGCTCAACACGCCAGGCGCAATCTTGCAGCCGCAGCCGCCCCCGTGGGAGAGACTGGTGAGGCGGGGGACCGCGGGAGACGCGTGGTTGGTAGAGCTCATGGCGGGGCTTTCTTGAATTAGCCCCAGATTTTGCCAGCTTGAGTTTGACGACGGATCGGTACACAAATTTCGTGCACTGACGGTGACTTCAATTTATGGCGCGATGGTTGCGCCTTCTATCTTGTGCCGCAACAAACTGTCCCGAATAAATCCGTTGGATTTCATGTCCGAAACAAAGCGGGCCAAAGCGTCTTGTGCCTGCTGAGACGCGTGGTTGGGTTGGCCCATGGCTTGCTCAATCACCATGAAACGTCCGGGCAACAAGCGAAGGCCTGCCACTTGTTTGGCATCTGACGCCAGCTGTTGTTTCACACCCGCTGCCACGTCGTAAGTGCCGTCCATAAAGAACGGCACCACTTGGGGTGAGGTGGGAGCTCTGACCAGTTGTGCGGCTTTGAGTTCTCGGCTGAGAAATAAATCGTAAGCACTGCCTTGCCCAACCACGATGCGGTGCTTCGCCTGATCGACCTCTGCATTGTGGGTCAAGGGTGAATCTTGTTTCACCAAGTAACTGCCTTCAATCAATACATAGGCCGCCGTGTAGCGAATGCCTTTTCCGCGAACGGGGTCGATGGCGAAGAATCCAATGTCAGCCTTGCCTTGCGTGACAAATTCCACAGACTTGGCCGCAGAGGAAACAGGCATGAGTGTTAGCGGCACGTTCAAGGCCTCAGCCAAGGCGCGCGCTAAATCGACCGACACCCCAACAGGCTCACCCGTTGTGATGTCTTGACGCGCAAGAATGGGGTTGCCTAAATTGATGACGGCACGCAAGGCGCCTGTGGGTGCTATGTCACGGGCGATATCAGGTCCGGCTTGACCCCATGATGCAAGGGGCAGCAGGGCCGCTGCAACAAGCAGCCCTGCACATGCCTTAAAACGCAAGTGTTTGTCCTTCCGTCATCGGCACCACTTTGACTTTGCTGCCCTTCATGGCATTTTGGAATTCTTCCAAGGTGCCTTTGGCCAGGGGGTTGGAGTTGTAGTGAATTGGAATCACCATCTTGGGCTTGATCCAGTTGCGTGCAGCAAACGCAGCGTCCTCTGGGTCCATGGTGAAGTTGCCGCCAATGGGCATCAACACCAAGTCTGGTTTGTAGCGTTCGGTGATGAACTTCATGTCACCAAACAGGCCGGTATCACCCATATGCCAAATTTTGAAGCCGTTTTCTAACTCGATGATGTAGCCGACTGCTTCGCCAGCAGGGTGTGATTCGAGTTTTTCTGTGGCTGGATTTTTCCAAACCAAAAGAGACGAATGTTCAGCCTGTACCGCTGTGACCTTGATGCCTGGTAAAGGTTTGACACTGCCAGACTTGTTGAAGCGGTGCGTCAACTCTGCGGGCATGACACCGAGTGTGACCAACGGCGTGATCATGTCCGCAGGGCCGTAGAGCACTGTTTTATGCAGCTTGGCCAGTGCCGGTGCATCGCCAATGTGGTCGACGTGCGCATGCGTGACCAACAGCAAGTCAACCTTTCCGAGTGCAGACAAGTCGGCTTTGAAGGCGGCCGGCGCTTTGGGGCCACCGGTGATCCACGGGTCAATCACAATGCTTTGTCCACCGGGCGACTTGATGCGAAAGCCAGCTTGGCCTAGCCACAAAATTTCAGTTTTGGCATCAGGCGTTTTAGGCGCTTGTTGAGCGAAGCCACTGTGCATGCCCATGCTGGTGAGGCCAATGAGCAGGGCGCTTTTAAAGCGTAGCGAATGCAACCATTTCATGATGTTTCTCCTGTGAGGTGACATGACAAGCGCCATGCGCGTTTGCCAAGTTATGCCATTTAAGTACAGATGGATTTAGGGATAACCCGTTTTTGCTTCAATTTAAGGGGGATGGAGTCGCATGTTGGACACCAAATTTTCATTTGACCGCTTCGATAGACCAAGATTGCAATTAAGGAGATTTGTGATGTTTCAAAAAGTTTTATTTATGGCCGTGATTTCTTTGACGGCAACCTTGACTTGTCAGGCCAAAGAACTTGTGGTTTGGAGTGCCGGCGCAGTCAAGCCTGCGTTGGAGGTGCTTTTGCCCGCGTTTCAAAAGAGCGCTGCCATTTCAATCGATGTGCAATATGCCCCCGTGGGCGTCTTGATGCGGCGACTGTCCGAGGGAGGGCAACCTGATGTGTTGGTGCTCTCGACAGATGTGATCAAAGATGTTGAAGGCAAAGGCTGGGTCCTGGCCGGTTCTGCCAGCCCGTTGGGAAGTGTGGGTGTAGGTGTGGCCGTGAAGCAGGGCACGCCGTTGCCTGATATTTCAACGCCCGATGCTTTACGCAAAACCTTGTTGGCCGCCAAAAGCGTGACCTACATGGATCCACAAAAGGGGACAAGTGGAAAGCATTTTTCTGGGGTATTAGATCAGTTGGGCATTGCCGAACAGATGAAATCCAAAACCACCTTGGGTGATGTGGGCTATGTTTTGGAGCCTGTTGCTCGTGGTGAGATTGAGGTTGGCATCCAGCAAATCACAGAGATCTTACCGGTGAAAGGCGCCGTATTGGTTGGACCATTGCCGGCGTCTTTGCAAAAAATCACAACCTATGCCATCTTGCAAGGTGCCAAAGCAAGCGACACCCAAGCTGTGGGTGAACTGCGTAAATTTCTTCAAACATCAGAAGCTGTCAAAGTGTTTGCTGAAAAAGGTTTTAAATAAAGGGGCGTTGACGATGAAATACCAGTTGAATGTGAATGGTCAATCTGTCAAGGTGGAAGCCGACAGTGACACACCGTTGTTGTATGTGCTGCGCGACAACCTTGCGTTGCAAGGGCCTAAATATGGCTGCGGCCTAGGTCAGTGTGGGGCTTGCACCGTGCTAATTGATGGCCATGCGGTGCGAAGTTGTGTCACCCCTGTTGCCAGTTTGAAGGGCGGCAACATCGTCACGCTGGAAGGTCTGGGAACACCAGAAACACCGCATCCCGTACAACAAGCCTTCATCGATGAGCAAGCCGCGCAGTGTGGCTATTGCATCAACGGCATGGTGATGCAGTCGGTTGATTTTCTATCGAAGAACCCACGTCCAAGTGAGGGGCTCATTCAACAGGCGCTGGCTGCCAACTTGTGCCGTTGCGGCACACACACACGCATCGTCAAAGCCGTCAAACGCGCCTCAGATGCGTTGGCCATGATGCCCGTCACGACATTGAAAAGGGGTTGAGCTATGCAACGTCGTCAATTTTTACAAGCGGGCAGTGGCCTTGTTGTGTCGTTCTCTTTTGCGCTCAACACGCTTAGCCAAGCTCAGGGGCAAACCGCAGCCAAGAGTATGGTTAAGACGCAAGTGGGTGCGTGGCTGGGCCTGAACACCGATGGCCGCGTGACCGTTTATTCAGGCAAGGTCGATTTGGGCACCGGCGTGCGCACCGCGCTCATGCAAATGGTGGCTGAAGAGCTGGATGTCAGCCTCCAAAAAATTGACATGGTCATGGGTGACACGCTCACCACACTCGACCAAGGTCAGTCGGCGGGCAGTTTGAGTTTGCAAAACGGTGGCGGTACTTTGCGTCAAGCTGCAGCCAGTGCGCGTCAGGCTTTGCTGGCGGTTGCTGCAGCACGTTGGCAAGTGAATGTCACAGATTTGGTTGTCACCGATGGGGTGATTGCGACCCGTCAAGGTGATCGAAAAATTAGCTATGCCGAATTGTTAGGTGGTGCAGCACTCAACGTGCCGTTGGATGCCAAAGCGCCCTTGAAGGCGTATACCAATCACAAGATCGTGGGGCAGTCGATTCCGCGTGTGGATATTCCAGCCAAACTCACCGGCACGTTTCTATACATGCATGACTTCAAGCTGCCAGGCATGTTGCACGCCCGGATGATTCGCCCAAGCGGGCAGGGCGGAAAGTTGCTGAGTGTGGATGATTCCGCCGCACGCAAGGTGAATGGCTTTGTTCAAGTGGTGCGCAAGCAAGACTTTTTGGCCGTGGTGTGTAAGACCGAGTGGGCAGCCGTCAAGGCCGCGCGCGCACTCAAGACGCAATGGACCACATCCAACACCTTGCCCGAGCAAGCCAAGCTGTACGACTACTGGCGCAAACTGCCGGTGGCTAAAAACGAAGCGGTCATCAAAACAGGTGATGCGACCCAAGCACTGGCAAGTGCTGCCAAGCGCATTCAAGCCACCTACGATTTCGCGCCCCACACGCACGGCTCCATCGGGCCTTCGTGTGCGGTGGCTGATTTCAAAGACGGCAGTTGCACCGTGTGGTCTGCCTCGCAAGCCACACACTCGTTGCAAGCGGAGCTCGCCACGGTGTTGGATATTCCCAAAGACCGCATTCGCATGGTTTACGTCGATGGTGCAGGTTGCTACGGGCGCAACGGTCACGAGGACTGTTCGGGCGATGCCGCCTTGGTGTCTCAACTGGTGGGCGCACCTGTGCGTGTGCAGTGGATGCGCGCAGACGAACACGGCTGGGACCCCAAAAGCCCGCCCACCTTGGTGGACATGGAAGGCGGCCTTGACGCCGCAGGCCAGCCGGTCGCTTGGCGCTCTGAATTTTTCATTGCGCAAGCCAATGGCACGCTCGAAGAATTTCCTTTACTCGCGGCTGTTTTGTCCGGCGTCAAACGCAATGGACACTACACCGGCAACTTGCAAAAAAATGCCGATGTGATGTATCAGTTCCCCAACATCCAAACCGAAGTGCATCGGCTGGCTGATACGGCGTTCAGGACTTCGCACTTGCGCACACCAGGGCGCATGCAAAACACATTTGCCAACGAAGCGTTCTTTGACGAGCTAGCCGCCGCCGCGGGTGCAGACCCACTGCAATGGCGTTTGACGTATCTCAAAGAGCCACGTGCGCGAGCGGTCCTGGAAGACGTGGCGCGTTTGTCTCAATGGCAAAGCCGTTCGTCACCTGCTGCCAAGGCTGCGGGCAATTTGGCACGTGGTCGTGGCGTGTCGTTTGTGAAGTACGACAACGAGCGGACCTTTGTCGCGTTGGTCGCTGAGGTAGAAGTCAACCGCAAAACGGGCGCCATTCGTGTGACCGACGTGTGGTGTAGCCACGACTGCGGCCAAGTCATCAACCCCGATGGCGCCATCAACCAGATTGAGGGCGGCATTGTGCAAACCATCAGCCGCACTCTGCTGGAAGAGTTGCACTTTGACCGCACGCATGTGACTAGCACTGATTGGGCAAGTTACCCCATCTTGCGTTTCCCCGAGGTACCGCGCATTCATGTGAGCTTGATCAACCGCCCTGAAATGGCGGTGTGGGGTGCGGGGGAAATGGCGCCCACGGTGGTGCCATCGGCGATCTCGAATGCGGTGTTTGATGCCACGGGGGTTCGTTTGCGTTCGGTACCGTTTTTACCTGCCAAGGTGAAAGCGGCTGGGGTGGCCTAAAGGCCATGACCAACTGAGTCACGAAGGTTTGTGCAGATAATGGATCTGCATGAAACCTTCACCCCAATCGCTGTCTGGACTGTTTCCATTCATTCACCCTTACCGAGTCCAAGTGGCAGGTGCGGGGCTTTTCTTGATATTGGCAGCGGCCACCACCTTGGCCTTTCCTTGGGCCTTGCGCACGCTGATTGACCAAGGCTTGGTGGCTCACGCTGCCCCAGATGTATTGGCGACCAAGTTCTTGGAACTCTTCATGGTGGCTGTGGCGTTGGCTTTTTTTTCAGCCGCACGCTTTTACACCGTGAGTTGGCTGGGCGAAAAAATCACCGTCGACTTGAAAAACAAAGTCTATGCCCATGTGTTGCAACAGAGTCCCACATTTTTTGAAACCACCCAATCGGGCGAAGTGTTGTCGCGCTTGACCAGCGATGCCACGTTGATTCAAACCGTGGTCGGCTCATCGCTGTCGATGGGGCTGCGCAATTTGGTGATGGGTGTGGGCGCTATGGTGATGCTGGTATGGACCAATCCTTGGTTGATGCTGCAAGTGATGGGTGTGCTGGCTGTGGTGGTGTTTCCCAGTGTGTACTTAGGTCGTCGCGTGCGCCGTTTGTCGCGTGCCAGCCAAGACCGTGTGGCCGATTCAAGTGCCATGGCATCGGAGGTACTGAATGCCATTTCGGTGGTGCAAAGCTACACCGCTGAGCCGCGTGAGGCCCAGCGTTTCAGCGCATCGACGGCGCAAGCTCTGGCCACCTCGTTACGCCGTGTGAGAGCACGCTCGGTGTTGGTGGGCTTCATCATCATGGCTTCTAGTGCTGCTTTGCTTTGGGGCTTATACATGGGCGCCTTGTCGGTGCGTGCGGGTACCACCACGGCGGGTGAATTGGGGCAAACGGTGGTGTACGTGATTTTGTTGGCCAGCGCGTTTGCTGTGTTGGGCGAGGTGTATGGCGATGTGTTGCGTGCTGCTGGTGCGACTGAGCGTTTGATGGAGTTGCTGCACACCCGTTCGGATGTGCGCTCGCCCGAGCATCCCCAAACGGCACCCTGGCCTGTGAACGGGTCTAGCTTGGTGCTGCGTGATGTGAATTTCAATTACCCCTCTCGCCCCACGCAGCAGGCCTTGAATGGTTTGAGCGGCGAGGTTCGTGCCGGCCGAACGGTGGCGATTGTGGGCCCCAGTGGTGCAGGCAAGAGCACCATGTTTTCTTTGCTGATGCGCTTTTATGCGCCGCAGAAAGGCGATGTGTTGCTAGATGGTGTGTCCATTGAACAAATGGACTTGACTGATTTGCGACAGCGCATAGGCGTGGTGCCGCAAGAGCCGGTGGTGTTCTCAGGCACGGTGATGGACAACATCCGTTATGGCCGACCTGAAGCGACAGACCCAGACGTGTACGCTGCCGCAGAAGCTGCATTTGCCCATGAATTTATTGCTGAGTTGCCGCAAGGTTATGACACGTATTTGGGTGACCGAGGCGTGCGTTTGTCGGGCGGTCAGCGTCAGCGTATTGCCATTGCGCGTGCCATTTTGAAGAACCCACCCATGTTGCTGCTCGATGAAGCCACCAGCGCTTTGGATGCCAACAGCGAACGCATGGTGCAAGCGGCCCTAGAGAAAGCCATGCAAGGCCGCACGACCTTGGTCATTGCTCACCGTTTGGCCACTGTGCAACGTGCCGATTGCATTTGGGTGCTAGACCATGGGCGCTTGGTTGAGCAGGGAACGCATGCCGAACTGATGGCACGTGCGGGGCTCTACGCGAGCTTGGCTGCGTTGCAATTTTCAGCTGCAGCATATCCTTAATTGCATATTTTTCTGTCCAAGGAAAGTTTTCACTGTATGGGTTGAATCATCACTCAAGCCCGTCGTACATATGCGACCAAGTCAAGTTGGTTACACCTTAAACCTCAAGCACGTGCTGCAATCTCTTAACTCTTGAACTCAACGGGAAAAGTGAATGTCAGCCAATCAAACACAACTCAGACTCATCGAAGCGGGACTCATCATTGACCACCATGGCCTAGGTGATTTGACTCGAGGGCACGTCTCTATTCGTGTGCCCGGAGATCCGGATCACTTCTATATGAAGCCGCATAGTTTTGGTTTTGATGAGATCACCCCTGAGAACATGGTTCTGTGTAATTTGGACGGTGAGAAGGTAGGGGGCACAGGCCGCAAACATAGCGAGGTGTACATCCATTCTGAAATTTACAAATCGCGCCCTGATGTGAACAGCGTGATACATGCGCATCCCACCTACGCGGTTGCGTTTTCTGCCACAGGAAAGAACTTGCAGCCCATCAGCCAACCCAGTGTGGCGTTTGCCGATGGCCTACCTTATTTTGATGAAGCCATTGATTTGATACGCACCCCCGCATTGGGATTGGGTGTGGCAAATTCATTGGGCCAGTGCAAGGCAGTATTGATGCGCAACCATGGTGTGTCAGTTGTAGGGTCTTCGGTAGAGGAGGCCACAATTTTGCTGATCATGCTGGAGAACGCTTGCCAAATTCAGTTGGCAGCCATGTCGGCAGGTGTCGGTGAAACCTTTGATGCCGCACAAATTGAAAAGCTGCACCACGACATTACACGGCCTGAGCAATACATGATCAACTTTGACTACCTGGTTAGAAAAATAAAAAGACTGCAACACACGAATTGAGGTGCTAGCCATGTCTTTTAAAAAATGGGTTTTGATTTGTTTGTGGGGTTCTTTATGCACCACGGTGCTTGCTTTGGATTACCCTCAGAAAACAGTGCGCTTGATTTCCCCGATTCCACCGGGGGGCGCACCTGATTTGATTGCGCGTGCTGTGGGTCATCGATTGGCGCAAATTTGGTCGCAGCCTGTGGTGGTTGAAAATAAGATTGGCTCTAATGGTCAATTGGCTGCTGAACACGTGGCGCATGCTGCCCCTGACGGTTACACCTTGCTGGTGGGCATGGACAGCTTGTTTGTGATTAATCCTTACCTATACAAAAAAACATCTTTGGATGTGAACAAGGAGCTGATTCCGATTGCGACTTTGGGCGCCAATCAGTTTGTTCTCGCCATCAATCCAACGATTCCAGTTAAAAATTTTCCGGAATTTATTGAGTACGCCAAAAAAACCAAACCTGCCCTGGCTTATGCGTCAGGGGGAAATGGCAGTCAGCATCATTTGACGATGGAGTTGCTCAAAGCCAAAGCCGATATGGATTTGTTACATGTGCCCTATAAAGGCGGCACCGCGGCCACCACTGCGACGATTGGCGGTGAGACGGTGGCGATGTTTTCGGGTACTTCAAATGCTGCGTTGATCAAAGCGGGCAAGCTACGTGCGATTGCGGTGAGTGGCGCTGTGCGATCCAAACTCATGCCCGATGTTCCTACCGTTGCTGAGTATTACCCAGGCTTTGACAACACCATTTGGATTGGTTTGTTTGCGCCCCGTGGAACGCCCGAAAGCATTGTTCAACGTTTGCGACTAGATGTGGCGCGCGTGCTAGCTTCTCCTGAATTGATCGAAGCCTTTGCCAATGCGGGGGGTATTGAGCCGATGCTCACTTCGGCGGACGACATGCAGCGACTCATCAAGCGTGACCAAGCCAAATACAGCAAGCTGATCGGAGAGCTGAAGCTCAAGATTGATTGACATTGAAAGACGTATGACGTTATCAGTGCGTTGCGGTCTGTCACTTGTCCTTTTCAAAGCCAATCAACTTGGCCGTCGAAAGAATTTGTTCTCTTTCTTTTTTCAGACTCGCCGCAAACTCCGCAGAAGTTCCAAACACAGGATCGATGCCACCGGTGATGATGCGGTCCTTAGTCGATGGGTTGCGGCGTGACTCATTGGCGAGGCTTTGAGAAATTTTTTCCACCAGTGCTGGATTCATTTTGGAAGGGCCAAACAGGCCATACCAAGTGGTGATCGATGCACCAGCAAAACCTAGCTCAGCCACAGTGGGGACGTCTGGCAGTTGTGAAAAACGTTGAGGCGTGGTGACGGCCAAGGGAATAAGTCGACCTGACTTGATGTGTTGTATGACTGCGGGTGGGGTGGAGTAGCCCAATTGAACACGGCCTGCTAATAGGTCAATCACAGCAGGGCCACTACCTTTATAGGGAATGTGCGTGAACTTAACTCCTGCTTTGTTGGCAAACATTTCCATCGCGATATGGGTTAGCCCGCCGCTTCCACCTGAACCGTAATTCATTTCGTTCGGGTGTTCTTTGGCATAGGCAATCAGTTGCGTTGCCGAGCGTATGCCAGTCTGACTGTTGGTCAGTAACACCAGCGGCGTGGAGGCCAGCAGCGTAATGGGCGTGAAGTCTTTGGCTTGATCAAACTGATATTTTTGTAGCAGAGTGGCATCAATGAATTGCGACACACTCATGAAGGCCAAGGTATAGCCGTCTGGCGTTGCTGAGTTGAGCGCATCAAGCCCGAGCATGCCCGAAGCGCCTGGTTTGTTATCAGGAATGACGGCTTGTTTCCATGTCTCGTTGGCGATTTGTGCAAATAGGCGTGCCGATGTATCTGTCCCTGCGCCTGGTGAGGTTGGAATGATCCAACGCACAGGTTTTTTAGGCCAATCGGTGATGGTTTGCGCCTGCGAGATAAGCCCTGATAAACAAAGCACCGCCAACACAGCGGTTTGTATCATCTGTTTAAATTTTGAGTCTTGCATGTGGTGTCTTTTTTGGGACTGCGTGAAAGAGTCGATCCGAATAAGCTAGCCTCAATGTAACGAGGTTCAATACAAATGCAAATCATTGGATGTCACCTATGGCGCACCTAACGCACTCAGAAACATTGAGATCCATGCTTGATCAAGGTCGATTAGTTCGCATGCCATGTGCCTATGACGGCTTAACTGCACGCATTGCACAAAGTGTGGGTTTTGCCGCTGTGGCTTTCTCAGGCAATGCTGTTTCAGCCAGCTTATTAGGCTTGCCTGATATCGGTGTGCTGACCCTGACTGAAAATCTCGAGCACGCGGGTCGTATCGCGCGAGGTTTGAAAATCCCCATGATTTGTGACGCTGACACGGGCTACGGGGGTGTCATGAACGTCATGCGCACAGTACGTGAGTTTGAGGCAGCTGGCATTGCTGGTATCCACATCGAAGATCAGGTCACACCCAAGCGCTGCGGCTTGCTTCCCCAAGGAATTCCTGTGCTCAGCGAAGATGAGGCATGCCAAAAAATTAAGGCAGCTGTTTATGCACGAACCGATCGTAATTTTTTAATCATTGCCCGTACTGATGCAAAGTCTATGCACGGATTAGAAGATGCCGCCAAGCGCGCCCGCTCTTATGTGCTAGCGGGTGCAGACGCTGTGCTGGTGATGGGGGCCAATACACCAGAAGAGTTGCGCTATGTCGCCGACATTGCCAAGGCGCCCTTGGTGGTGGTGGTGCAAGAAGGTGGCCCAACGGCAGAGCTCACGAACGAAACGCTCGAGTCAGTGGGGTGCGTCTTTGCTTTGCATGCAGGCGTTGCGCGTTACGCCGCAGTGAAGGCATTGACGGATGCCTTTACTGCGCTGCATCAAGATTCGCACACACGAACCGTGCGTGATCGAATGGCCAGTTTTGAAGAGTACAACCAAATTCTGGGTATGGATGAATGGCTACAACTTGAGCAACAGTTCAACGTGAATGCATAACAGGGCTGGGACAGCATATGGGACTCACGTTATTTGACAAAATTTGGAACGCCCATTGTGTAGGTGTGCGTGAAGATGGCAGAGAGCTGCTGTACATCGATCGCCACATCGTTCACGACTTGCATGCACCTCACGCCTTTAAGGAATTGGGTCGCCAGCAGCGAGAAGTTCGACGCAAAGACCTGACGCTAGTTGTGCAAGACCATACTGTGCCCACGCGCGGAGACGCGACCCTCCTTTCAGACAATATGGCAGCCTCACAAGAGGCTTGTCGTGAGCACAACGTGTCTTTCATTGACCACCGTAGTCCACAACACGGCATCAGTCATATCATTTCAGTGGAGCAGGGCTGGGCTTTGCCCGGCAAAACATTGGCTTGCCCTGACAGCCATGCCTCGACAGTGGGTGCCTTGGGTTGTCTAGCCTTCGGTTGTGGCACGACGGAGTTGGTTCATATATTGGCTACTCAAACGATGGCGTTGTCTAAGCCACAGCAGATGCGCATTCACCTCACGGGACAGCTTCAACCGGGCGTCAATGCCAAAGATGTGGCGCTTCATCTGATTCGAACTGTGGGCATCACGGCTGGTCGTGGCTACGCAGTGGAGTATGCGGGCTCCGTCATCCGCGACATGGACCTTGAAGGACGGATGACCCTATGCAACATGACCATCGAATGGGGTGGTCGAACCTGTTTGATTGAGCCGGATGCCAAAACGGTGGCTTGGTATCAAGACCAAGCCGGTGACATGCCTGCGCAAACGTTGGCGTTTGTTTCAGAACAGTCAGGCCAACTGCATTCAGACCCTGATGCCAAGTTCGATGTCGAGCTCACGGTGGACTGCGCATCCGTTCAACCGCAGATCACATGGGGTACCGACCCATCTCAAACCATTGGCATTCGTGAGACCATTCCATTGCTCACTGGCGCAAGCTCAGATCAGCAGGCTCGCCAAGCACAAGCACTTGAATACATGGGGTTGCAAGCAGGGCAGTCTTTGCAAGAGCTTGCAGTGCAACGTGTTTTTATTGGTTCGTGTACCAATGCCCGTCTTTCGGATTTACGTGAAGCCGCGCGTGTGGTTAAGCATCGACACGTTGCTAAAAATGTCGTGGCCCTCGTTGTGCCTGGTTCGGCGCAGATCAAGGTGCAAGCAGAGGCTGAGGGACTTGATCAAATTTTTATACAGGCCGGTTTTCAGTGGCACGCCTCTGGCTGCTCCATGTGTGCAGGTGCCAATGGTGAAGTGGGCGAATTTGGCGAGCGTTGCGTAGCAACCAGCAATCGCAACTTTGAAAACCGACAAGGGCGCGGCGTTCGAACGCACCTCGCAAGCCCTGCTACCGCAGCAGCATGTGCGATTGCCGGGCACATTGTGGATGCTGCTGATTTGATTTCAGATTAGGACGAACATGACGCCTTTTATTGAAGTGCAGGGAGCTGCTATTCCCTTGCCGATGGATGATGTCAACACAGATCAGATCATCCCCTCCAAATACCTCAAAGACCTGCATGCGGATTTGGCTGAGGGATTCTTGGCATTTCAAAGACGCCGACTTGATGGCACCCGCATCACCGACTTCGTCTTGGAGCGTCCTCAATTTAAGAAGGCACCGATCTTGGTGGTGGGGGCAAATTTTGGTTGCGGTAGCTCTAGGGAGCATGCGGTGTGGGCTGTGCAGGCCTTTGGAATCTGCTGTGTGATTGGCCATCAGCTGGCTGAATTCTTTATCGAAAATTGCTTAAAAAATGGCGTGTTGCCCATCGAGTTGGATGTTTATGAGCATCAGCAGCTGATGCAAGACGTGATTCTTGCTGATGGACATTCAGCTGTGCAGGTTGATCTGCGCAACTGTCAAATTCGAGGTCTTCGTGGAGGCGTCATCACATTTAAGATTGATGCTCAACAGCGTCGGATGTTGCTCGAAGGTCTGGACGAAATCGATATGACGCTCAAAAGTATGATTGATATTGAGCGTTGGGAGCGCTGCAATCAAGTTCTAGAAGCCAAATCAGTGATTGAGAGGACTTAAACCTTCTTGACTGCCTTGAATCGCTGATGTCTTACTGTATTCAAGCAAAAAGGGGCTACGTTTTCACGTAGCCCCTTCATTTATTTTGGCTCCTCGACCTGGGCTCGAACCAGGGACCTACGGATTAACAGTCCGGCGCTCTACCAACTGAGCTATCGAGGAATAAAAAAATTATAGCGCATTTTTCGCGGCTTTTTCAGAGGCGGAATACAACTGTTGCACGAACGGTTCTTGGCGCCCCTGGGTACAGGAAATATTGCCCGTATTGGTGGGGTGATTCACGCCAGTAATGCTTGTTGGTCAGGTTGCTGATGGCCAAAGTCCAGTTGGATGCCACGTTGATTAACTTGGTGTCGTAGTGGGTGGTCGCGTCCAGTGTGGTCCAAGCGGGTAGTTTGATATCACCGTTTTCGGTGACGTTGCGTTGACCTTCACGAGAGACGCGTACGCCAGATCGCAAACCTACAACATGGGCATAGCGATATTCGACCATGCCGCGCAAGATGTACTGCGGCACATTGACAGGGCGCAGGCCGTTGAGGTCGGCTTGAACGCTTGCATTTTCGCGTTTGGCATCTAGCCACATGGCGCTGCCACCAAAGTCCCATTGGGTGAGTTTGGTTTGGCTGCTGAGCTCTAAGCCTTGATGGTGGGCTTGTCCATCAATTTGCCGTGTGCATGAACTTGGCGTATTGCTGCAATTCGCACCATCTGTGGTGATGGGGCGGGTGATGTCAAACCACGCCGCTTGCACATGGGTGTGGTCGAGTTGACTTTTGAGACCTACTTCACGTTGCGTGCTGCGCATGGTCGGCAGCGGCTGAGCTGCATTGGTGTAGCTGCTTTGATTAGGCGCCGCTTCTGCTTCTAGACCGTGGCCATAGCTGAAATACACCGTATGGTGGTCGGTCAATTGCTGACTCAAGGCCAGCCAAGGTGTGTTGACGCCTCTTGCATCACGCACTTCGGCAAGGCCATCGGTTTGAATGCTTTGTCGGTTTAGCTGTGTGTGTCGCAGCCCAAGCCATACATCGGTGCGCTCAGTCAATCGCACACGGTCATTCAGGCTGACTTCTGTGCTGTAGTCTGTGCTGTTGGTGTTGGGCCAATATTGGGTGGCGCCCGCTGATCCCGTGAGGCCACCGTCGCTGGCGTTGGTGCTACCTAGCAAGGTGTCGGCAGCGGCAAAAGGCATGCGCTGGCTTTGGCGGTGACGCATCAAACCCAATTTGAAGGTGTGATCCAAACCACCCAGCAACAGTTGGCCGCGCAGGTCTGTTTGTAAGGCTTCGCCGTTGCGGCGTTCGTTCTCGCTGCGGTAGTCATGGATTTGAAAATCCCCATTCGCGCAAAACCTGTCGCCAGGGCCTGTGGCACAGCCAGAGGCGTACGTCAAACGGTCATCAGCGCGTAGGTGTTGCATGCCGTATTGCGTGTTCCAAATCCAACCGTTGTCTAGCTGGTGTTTCAAGCGCAAGGTGCCAGTGAGCCCGTCAAATACACCAGGCTGTGAGTTGGGTTGTCGCGTGATGTTGCGCGTGCCGTCCACAGGAGCGGGCAGGGCATTGCTACCCGCAAGTAAGCTGTAGAAGTTCACTCCAATTTGCTGATGGTGGCTTTGCTCGAATTCCCACTCCAATCGGTTGCTGCTGTTGACTTGCCAGTCCATAGCCAAGGACACCAAATCGCGGAAGCCTTTGGTGCCTCGTATGTAGGGGTTGAGGTCTTCATGTGCCACGTTGAAGCGGTAACCAAAGTTTGTTCCTTCACCAAAGCGCCCGCCCAAGTCAACCGCCACTAGGCGGTTATCGCCAGGGCCATAGCTGAGTGTCACATCGCGAATGGTTTTTTCTGGATCGTTTGGCGCACGCTTGACCACGTAGTTCACCAAACCACCGGGCGCACTGATGCCAGCCTGAATGCCGCTGGTACCTTTGAGCAATTCGATGCGCTCTTTGTTGTCCATCGGGATGATGGTCTGAGCCGAAATGGGCAGGCCTTCACGACGGTAGTTGTAGCGGTTGTCCAGCGTAAACCCACGCACGCTCAATTTGTCCCAATAGGCGGGCAAGTTATAGCTGTCGCTCACCGAGGCATCCAAGCGTAGAGCATCGGTCACCCGTTGCGCGCCTATGTCGCGCAAGGTGGCATTGCCTATAGCGCTTGCACTGATAGGTAGATCTTGCAAAGGCACACCATCAAAGCCAGAAATCCGAATAGGGGGCTCGGCTGTGATGGTGATTTCAAGGGGTGTGTGCTCAGCCCAAGCTGTTGAAGTGATCGCCATACACAGTGCAAAAACACTACATCTGAAAGAAACTTTCAAAAACTTAGACGGCCAATTCATGGCCTTGACTTTACTTGATCCTCAGAGGCGAAATTGGACGCTGGCCCTTAAAGTGCGCGGGGCGCCTGGGTAGAGGTAGTAGTGGCCAAACTGTTTTGGTGATTCGCGCCAGTAGCGCTTGTCTGCCAAGTTATCGATGGCCAATGTCCAAGTGGATGCTACGTTGTTGACTTTTTTATCGTAGTGGGCTGTGGCGTCGAAAGTGGTCCAAGTCGGTAGCTTTACATCACCGTTTTCAGTCACGTTGCGTTCTCCTTCATGCGACACACGCACGCCAGTACGTAAGCCTGGAATGCTGCTGTATCGGTATTCGGCCAGGCCGCGCATGACAAACTTGGGAACGTTCAGCGGGGTTGAGCCTACGAGGCTGCGGTGTTGTTCGACATCTGAGATTTCAGCATGAAGCCACTGAGCAGTTGTGCCGAATTTCCATTGGCGCTCTGTCCAATTCGTACCAACTTCGAGGCCTATGTGTTTTTGCTTGCCATCAAGGTACCGAGTGCTTGCAAAACTGACAGGATCGTATACGTCGTAGGTCAAAGGGCGGTCAATTCGAAATAGCGTGGTGTGCCATTGAGCAGAAGAACTTGTGGCGCTTTTTACGCCCAGTTCCGATTGGCGACTTCTTCCAATGCCTAATTGTTGCCCTGGACTATTAAAAGTGGCAGAGTTTGGAACGACGAATTGTTCGATGCCATGCCCATGAGATCCGTAAATGTTCAAACCTGATAATGTGGTTGAAAGACCGACCCAAGGAAGATTCATGTTCCCACCGTATTGGACTGGATTTGTTCCAACAGGCTCGTTTTGAATACTGCTACGGTTGTATTCAACATGACGCAGACCTAACCAAAGATTGGTTTTATTTGAGATCTGTATTTTGTCTTTTACGAAAAGCTCTG
>CANFKQ010000027.1 GCA_947447405.1 Comamonadaceae bacterium | reverse complement strand
TTGGCCAGCTTTGTAGTCTTGAGGCTTGGCAGCATGGCTTGCGAGGCCTGCAATCGTGCCGCCTGTGGCTAAAACAACGATTTTTTTAGTTTTTTTTGCATTCATGACTTGCCAAACTCAAAAAGCTGGTTAAAAATACAGTTACTGGATGTGCAAACAGTTGCACTCTCCAAAACACACATTGTGCAGGAGTCGAACCGATGATTGAAATGCCAAAATTGACCGCCCGTCAGCAACAGATTCTGGAGCTCATCCAGTCTGCCATCGCAAACACGGGTTCGCCTCCTACTCGCGCCGAAATTGCAGCTGAGCTTGGCTTCAAGTCAGCCAACGCCGCAGAAGAACATTTGCAAGCCCTAGCCCGAAAAGGCGCCATTGAATTGGTAAGCGGTACCTCTCGCGGTATTCGCCTCAAAGGTAGCAACCAACGCAGCTACCAAGAAAGCTCATTCAGCGCTTCACCCTCTGGCTTCTCTTTGCCACTGGTGGGACGTGTGGCAGCAGGCTCGCCCATCTTGGCGCAAGAGCATGTGGATCAAACCTATTTTGTAGAAAGTAGCCTGTTCCAACGCAAGCCCGACTACTTACTGCGTGTGCGCGGCATGTCCATGCGCGACGCCGGCATCATGGATGGCGACTTGCTGGCCGTGCAATCCACCCGAGATGCCAAAAACGGACAAATCGTAGTGGCCCGTTTAGGCGAAGATGTGACCGTCAAACGCTTTCGCAAAACCGCCAGCCACATCGAGCTGCTCGCTGAAAACCCTGACTTCAAAACGATTGTGGTCGAACCGGGCGAGCCCTTTGAAATTGAGGGTTTGGCCGTCGGCCTGATCCGTAACACCATGATGATGTAAAGAAAGCACGACCATGAGCATCGCACTTTTTGGAGCTTACCGCCTCCTCAACCCCCTTCAAAACGTCGTTCGCAGCTTCATGCCAACTCAAGCCTTGCAAAGCACCCGTCGGCCCTTGCCTTTGCGCGTCGCTCGAGTGATGGAAGCCCAACACCAACGCAGCCAAGCTGGTCGAATGGTGATCTCTGGCCGCATGGCTGATGTCTGCGCAGAACTCGATCGCTTAGCCGAACTAGAAAACCGTCACTGATATTTGAAATTGGGTTCACGCACCACGCGTGAAGCCCCATGTCACAAGGCACAATTAGGGGATGAATATTGTCATCCTCGACGACTACCAAGATGTCGTACGCAAACTCAACTGCGCCTCAAAATTAGAAGCTTATCCTGCCAAGGTTTACACCAACACCATCAAAGGTGTTGGCCAGTTGTCGGTACGGCTCAAAGATGCCGAAGTACTGGTGCTGATTCGTGAACGCACGCAGCTGAGCAAGCAGTTACTAGAAAAGCTACCCAAACTCAAACTTATCTCGCAAACGGGCAAAGTCGGTAGCCATATTGACATCGCTGCCTGTACAGAACGCGGGATTGCAGTCGCAGAAGGCTTTGGTTCACCTGTTGCCCCTGCCGAGCTGACTTGGGCGCTCATCATGGCCGCCATGCGTCGCCTGCCTCAATACATCAGCAACCTCAAACACGGCGCTTGGCAACAGTCAGGTCTCAAAGCGGGCTCCATGCCCACCAACTTTGGCCTTGGCCAAGTCTTGCGTGGTAAGACTTTGGGCATTTGGGGTTACGGCAAAACCGGCGAACTGTTGGCAGGTTTCGGCAAAGCGTTTGGCATGCGTGTGTTGATGTGGGGTAGCGAGGCATCTCGCGAACGCGCAGCCAAAGACGGCTTGAATGTAGCGGCGTCACGCGAAGCATTTTTTGAAGAGTCGGATGTCCTCACCTTGAACTTGCGTTTGGTGGATGCAACGCGCGGTATCGTGAAGCAAGCCGACTTGGCACGCATGAAGCCAACCTCGCTGTTGGTGAATACCTCACGCGCTGAGCTGATTGAGCCAGATGCACTCATCACTGGCTTGAACCGTGGCCGTCCTGGCATGGCTGCCATTGATGTGTTCGAGAGCGAACCCATCATGCAAGGTCATGCACTGCTGCGTTTGGAAAACTGCATTTGCACGCCTCATATTGGCTACGTAGAGCAAGACAGCTATGAGTTGTATTTCGGCACCGCCTTTGACAACGTGGTGAACTTCATCAAGGGCACGCCCACAAATATCGTCAATCCAGGCGCATTGCAAGTACGCCGTTGAATACAAGTCCGAAGATTTAGTTGACTTTTTTTGCGGTGCGCAGGGTCATCAAGGCCATGCAGGCCTTGCGATCTTCATTGACTTTTTGCACCGAGGCACGCTCAGTCATTTGCTGAATGTAGGCCTTCACAGGCAAGTGGGCCAACATGTCTTCGCCATACACAGCCTTGGAAGCCATGGACGCCAAAGGCAAATTCACAATGGCAGAACAATCGGCCAGTGTGAAGGAATCGCCCGCCACATAAGGTGAAAATTTAAGCAATTTGGTGAGGCCTTCCACGCCTTTGGCAAGCTGCTTGTAAACACGTTTTTGTACGGTCTCATCGACCTTGCCACCAAAGAACGCCTGCGGGTACAACTCTCTCGCAACCAGCTCCACATGCAACTCTAGGTAAGTGATGATTTCGCGTACCTTCGCAGCTTCAAAAGGATCGGACGGTATCAGAGGGTGATGCGGATAAGCTTGCTCGATGTATTCGGCACAGACGGCAGATTCGCTGATGCAACCCTGTGATGTTTCTAAAAATGGAACTTTTCCCATGGGCGAGCGCAACAAGGTTGCCGGTTCGACAGGGTTGACCCACACCAAATCTTCTTCAAACGGCACGGCTTTTTCAAGCAGCTGAATTTTGAGTTTGTTGTAGTAGTTGCTGACGGCGAAACCGCAAAGCTTGAGGGTCATGAAGGTGCTCCTTTAGATTGAAAGTCAAATTGATTCTGTCACAGCCAATGGCATCGAATAGCTTCTAGGGACATGGGATGTTGCGTCTGAGCGCAATGCAAAAAGCCAGATAGGCTCGGCCATAATCTTCGCCATGAATTCAATCTACAAAACCATAGGCATTTTGGGAGGCGCCACAGAAGCGCTGCAAATCGCATCCGAGGGGGTGGCCGACTTCGCCACCATCGACCGCATCTTGCGTGACCAAGCGGGCTTCGCGCTTGGTCCTTTCCAGCTCCTCGACATCACAGGCGTTGATGTAGCACAGGACGCCATCACATCGGTTTACCAACAGTACATGAGCGAACCGCGTTACCGCCCTAATAACATCGCGGTGCAACGCATCAGCGAAGGTAAGTTGGGTAAAAAAACAGGTGAAGGCTTCTACACTTATGTGAACGACGAAACACAGATACCCACTGAGCAAGCTACACCCGATGTGAAAGAGATGCCCCCCGTGTGGGTGTCGACCAGAGCGATGCGTCGTCCTGAATTGCTGCAACTACTTAAAGACTTGGGCGCCAAGATTGAAACTGGCGCATCGCCCTCAGCACAAGCGCTGTCTATCGTTGCGCCTTTGGGCTTTGACGTGACCACGGTGGCCATCGTGGAGCGCTTGGATCCTGCCCGCACCGTCGGTATCGACATGTTGATTGATGACAAGCTCACACAACGCCGCGTATTGGCAACCAATCCTGCGACCCGTTCTGACATGCGAGACGCCGCGCATGCCCTCTTTGCACGCGACGGCAAAGCCGTGACGGTGATTCGCGACAGTGGTGGTTTTGTGACGCAACGTGTAGTGGCCAACATCATCAACATTGCGTGTGACATGTGTCAACAAGGATTGTGCACACCCGAAGAAATCGAAGCCACAGGTGCCGAGGACTTAGGCCACGCCATGGGACCACTCACCATGGGTAATAAATACGGCCCGACCGAAATTTTGGAAGTTCTGTTCAACGTGCAAACGGTTTACGGTGACACACGCTATCGCCCTAGCCCATGGCTGCGACGCCGTGGCGCATTGGGTTTGAGCTTGATGCACGTTGAAAGCTAACGCCCCATGAGCGCTCAACTTAAAAGCACCAACCAAGGTCAGACCCTGATCTTGACCTTGTCAGACCCCACGCTGCGAAATGCCATGGGGCCCGCCATGTATGCCGCAGGCATTGAAGCGCTCAACGTGGCCGAGACGAACCCCGACATTCGCAGTGTGGTTGTGACGGGCGAAGGCGCACATTTTTGTGCTGGTGGCGACGTCCACGCCCTCAAAGCCAACCGTAACCAACCCGCCGAAGTGCAAGCTCAAACCATTGAAAGCCTGCACAACTGGATGGAAGCCATTCGCACCTTTCCCAAGCCCGTCATTGCGGCGGTCGAAGGCGCAGCTGTGGGCTCAGGCTTTTCATTGGCTTTGATGTGCGACCTCATCGTGGCAGCAGACAACAGCGTGTTTGCAATGGCTTACAGCAATTTAGGCTTATCGCCCGATGCGGGCGGCAGCTGGAATTTGGCACACGCACTGCCGCGTCAATTGGCCTCAGAGATGTTGCTATTGGGCGAGCGTATCAGCGCACAACGTTTGCAAGAACTCGGCATTGTCAACCGCGTGGTCGACAGAGGCCATGCTTTGCCTCAAGCATTGGCCTTGGCAGAACACATCAATGCTCGCGCACCCAATGTGATGAACAGCATCAAAGAACTCATCAACGATGCCGGCAGACACAACATGACCACACACTTGGCTCAAGAACGCAACCAGTTTGTGAAAAACTTACATCACCCCAACGCAGGCATTGGCATCCAAGCCTTTATCAGCAAAGAAGCCCCCGCCTACAAACAATCTCATCCACTCAAGCCCCGCACAAGTGGCGGGTCTCCTGAGTGACAAATTCTTACTTTCAGGTCACACAAAAGACAGGCTATGGACGATCCTATTCTTAACATCGAAGAGCGCGAGGCAATCAACGCAGGACGTTGGTTCTCTTCCCTTTCACCTTCACTACGACACGACATTCTTCGATGCGCTTACGTCAAACGATGCAAAGACGGCGACTTGATCGCAGCACGCGGCGACACAGCCGACGAATGGATGGCGTGCGCGCATGGGGCAGTGCGTGTGAGCTCGACCTCGTTGTCGGGCAAGCAAATAACCTTCACGTATGTGGAGCCCGGCATTTGGTTCGGCGATGTGGCAATTCTGGACGGCGACCGACGCACACACGATGTGTATGCGCATGGCGACACAACGATTGTTTGCGTGGCCAAAGCGGACTTCCAAAAGATTCTCAGTCAGCATGTGGAGTTTTACGAAGCCATGCTGCGCTTGCAAGCGCGTCGAATTCGCCAGCTGTTTGGCTTGGTGGAAGACCTCAACACCCTGCCCTTGCGTTCGCGCTTGGCCAAACAGCTGCTGCACTTGGCACGCAGCTATGGTGTGCAGAGCCTGACCAACGCGCAAGAGATTCGCATTGGCTTGCATCTGGCTCAAGAAGAGTTAGCTCAACTTCTGGGTGCTTCACGCCAACGTGTGAACCAAGAACTCAAGGCCATGGAGCGCGAGGAAGCCATTCGCATCGAGCCAGGTGGCTTGGTGATTCGCAACCGCGACGCTTTGCTACACATCAGCGAAGCCGACCACTGATAGGAACCCACGCATGAGCCGGGACGATACACACGACGCCCAGCCCATGCAAGCGGCGCACAGCGTGAACACTGCGGCGCTGGCCGCATGGCTACACGCCAACCTGCCGGGCTTTGAAGGCCCACTCACGCTTAAGACTTTCAAAGGTGGGCAATCCAACCCCACCTACCAGCTCATCACGCCCAAGCGCAGCTACGTGCTGCGCACCAAACCCGGCCCTGTGGCCAAGCTACTCCCTTCGGCCCATGCCATTGAGCGCGAGTTCAAAGTCATGCAAGGCCTACATGGCACCGATGTGCCAGTGCCCCAAATGCATGTGATCTGCGCAGACGAGTCCATCATGGGGCGTGCGTTTTATGTGATGGAGTTTGTGCAAGGTCGCGTGCTATGGGACCAAACCCTGCCAGGGATGGCGAACACCGAACGTGGCGCGATTTACGACGAAATGAACCGCGTCCTCTGCGCCCTGCATACCGTGAAGTTTGCAGAACGTGGACTTGAGAGCTACGGCCGTCCCGGCAATTACTTTGAGCGCCAGATTGGTCGCTGGAGCAAACAATACGTGGCCTCGATCACGCAGCCGATTCCTGAAATGGAACAACTCATGGCATGGCTGCCCGCCCACATGCCCGCGAGTGCCAAAGACGAAAGCAAAGTCAGCGTCGTGCATGGGGACTACCGGCTAGACAACCTGATGTTTCACCCCACCGAACCACGTGTTTTGGCAGTACTCGATTGGGAGCTATCCACACTCGGACACCCGCTGGCTGACTTCAGTTATCTGTGCATGGGCTGGCACATTCCGCCAGGCACCTTCAGAGGCATTGGTGGTGTAGACATAGCAGCACTAGGCATTCCGAGCGAGAGCGAAAACATCCACCGCTATTGCGACCGAACGGGTCTAGCCACACCGGCGGACCTCAAAGCGGATTGGAACTTCTACCTCGCCTACAACATGTTCCGTATCGCGGCCATCTTGCAAGGCATTGCCAAGCGCGTAGAAGCAGGCACGGCGTCTAGCGACGAAGCAAAAGCCAACGGCGCTGGCGCGCGCCCTATGGCCAAGTTGGCGTGGAAATTTGCACAACAAGCCTAAAAGAAAAAGAGACAAGGAAAACAAAATATGAACTTCGATTACAGCGACAAAGTCAAAGGTCTCCAAGCACGCTTGCTGGCCTTCATGGACGAGCACGTTTACCCCAACGAACAGCGCTTTTTTGAAGAAGTCGCCGCCAACCGCGCCAAAGGCAACGCATGGGTCCCAACTGCACTGGTGGAGGAGCTCAAACCCAAAGCCCGTGCTGCCGGCTTGTGGAACTTGTTCATCCCCCACAGCCCACGCGTCCCCAATGGTTTAAGCAATTTGGAATATGCGCCGCTGTGCGAAATCATGGGCCGCGTACCCTTTGCAGCAGAAGTGTTCAACTCCTCTGCCCCCGACACAGGCAACATGGAAACCTTTGAGCGCTATGCCAGCGAAGCCCTGAAGGTGCAATGGCTTGAACCCCTGCTTCGTGGCGACATTCGCTCGGCTTTTTTGATGACCGAGCCAGCGGTGGCATCCTCAGACGCTACCAACATCCAATGCAGCATAGCTCGCGAAGGTAACGAGTACGTTATCAATGGCACCAAGTGGTGGAGCTCAGGTGCAGGCGACCCACGCTGCGCCGTGTATATCGTGATGGGCAAAACAGACCCCACGGCCCCCAAGCATGCACAACAAAGCATGGTGGTAGTCCCAGCGAATACCCCAGGCGTGAAGGTAGTGCGCCCCTTAAGCGTATTTGGCTACGACGATGCACCACATGGCCACATGGAGGTCACCCTTACCAATGTGCGTGTGCCAGTCGAAAATTTACTGCTTGGCGAAGGCCGAGGCTTCGAGATTGCACAAGGTCGCTTAGGCCCAGGGCGTATTCACCACTGCATGCGATCTATTGGCTCAGCAGAACGTGCTTTAGAACTGATGTGTAAACGACTTAACAGTCGCGTTGCGTTTGGTAAACCGTTGTCAGCGCAAGGTGTGTGGCATGAACGCATTGCCGACGCACGCATCATGATTGAACAAGCGCGTTTGCTCACCCTCAAAGCCGCCTACATGATGGACACAGTAGGCAACAAACAAGCACGTGCAGAAATTGCCATGATCAAAGTGATTGCGCCTAATATGGCCAGCCAAGTGATTGATTGGGCGATTCAGGCCCATGGTGCAGCAGGCATTTCCGACGATTTCCCACTCGCCTACGCCTACTGCACACAGCGTTGGTTGCGCTTGGCCGATGGACCTGATGAAGTGCATCGCCAGTCCATCGCTAAACTCGAACTCGCGCGGCACATTGCCACCGCACCACAAGACATTGATATGCCCATCACACGCGGCAGCTAAGGAACACACATGATCGACGTTTACTCATGGGCGACGCCCAATGGACACAAAGTGCACATCATGCTCGAAGAGTGTGGTTTGCGACTGGGACGCGACTGGATGGCGCACCCTGTCAACATTGGGCAAGGTGACCAGTTCAAACCTGAGTTTTTAAAAATCAGCCCGAACAACAAAATTCCTGCGCTCGTCGACCCACATGGACCAGACGGCAAACCCATCAACGTGTTTGAGTCGGGTGCCATCCTTTTGTACCTCGCATCTAAAACGGGCAAATTCTTACCCAAGAGTGACCGCGCCAAATTTGAAGTGCTGCAGTGGCTCATGTTTCAAATGGGTGGTGTAGGACCCATGCTGGGCCAAGCGCACCACTTTCGCATCTACGCACCTGAGAAGATTGACTACGCCTACAACCGCTACACCAACGAAGCCAAACGCTTGTATGGCGTGATGGACAAGCGTTTGCAAGAGAGTAAGTTCATTGGCGGCAACAGCTACAGCATTGCTGACATTGCCATCTTCCCTTGGCTACGCAGCTGGCAAAACCAAGGCATCGATTGGGCCGACTACCCTCACCTGAAAGCATGGTTTGATTTGATTGCCGCACGACCTGCTGTGCAGCGTGGCGTTCAAGTGTTGGCTGATTTACGCAAGCCTTTGCAGGACGACAAGGCTAAAGATGTGTTGTTTGGCAACACACAATTTGTTAGGCGCTAAATTCTTACCATTCAAGGAATTCTGATTTTCAAAATCTTATTTTGATTGCTGTTACCAGATGCGCAAGTGCCATTGCTGACATACAAATAACCGTCATATAACGCAACACCAGCAGGACCACAGAAACCTGTGCTGGTTGTTTTCCAAGCACCGACCGTGTCGCTCGCGAAGACTTCGTTGGTCCCATCGCTCATCTTGACGCGACTGATGTAGCCACCATCTCCATTATTAGAAGCGCCATTGTTAGCGATATAAGCATAGGTACCATCAATCACTATGCCATTGGGATGATCAAAATGCCCCCAACTCAATGGCGTAATCACCTTTGTCACAGGATTAATTTTCACAATCTGTTGATCTGTCAAAGAAGCATAAATAAAACCGTTGTATGTCACCAAAGCAGACGGAAACCCCGTCAAACCATTGGTTTGATCGATCGTATCTTGAGGCGTTTGGGAAGCAACGGTGTATTTAACGATCGTGCCTGACCCTGAAATATTGCCCACATAGAAATCAGTGGACGAGGTGAACGTTAATCCGTAATAGTTACCAGAAACATTAGAAATAATGGAAGACCCACCACCAGTAAAAACACCAGAACCTGCTGCGTAATAAACCTCTGATGTCCCTGTTTTGAACGCCACGCCGATTGGATTAGTCACCGTATAGGTATACGGAATTACCAAATGTCCATCCGCCAGATCAAATGTGTAAACTTTATTTGACCCTTGCGCTGCGACCGTCAACAGTCCAGTGCTGGACGACAGCATCAACTTAGGTAAGCTGAGCTGTTGCCCTGGTGTTTCAAAAATTGTGATGCTTTTCTCTATGACGGTTGCAGGTGGCGAACTTGCACCAGATGAAGAAGATCCACCGCCACCGCCCCCACCACACCCCATCAGTAGCGCAGCGAAGAAAAATCCTGATCCAATTAATATTTTTTTCATCCTGCCCTTAAATCGGTCTGGTTTCACTTTACTTGATAGATCTGTAAGCGCTGACCACAAACTGATAAAGTTAGCCTTGTTGTAACCGATTCATAAGAAGTCATGTTTAAAAAGTTTTTTCTGCTGACCTGCCTCCTCCTGTCCGTTTGGACGGGCGTGCTCGCGCAAGACAAACCTACGGCATCACGCGCTTTATTGGCTCGCCCACCTCAATCGGGCGCTGAGCCTATGTTGTTGCTTGGGCCCAAAAACCGGCCTTTCACTGAAATCATGGTGCACACCACCAAGCTTGACTACTTTGACTGCAAAGGCATCGTGGCCCCTTGGTTTCGCGAACTGCTGGTGGCTGAGATGAACTACTTTGCCGAATTGGTCGAACTGCCCTTCGTCAAAGGGGATGCTTGCGTGGTGAGCATTGGCACCGACCGAAGCCTCACTCCTGGTCGTGTGAATATTCACCTCTACGTGAATGAGCAGCGCCTGACGGCCTGCGTACGCAACGAACAATGTCCCGTCTTTCGAAGCATCAGCTTAATTCCCAAAGACAAAGTGCTCTACCGTTCTTACTTTTTATCTGACATGTCGCGCAAACTCATCTCCCAGCAATGCGTGACTGACAAAGGCAAGCTGTTTTCGGACACCACTTGCTACACCGTCCCATAAGGCTTTTTTGCCAATGAGGCTAAAGCCTCCCCTTGAACAGTCGATCTTCTAGGGATATGCGTTTTCTTTCTTCAACACTCCTTGCTGTAGCCATTACCCTGACGAACCTGATCGGGTCGCCAGCGTTCGCCAACGACCCGCCTAAAAAACCAGCAGCCAAAGAAGAACCGCCCAAGCCTAAGTTTGATTACGCCGAAGAAGAAGGCGAACCCGGACGCAGTGGCTACGTCTACAAACACGTAGTGAAACCAAAATTTGAAGAGCCCAAAGAGCTTCCAAAAGCAGAACCTAAAGAGGTGCACAAAGCCGAGCCTAAAGACAGTCACGGGAAAAAAGATGACCATGGCAAGCCCGATGACCATGGGAAAAAAGATGATGGTCACGGTACACCTAAGAAAGAAGAAAAGAAGGACGACGGTCACGGCGCTCCTCCTAAAAAGGACGAGAAGAAAAAAGATGATGGCCATGGCGGTGGTCATGGGGGCGGCCATGGCAAAGAGGAAAAGAAACCTGCTGTACCTGCTATGAGTCCGGTGTATGACTCAGCTGTGATCAAACTTGATGGCAACAATCGCCCGCTCACGCCAGTGATGTTCACGAACAAATTTGCGGATTATTTTGTATGCCACAAAACGATCAAAGACAAATACCGCGAAACAGTGCTGGCTGAAATGAACACCTTTGCAGATCGCATGGGCTTGCCACGTGCACAAGATATGCCTTGCATGATCAAAATCGCAAAGCCCAACACCAAGTTCCCAGGCGCTGTTTACATCGAGTTTTATGTGGATGAGCTTGCAGAAAAAGCCTGCATCAAAAAAGGTGAATGCAGCTCAACACGCCTCATGATGCTCCACCCAAAAGACAAAACAGGCATTAAAAGCAAAGATATTTACCGCTCTTACGTGCTGACTGACGAGAAAAAGTTTCGCCGTGCCAACTTTTGCGTCAGCCCAGACGGGCAGTTCTTAGGGGAAAAACACTGCTATGTCGTACTTAACCCAGATTGGTTATTCAACTAAGCAGTGTTAGGTAAAGTGGCCTGTCCGACAGGAATCGAACCTGTGACCCACAACTTAGAAGGTTGTTGCTCTATCCAACTGAGCTACGGACAGAAATGAAAAAAGGCCTCGAAAAACGAGGCCTTTTTTACTTTTATGGTCGGGGCGATAGGATTCGAACCTACGACCCTCTGGTCCCAAACCAGATGCGCTACCAGGCTGCGCTACGCCCCGATACAGCTATTGTAACCCGCAAATCCGACTTTTCCCGAATATGCCCCCACGAAAATCTATGAACCGCATTGATTCACAATTGAGCCGTGAAAATTGATTTTGATGGCATCCAAGCCTTCGTGGTGACGGCAGAGCTAGGCGGCTTCAATAAAGCCGCTGAACAACTGCACATCACGCAGACCGCACTGACGCGCCGCGTGCAAAAACTCGAAGCCTATTTGGGCTTGAAACTGCTCGACCGCACGACACGGCGCGTTGAGATGACAGCGGTCGGCCGCGACTTTTTACCCCAAGCGCGAGCCATCGTGAATGAGATGACCTCAGCCGTGGGGCGCCTCAAAGACATGTCGCAACACGCCAAAGGCAACTTCACGCTCGCCTGCGTGCCCAGCATGGCCGCACACATGTTGCCGCAACTTATTCGCCAATATGCAGATGTATGCCCTGGCAACCGCATTCGTTTATTGGATGCAGCGTCTTACGAGGTGCGCCAAGCCGTACTCAATCACCAAGCCGAAATTGGCATTGCTGTGAATGGCGAAACACACCCAGACTTAGTTGAAACACCTTTGTTCGACGACCCCTTGGTGTTCATCTGTCGCGATACACATCCGCTCCAAGGCAAGGATTCGGTCACTTGGGCCGACATGCGCGAAGCCGATTTGATAGTGGTGAGCAACTTCATGGCCACGCGGGTGTTCATGGACTATCAGCTGGCTAAGCACGGCATTCGGCTCAACGGCAACTACGAAGTACAGCACCACGCCACAGCCATCAATTTAGTCGCAGCAGGTGTGGGCTGCGCCATACTGCCCTCGTCCACCTTGCTAGAGGGTGACCGCGCACATGTGCGAAAAATCACATTGACTAGCCCCGTGGTGAAACGCAAAGTGGCTTTGCTACACCACAAAAATAACAGCCTCTCGCCTGCAGCCCAAGCCTTTTTCGCGTTGATTCAAAAAGCGCACCTCAGGCCCAAGGCATCAAAAACCCAATTGATGCGGAAAACGAAATAATCAGAGCAGATATTTCACTTCCCAACATAACTGTTTCGCCCGACACTCTCAGGCATGACAACCCAAGCAAGTACAAAACAGCCTGATGTGCTGGTCATAGGCGGCGGCAATGCCGCACTTTGCGCCGCACTGATGGCGGCAGAATCGGGTGCCTCGGTTTTGATGCTCGAATCTGCCCCACGCGAATGGCGCGGCGGTAACTCTGGTCACACTCGCAACCTGCGCTGTATGCATGACGCACCGCAAGACGTATTGGTCGAGGCGTACCCAGAAGAGGAGTATTGGCAAGACTTACTCAAAGTCACCGGCGGCATCACCAACGAGAAACTAGCTCGCTTGGTCATCCGCGCTTCCTCTACCTGCCGCGACTGGATGCGCAAACATGGGGTGCGCTTTCAGCCCCCACTTTCAGGCGCCTTGCACGTGGCACGCACCAATGCATTTTTCATGGGCGGAGGCAAAGCCTTGGTTAATGCGTATTACCGAAGCGCTGAAAAATTGGGTGTCCAAATTCGATACAGCTCGCCCGTCGACAAACTCGACATCGAAAATGGTCAATTCGTGGCCGCCTATGTAGGCAACGAGCGCATCACGGCTAAAACTTGCGTATTGGCTGCAGGCGGTTTCGAGTCCAACCGCGAATGGCTACGCGAAGCATGGGGACAAAACGAGCGCGGTGAATGGCCTGCCGATAATTTCCTAATTCGTGGCACGCAATTTAACCAAGGCGTGTTGCTCAAGCACATGTTGGCCCATGGCGCTGACAGCATTGGTGACCCCACCCAAGCCCACATGGTCGCGATTGACGCACGCGCCCCCCTTTACGACGGTGGCATTTGCACACGTATTGACTGCGTATCGCTCGGGGTGGTGATCAACCGAGATGGCGAACGCTTCTATGACGAAGGTGAAGATTTCTGGCCAAAGCGTTATGCCATTTGGGGCCGCTTGGTTGCGCAGCAACCAGGACAAATTGGCTACTCCATCATCGACGCCAAGGCCATTGGCCGTTTCATGCCTCCCGTCTTCCCCGGCGTGCAAGCCAACACATTGCCAGAGCTCGCACAAAAACTCGGATTGCCTGTGGACACCTTCATGCAAACCCTTAACGACTACAACCATGCGTGCTGCATCGGCACGTTCGACCACACCAGCTTGGACAACTGCCATACCGAGGGCGTCAGCCCTGCCAAAACACACTGGGCCCGCCCAATCGACACAGGCCCGTTCTATGGCTATGCCTTGCGTCCGGGTATCACCTTCACCTACCTAGGTCTCAAAACCGATGAAACAGCTGCAGTGCGCTTCAACGATGTGCCAAGCGACAACCTCTTTGTGGCGGGCGAAATGATGTCTGGTAACGTGCTTGGAAAGGGCTACACCGCCGGTGTGGGCATGTCTATTGGCACAGCCTTCGGACGGATTGCAGGCACGCAAGCCGCCAAAGCTGCGTTGAACAACCAGGGGGCGACACATGCAAGCACTTGATGCCCTCACCCGCGATGCACGCGCGTTGGCCGATGGCGAAGTCGTGTTGTCTGCGCCAGAAACCGAAGTGGCCCGACAGCTGCAAATTTGCAATGCATGCCGCTACTGCGAAGGCTTTTGCGCCATGTTCCCCGCCATGACGCGTCGTTTGGAATTTGGCAAAGCTGACATCCATTACCTTGCCAACCTATGTCACAACTGTGGCGCCTGCTTGCATGCCTGCCAATACGCACCGCCCCATGAGTTTGCAGTGAACGTACCTCAGTCCATGGCACAGGTGCGCGGACAAACCTATGCCGACTATGCATGGCCACCCTCCTTAGGCGCACTCTACAAACACAACGGGCTCACTGTATCTTTGGCGCTGGCCGCAGGCTTGTCCCTGTTCTTGTTGCTGGCCCTGCAGATAAATGGCACCTTGTGGTCTAACAACTTGGTCGGTAACTTTTACAAGCTGTTTCCACACAACCTGCTGGTGGGTTTGTTTGCACCTGTATTTTTATTTGCAGCCTTGGCGCTGACACTAGGCGTGCGACGCTTTTGGCGTGACATCACACCAGCTACTAGTGGTGCTGCTGTCACCACCACGGCAACAAGTGAAACGACGCAAGACGTATTGAGATTGAAGTATTTGGATGGTGGCCACGGCGAGGGTTGCAACAACGAAGACGATGCATTCACGCTCTCGCGCCGTCGTGCACACCACCTCACCTTCTATGGCTTCATGCTGTGTTTTGCTGCCACTAGTTTGGCAACGTTGTACCACTACGCATTTGGCTGGGTCGCACCTTATGACCTACCCAGCTTGCCCAAGCTGCTAGGAGCTGTCGGCGGTGTGAGTTTGCTACTGGGCACAGCGGGTTTGTTCAAGCTGAATTTGCAACGCCATCCCATGCATGGCGATGCCGCTCAAAAACCGATGGACTTGGGCTTCATTGCCTTGTTGTTTTTCACTAGCTTGAGCGGTTTGGTTTTGTGGCTAGGTCGCGGTAGCGTGGCATTGCCGGCTTTGCTGGCAATTCATTTGGGGGTGGTGATGGCCTTGTTTGCCACCCTGCCCTACGGAAAATTTGCACACGGTATTTTTAGAACAGCGGCTTTGCTGCGCTTTGCAGTAGAAAAACGACAACCCAACCGCATTGGTGTGGGTAGTGAATAACTTGAAGGAGACAACCATGAACAAACGTCATTTCATCAACACCTGCGCCTTGTTGGCACTCGGCTTGTTTGCTTTCACAACGCACGCGCAAGAATTTCCCCCGAAGAAAACCATCACGATGGTGGTGGGCTTTGCAGCAGGTGGCGCAGCCGACACAGCAGCACGCATCATTGCTAAAAAACTCGGCGACAACATCGGGGCATCTGTGGTCATCGACAACCGCGGCGGTGCGGGCGGCAACATTGCCCACCAGTTCGCAGCCAATGGCCCTACCGACGGCAGCACGATTTTGTTTGGCTCTGTTGGCCCTCTGACCATTGCGCCACACATGATGAAGTTGCCCTTCGACCCTGTGAAAGACCTCTCCCCCATCACCATGGGCGTGAACTTCCCAAATGTGTTGGTGGTGCATTCAGGCACAGGCATCAAGACCTTTGCTGAGTACATCGCGTACGCGAAGAAAAATCCGAACAAACTTGACTACGCGTCGACAGGTCCAGGCTCCGCATCGCACCTCGCCGGTGAATTACTCGACGACATGGCAGGCATCGACACGGTGCACGTGCCTTACAAAGGCGGTGCGCCCGCTTTGCAAGACTTGCTAGGTGGTCGTGTCGCCGCTTACTTCTCCACCTATTCGACCTCACAGGCTTACATCGAAACTGGCAAGCTCATTCCCTTAGCAAGCACAGGCGCACAACGCCTAAAGCAATTGCCAAAAATTCCAACCGTGGCCGAATCTGGCTACCCCGGCTTCAGCGCCACCAACTGGTATGCGTTTGTCGCTTCATCCAAAGTGCCTGCACCCATTTTGGAGCGTTGGAACACTGAGCTGGTCAAAGTGTTGAAATCTCCTGATGTGGTGGAACAACTCAACAGCCACGGCCTCACGCCTCAACCCGGCACACGCGATGAATTGGCCAAGTACATCGCCAAAGAGTCTGCCACTTGGGGACGTGTGATCCGTGAGCGAAAAATCACTGGCGAATAAAACAAGAAATTAACGGAGACAACCCATGACATTTGCACACAACAACATCACCCGCCGCCTGCTGCTGGTAGGGCTTGGTTTACTCCTTGCCGCATCACACATTGCGCAAGCGGCAGAGATTCGCGTCATCACCTCGGGCGCGTTTACCGAAGCCTATAAAAAACTCGTACCTGAGTTTGAAAAGCAAACGGGTCACAAAGTTATCAGTGCGTTTGGCGCGTCAGTGGGCAATGCATCCGACTCCATTCCCACCCGTTTCTCGCGTGGTGAGAAGTTTGACTTGGTCATTTTGTCGGATGGCGGCTTGGAGGCCTTGATTAAAAACGGCAACGTCATCAAAGGCAGCCGTGTGGATCTGGTGCGTTCACAAATTGGTGCAGCTGTGCGCAAAGGCACACCGAAGCCTGACATCAGCACAGTCGAAGCCTTGAAGCAAACCTTGCTCAATGCCAAGTCCATTGCCTATTCGGCTAGCGCCAGTGGCACGTATTTGTCAACCGAGTTGTTTCCTAAACTCGGTGTGGCTGAGCAACTCAAAGACACAGCAAAGAAAATCATGAGTGAACGCGTGGGTGCTGTGGTGGCGCGTGGTGATGCAGAGCTGGGTTTTCAACAAGTGAGTGAGTTGATTTACTTCAAAGAGCTCGACTTCATTGGCACCTTGCCTGAATCTGTGCAGCAAACCATCTTTTTTTCAGCTGGCTTAGTCCAAGGCTCAACCGAACAAGACACGGCCAAACAGTTGATTAAATTCTTCCAATCGCCAGAAGTCGCTGAAACCATTCGTCAAACCGGTGTGGACCCCGTTACCCCCCGATAATGGGAGTATGACTGCAGCACAACATTCCTCATCCTCTTCCGCCCCGCTCAAAGGGGTACGCGTTGTCACCCTCGCGTTGAACCTGCCCGGCCCAGCCGCTGTGATGCGGCTGCAGACCATGGGAGCAAAGTGCACCAAGCTTGAGCCGCTCGCGCCAGTAGGTATGGGCACCGCAGACCCGATGGGCATCTACAAGCCTGCGGCCTACGAAGAAATGCACAAAGGCTTGAAGGTGTTACAAGCAGATTTGAAATCTGAGCGCGGCCAAGCGGTGCTGCACAAGGAACTGGCGCACACCGATGTGCTCATCACGTCCTTCCGTCCGTCGGCTTTGGTCAAGCTTGGGCTGGTTTGGAAAGAGTTGCACAAGCGCTACCCAAGCATGTGCGTGGTGAGCATCGTGGGCGCACTCGGCGAACGCGCTGAAGAAGCGGGCCACGACTTGACCTACCAAGCCGACAGTGGCTTGGTCAACGGCTTAGACATGCCAGCCAGCCTGTATGCAGATATGGGTGGTTCCTTGTTCACCACCGAAGCGGTATTGCAAGCGCTATTGTTGCGCCAACGCCCCGGCCGCTCCCAAGGCAAAGGGGTGTTCCACCAAGTGGCCTTGAGCGATGCCTCGTCCTACTTGGCACTGCCTCGCACATGGGGCTTAACAGCAGCCAGTGGCGATGTAGGCGGTGCACATGCGGGCTACAAGGTATACCCTTGCAAAAACGGACGTGTGGCCGTTGCAGCGTTAGAACCACACTTTGCATCGCGTTTGTGTGAAGCCTCAGGGTTACCTAAACAAACCGCGACACAAATGCACAAGCGCAGCACGCATCAATCGATTGCACAGTTCTTAGCTTCGCAAACCCGCGCACAGCTCGACAAGCTGGCCAGCAGCAAAGACATTCCGCTCCACACACTACCGCGTTAAGAGGGCTTAGTTCAAGTGCTGCAATGGATGCGCAGACAGAGGCCACGGACTTTCAAAAAACGGCAACACCATCTCAGGCGTCACGTCGACAATACGTGCGGGTTGCCATTTAGGTGCCTGGTCTTTATCCACGGCCAAAGCTCGAATACCCTCCACCGTTTCGCTGCTCTCACCACGGCGTGACAGGTGCTCTGTCTGAAAGCAATGACGCACCAAGTCGCGTTCCATGCGCAGGTCTTCTGCGAGGCTCATGTGGCGACCTCGGCGGATTTGCTCAAGCGTGACGCACAACATCAGAGGGGACTGATGGTGTAAAGCCTTCAGCGTCAGCACCGACCATTCATCGGTGCTCTGTAAGGCTTGCTCCATCGCAGCAACCGTAGCCAATCCAAACACGCGATCAATCGGCGCGTTGTGCCATGTAGGCGTTGCAGCCATGGCTTGCGCCGTACTAGCTTTGCTTTGTTCACACAACCAAGCCACCACGGCCTCACCACTCGCCCAATCTTGCGTGAGCAAGGCATCCCACATCGCAGTCAGGGTAGCCGAATCCACGCACACATCAGCCAAGCCTACCTGCACTGACTCACCACCGCGCAGCACATAGCCTGTTAGCGCCAAATACTCACCCATATAGTCCGGACACATGGCGCCATGGCAACGACCCAAGAAGTAACCGCCGCCGACATCTGGGAACAAGCCAATGTGTGTCTCAGGCATCGCCATCTTCGTGCGCTCAGTCACCACACGCAACGCAGCGCCTTGGCTAATACCCATGCCGCCCCCCATGACGATGCCATCCATCACAGCGATGTAGGGCTTGGCGTAGTTTTGAATCAAATGGTTGAGGCTGTATTCCTCGGTAAAGAAATCTTCCAGCGACACATCGCCGCTCAGAGCAGCTTGATGGAAATAACGAATATCACCCCCCGCACAGAATGCGCCGAAGGGGCCCTCTTTGTTGCTACCACGCACCACCACAGCCCACACCTGTGCGTCATCTTGCCACTTCTGCAGCACGTGATTGAGCTCGCGCACCATCGGCAGCGACAAGGCGTTCAAAGCCTTGGGGCGGTTGAGTGTGATGAGGCCTAGGTGGCCAATGCGTTCAGCATGAACATCGATGGTGTAAGTGGACATCACGGCTACTCCGTCAAATGATTGGGGCGTATTTTGTTCCATTCAACATCGCGACGAGCACGTCACATGAACCCGCGCGACACATGAAATAACGAGACATAAAAAAGCCGAGGCATGCCTCGGCTTTTAGTACAAGACAAGTGGATTACTTGTTGCGCTTGCGTTCACTTTCAGTCAAGAAGCGTTTGCGCAGACGCACGCTCTTAGGGGTAATTTCAACCAGTTCGTCGTCCTCGATAAATTCCACACCGTATTCAAGTGTGAGGTCAATCGGAGGCGTGATCTTGATCGCGTCTTCTTTGCCAGACACGCGGAAGTTGGTCAGCTGCTTGGTACGTGTGGCGTTGACCACCAAGTCGTTGTCACGGCTGTGGATACCCACAATCATGCCTTCGTAAACAGGGTCGTTCGCTTTCACGAACATACGACCACGGTCGTCCAACTTGCCCAAGGCATAGGTGAAAATTTCACCGTCGTCCATAGAAATCAGTACACCATTCTTACGACCACCGATATCGCCTTTGTGTGGCTCGTAGCTGTCAAAGATGTTGGAGATCAAGCCAGAACCGCGGGTCAAGTTCAAGAACTCGTTGGTAAAACCAATCAAACCACGCGCAGGAATGCGGTATTCCAAACGAACGCGACCACGGCCATCTGGCTCCATGTTCACGAGTTCGCCTTTGCGTTCGCCCAAAGCTTGCATGACGCCGCCTTGGTGGGTTTCTTCGATGTCAGCGGTCACCATTTCGATTGGCTCATGACGCACGCCATCGATGTCACGGAACACCACGCGTGGCTTAGACACAGCCAGCTCGTAGCCTTCACGGCGCATGTTTTCCAACAGGATCGTCAAGTGCAATTCACCACGACCCATGACTTCAAAAATACCTTCTTCGTCGGTCTCTTTGACTCGCAACGCCACGTTGTGTTGGAGTTCTTTTTGCAAACGGTCCCAAATTTGACGGCTGGTCACGTACTTGCCTTCACGACCCGCCAAGGGGCTGGTGTTCACACAGAAGTTCATCGTCAAAGTTGGCTCGTCCACCTTCAACATAGGCAGAGGAGCTGGGTTAGCGGTATCAGTCACGGTCACACCGATGTTCAAGTCAGCGATGCCGTTGATCAACACGATGTCACCAGGACCTGCTTCAGTCACTTGCACGCGGTCCAAACCTTGGAACTTCAACACTTGGTTGATACGGCCTTTGATGGTCTTGCCGTCCGGGCCTTCCATGACCACCACGTCCATTTGGGGCTTGATGGTGCCTTGGCTGATGCGGCCCACACCAATACGACCCACGAAGGTCGAGAAGTCGAGTGCAGAAATTTGCAATTGCAAAGGCGCTGCAGGGTCACCCTTTTGAGCGGGCACGTGCTTGAGCACCGTGTTGAACAGGGCAGACATGTCGGGACCCCACTGCTCACCTGGTGCGCCCTCTTCAAGTGACGTCCAACCGTTAATACCAGAGGCATACACCACAGGAAAGTCGAGTTGTTCGTCGGTCGCACCGAGTTTATCGAACAAGTCAAAAGCAGCATTCACCACTTTGTCTGGGTTCGCACCGGGCTTGTCTACTTTGTTCACCACCACGATGGGCTTCAAACCCAAAGCTAAAGCTTTCTTGGTCACGAAACGCGTTTGAGGCATAGGGCCTTCTTGCGCATCGATCAACAACACAACGCCGTCCACCATAGACAACGCGCGCTCCACTTCGCCGCCGAAGTCCGCGTGACCAGGAGTGTCAACGATGTTGATGTGTGTACCTTCCCAGCTCACGGCGCAGTTCTTAGCGAGAATCGTGATGCCGCGTTCGCGCTCGATGGCGTTGTTATCCATCACAGTGTCCACCACTTTTTCGTGGTCGGCAAAGGTACCGGATTGACGCAGCAGTTGGTCCACCATGGTGGTTTTACCGTGGTCAACGTGGGCGATGATGGCGATGTTGCGAATTTGCTTACTCATGCTTCTCTCTTCCTTTATGCCTGCTCAGCCAATACGGGCTGGTTCACAGGCGAACTTTCTAAAATTTGTTGAATTTCAATGGGACTCAACAACCGTCCCGGAATCAGTTCCCCAGCTTTGACATGTGCACTGCCCAGCAAAGCGTACGGTTGTTCCCCAAACACACTCACACGGTCAAGGTCTGGCCAAGTACCGCGACGACGCACGCCGCTCAAAAAACGACCTGCATTTTCAACATCCAACGTGACAACCGTGTGATCGCCGAGCAGCGACTGCACAGGCATCAAACGGTCTTCACGTTGTGGCTCATCCATGGCGCTCAGATCTTCCAAAGTCACACAAGCCGACTCTTCAAACGGTCCAGTGGCCACACGACGCAAAGCGGTCAAATGACCACCACAACCCAGAGCTTCGGCAATGTCTTCACCCAAGGTACGGATGTAAGTGCCTTTGCTACACGTCACGCGTAAACGCAAAAAAGGCACATCGCCGGCGAGCTGCATGTCGAGTAGCTCCAAGTCGTGAATCACAACATGACGCGGCTCACGCTCCACGGTTTCACCCGCACGCGCATATTCGTACAAAGCTTTGCCGTCTTTTTTCAATGCGCTGTACATGGGCGGCACTTGGGCGATCGGCCCCATAAAACGGTCGAGCACCTCGACCACTTGGCCGACCGTGCAAGTCACAGGGCGCTGTGAAATGACTTCGCCTTCAGCATCGGCCGTGGTAGTTTTGATACCCAAACGAACCGTGGTTTCATAGGTTTTGTCAGCATCCAAATGCAGCTGACTGAATTTAGTTGCAGCACCAAAACACAAAGGTAAGACGCCAGTAGCCAGTGGGTCGAGCGTACCGGTGTGGCCCGCTTTTTCTGCACGTAACAGCCACTTGGCTTTTTGCAAGGCATCGTTACTCGACAAACCAATCGGTTTGTCCAACAGCAACACACCATGCACAGGACGACGCTGCACCCGCACGCGCGGCATGCGTGAGCGGGGAGCTTCGTTGCTCCCGAATGTCTGCCCAGCGGCGTTCATGCGTTTCAATCGTCCTTGGCTTGGGTAGCAACGGCCTTGGCAATCAAGGCGTTCATGTCAGACGCGCGCTCAGGCGTGCGGTCATACACAAAATGCAAGGTAGGCACGGTATGGATGTGCAAACGCTTGAACAAACCATTGCGCAGAAAACCTGCGGCTTGGTTCAAGCCCTCGCCTGTTTTCACAGGGTCGCCGTTCAAAACGCTGAAATGCACTTTGGCATGGGCGTAATCGGGCGTGACTTCCACGCCTTGCAGCGTGACCATGCCCACGCGTGGGTCTTTCAACTCACGCGCAATCAACTCGGCCAGATCACGTTGGATCTGGTCGGCAACTTGGTAGCTGCGGTTGGGGGTGCTGCTCGGTTTACGTGCCATGCTTCATTGCACTGACGCTTTACAGCGTACGTGCCACCTCTTTGATTTCGAAGAATTCCAACACATCGCCTTCGACGATGTCGTTGTAGTTCTTGATGGTCAAACCGCACTCGAAGTTTTCTTT
>CANFKQ010000026.1 GCA_947447405.1 Comamonadaceae bacterium | reverse complement strand
GTCCACGCCTTCTTTCATGCTGATCGAGTTGACGATGCCCTTGCCTTGAATGCAACGCAAGCCCGCCTCGATGACCGACCACTTGGAGGAGTCCACCATCACGGGCACGCGCGCAATGTCGGGCTCACCGGCCATCAAGTTGAGGAAGCGCACCATGGCGGCTTGACTGTCGAGCATGGCTTCGTCCATGTTGACGTCAATCACCTGCGCGCCGTTTTCCACTTGCTGGCGTGCCACGGCCAACGCTTGCTCGTATTCGCCATTCAAAATCATGCGCGCAAAGGCTTTGGAGCCAGTGACGTTGGTGCGCTCGCCAACGTTGACAAACAAACTGCCCTCGCCGATGGAGACTGGCTCAAGGCCAGACAGCTTCATGGGGGGAACTGCAGTGGAATTCATGGGGTACTCACCTGGGGGCTAACAAAACAGGTGAGCGTCGTTGCAAAAGATTCGGCCCCAAGCCTGACTTCACGCGCGAGTCCTAAAGGACGGGTGAAGCTGCAACGCTCCTTGGAGAGGCATTATTTTAGCTGGGTCTACGTCACGACCGCGACACCGCCAAACACAGGTGCAACACATGCGCCGCAGCCAAGGTCAACGCGTCTGCGCCCACAGGACCCACCACTTGCAAACCCACAGGCATGCCGTTCGATGCAAAGCCGGCAGGAATGTTGACCGTGGGTGTGTGCAACACGGTCCAGATGCGACAAAACTCAGGGTCACCTGTGTTGTCTAACCCAAGCGGCGCAGCACCAGGCGCACTGGGCGCCAACAGCACATCGACCTCTTGAAACACCTCGGCCAATTGCGCACGGCAGCGCGCCACCAGCGCTTGGGCTTGGTCGTATTGCTCAACCGTCACTGCCAACCCTGCCTGCACGATGCCCTGCAAGCGGGGGCTGAGTTGCGCCCAATGGTTCAAACGCTCATACGCAAAACACTGCGCTTGCTCTGCCAATTGAATGTAGGTTTGCGCTTGCGCCAAGAGTTGGTAATCCGCAGGCAACTGCACGTCACGCAGCACCGTGCCTGCATTGGCCTGAATGGCATCCGCCGCGTTTTGCATGACGGCCTGCGTTTCGGGCAATGCCTGCGCCCACTCGTAGGTTGGGCACAGACCCACGCGCAAGGGCCGTGACAGATGCTGGGTCATGGGCTGCACCAACCACGACGAACGACCACTTAATGCAGCCGCAAACAAAGCCACGTCTGGCACGTTGCGAGCCATGGTGCCTACGGTGTCCAAGGTGTCTGATAAGGGCTTAACGCCTGCGCGGTTGATGCCGCCGAAGCTGGGCTTGAAAGCCACCACGCCACAGTAAGCGGCTGGCCGCATGAGCGAGCCCGCAGTTTGTGTACCCAGCGCCAGCGGGACCATGCCGTCGGCCACCGCAGCCGCCGAACCCGAGGACGACCCACCCGGGGTGTGCGCTAAGTTGTGCGGGTTGCGGGTTTGGTTGGGTTGAAAGGTGGCGAACTCGGTGGTCACCGTTTTACCCAACACCACCGCACCGGCCTCTCTCGCCAAGGCCACGCAGGTGGCGTCATTCGCGGGCTGATGGCCGGCATAAATGGGCGAGCCATACGAGGTGGGCATGTCTGCCGTGGCGATGAGGTCTTTCACGCCAATCGGCAGGCCATGCAGCAAACCTTGATGCGCGCCTTGGTCCAAAGCTTTTGCCCTCGTCAAGGCAGCCTCACGCGCAACATGGGTCCATGCTTGCACTTGCGGCTCGCGGGCATCGATGCGCTCTAGGCAATCACGCACCAAGTCTTCGGCACGCAAAGTGCGTTGGGCCAGTTGGTGAGCCGCCTCGCAGGCGCTCAAATGAAGCTTTGACATAGGGTGAGTCTCCGGTTCAACGCAAACAAAACCCCATTCTGCTATGGCTGACGTTCAGCCGCAGTCATGTTCGTTTACGCCGCTTCGCGGTAAAACGGCCCTGCACTTAAGGCACGCACCTTTTGATCCGCCACCGCTTGGCCAATGGCCGCGATGTGCTCAGGCGTGGTGCCGCAGCAGCCACCCACGATATTCACCAAACCTTCAGCGGCAAACTCGTGCAACAAGCGGCTGGTCACATCAGGCGTTTCGTCAAAGCCGGTGTCACTCATGGGGTTGGGCAAGCCCGCGTTGGGGTAGCAGCTGATAAAGGTATCGCCCGCGACCTTGTTGAGCTCTTGGATGTAAGGGCGCATCAGCGTCGCACCCAAGGCGCAGTTCAGGCCAATGGCCAAGGGCTGCGCGTGGCGCACGCTGTGCCAAAACGCGGTCACGGTCTGGCCACTCAAAATGCGACCCGAAGCATCGGTGACGGTGCCACTGATGATCAAGGGCAGGCGCTCGCCCGAGGCTTCAAAAAATTCTTCAATGGCAAACAAAGCCGCTTTGGCGTTGAGCGTGTCAAAAATAGTTTCGACCAGCAACACATCCGAGCCGCCTTCAACCAAAGCTTTGACTTGGTCGTAATAGGCCGCGCGCAGTTCTTCAAAATTCACATTGCGTGCGCCTGCGTCGTTCACATCGGGGCTGATGCTGGCAGTTTTGGGCGTGGGGCCCACAGCACCCGCCACAAAGCGGGGCTTGTCGGGTGTGCTGTATTTGTCGCAGGCTTCACGAGCGATGCGGGCCGAGGCCAGATTCATCTCGTAGGCCAAGTCGGCCATGTCGTAGTCGGCTTGGGCAATGGTGGTCGCGCCAAAGGTGTTGGTTTCAATCAGGTCAGCACCGGCAGCCAAGTAGCGCTCGTGGATGTCACGAATCACATCGGGGCGGGTGAGGCTGAGCAACTCGTTGTTGCCCTTCACATCTTTGTGGAAGTCTTTGAATCTTTCACCACGGTATTGCGCTTCGTCTAGCTTGAAGCGCTGAATCATGGTGCCCATCGCGCCGTCGAGGATGGCGATGCGTTGGGCCAAGATGGCAGGTAATTCTTTTGCGCGTGTGTAGGCTTGGGTCATCTCACCATTGTAAGAAGCAGGGACAATAGTCGGCTCATGCCTTCGCTCATCCCCTCTTATTCACACGCCAGCTTCGTCTGCGCACGCCGAAAGCTGCCGTGTCCACACCTGTGAATCCGCAAGACATCTTGCGCGAAGTCTTTGGCTATGGTGCCTTTCGCGGCCCGCAAATGGCCATCGTCAACCACGTGTGCAGCGGAGGGGACGCACTGGTGCTCATGCCCACGGGCGGGGGCAAATCACTCTGTTACCAAATCCCGGCCATTGCACGACAACGCGCCGGACACGGCATCACCATCGTGGTGTCGCCGCTCATTGCGCTCATGCACGACCAAGTGGGTGCGTTGCACGAAGCGGGTGTTGAAGCCGCATTTTTAAATTCCAGCCTCAGCGGCGAAGAGGCCAACGCGGTGGAACAACGCCTGCGCAGAGGCGACATCACCCTGCTGTACGCCGCGCCCGAACGCATCACCACGCCGCGCTTTTTGGCGCAGTTGGATGCGCTACACGAGCAAGGCCAGCTCAGCCTGTTTGCGATTGACGAAGCGCATTGCGTGAGCCAATGGGGCCACGACTTCCGCCCCGAATACCGCGCCCTCACGGTGCTGCATGAGCGCTACGCGGGCGTGCCGCGCATGGCGCTGACAGCCACCGCCGATGCGCTCACGCGTGCCGACATCGTCGAGCGCTTGCAGCTGGAAGACGCGCAGCAGTTTGTGAGCAGCTTTGACCGCCCGAACATTCGCTACACCATCGTCGAGAAAAAAGATGCCTCGCAGCAGCTGCTGCGCTTCATCCAACGCGAACACACCGGTCCAGACTGGCAAGACAGCGGCATCGTCTATTGCCAATCACGCAAGCGCGTGGAAGAAGTGGCCAAAAATTTGTGCGACGCGGGCATTGCTGCGCTGCCGTATCACGCGGGCCTCGACAGCGCCATTCGCCAAAAGCACCAGAACCGCTTTTTGCGTGAAGAAGGCTTGGTGATGGTAGCCACCATCGCGTTCGGCATGGGCATTGATAAACCCGATGTGCGCTTTGTGGCGCACTTGGACATGCCCAAAAACATCGAAGGCTATTACCAAGAAACCGGTCGTGGCGGCCGCGACGGCCAAGCCGCCCACGCATGGATGGCCTATGGCTTGAACGATGTGGTGAACCAACGCCGCATGATCGACGAAAGCCCTGCCGCCGAAGACTTCAAGCAAGCCATGCGCGGCAAACTGGATGCGCTTTTGGCCTTGGCCGAAGCCACGGACTGCCGACGCGTAAGGCTGCTGAGATATTTCGATGAGACCTACACATCAGCCGAGGACGGCCAGGTCAGACTGACCTGCGGCAACTGCGACAACTGCCTGCAGCCCCCAGACATTTGGGACGGCACCGAAGCCGCCCGCATGCTGCTGTCCACCATATACCGCGTGAAGCAACAGAGCGGCATGTCGTTTGGTGCAGGCCACATGATGGACATCTTGCGTGGCAAGGCCACCGAAAAGGTCAATCAATACGGGCACGAGAAGCTCAGCACCTTTGGCATTGGCGAGCACTTCAGCGAATTGCAGCTGCGCGGCGTGCTGCGCCAGCTCATCGCGCTGGGCGCTTTGGGCGTAGACGCGCAAGCCTTCAACACCTTGTATTTAACCGAGGCCTCGCGCGCCGTTCTCAAAGGCGACGTGACGGTGCGCCTGCGCGCCTCGGTGTCCACGCCTGCCGACCGCAAAGGCAAACGTACGGCCAGCGGCACGGCCAAACCCGCCCCCATCGCGCTGGACGACGCGGGCCAACAACGCTACGACGCCCTCAAGGCTTGGCGTGCCGAGGTGGCACGTTCGCACAACTTGCCCGCTTACGTCATCTTCCATGACGCCACCTTGGCTGCCATTGCACAGGCAGAACCACAAGACCTCGATGCCTTGCAAGGTATCGCTGGCATCGGCGCCAAAAAGCTCGAGGCTTATGGCGATGAAGTGCTGCGCGTCGTGGCCTTGCCCGCTTGACGCCTCGGATTTCGACGGGTTTACCCTGTCACATCGACGACCGAAAAAAGCCTTAAGTCCCCTAGAATTTGCGAAAGTAATATTCCTACAGGAGATAAGACATGTCACACGACACCCACGGACAAGCCGCTGAACAAGATGTTGTTGAAGCCATCGTGCCTTTGATGCCCATCGTCTTGCCCGTTGCAGGAGCGGTATTAATTTTCTTGTTGGCCTTCATCGCTGTGTTCATGGCTTAAGTCGATTGATCCATCCATACCAAGCGTCTCTTTAGACGCTTTTTGTTTTTCTGCCGTTGTAACTTCAGCCTAGGGCCTTACCCTAGAAATTACATCAAACCACCTTGGAAGCAATACTTTTAACTTCTTTCATGTAATCCATAGGGGTTTTGCAAGCTTGGGGAAGGGCAGAGTTTCATAAAATAGTCATCCCACTGGCATAGGCCAGCGGCAATGAATTGAGGTCAGAGCCTCGCCAGAACGCGCTGGGCTCTGACCTCAATTTTTTGACTTAGGAGCTTTCCATGACTATCCACGCACCTGCGTATGTAAAGAACCCCAAGCTGGTCGCTTGGGTCCACGAAATGGCCGCCTTGTGCAAGCCCGACACCGTGTACTGGTGTGACGGCAGCGACGAAGAATACAACCGCCTTTGCCAACAACTGGTTGATGCAGGCACTTTCAAAAAGCTCAACCCCGCCAAACGCCCCAATTCATTCTTAGCTTGCTCTGACCCCACAGACGTGGCGCGCGTTGAAGACCGCACCTACATCTGCTCTGAGAAAAAAGAAAACGCCGGTCCGACCAACAACTGGATGGCACCCGCCGAAATGCGCACCACCTTGCAACCGTTGTTTGACGGCTGCATGAAGGGCCGCACGATGTACGTGATTCCTTTCAGCATGGGCCCCATGGGCTCACACATTGCGCACGTGGGCATTGAGTTGTCAGACAGCCCTTACGTCGCCGTGAGCCAAAAGATCATGACCCGCATGGGCAAGGCTGTGTACGACGTCATCGGCACCGACGGCGCGTTCGTGCCTTGCGTGCACACCGTGGGCTCACCTTTGGCCGCGGGTCAAGCCGACGTGAAGTGGCCTTGCAACACCACCAAATACATCGTGCACTACCCAGAGACCCGCGAAATTTGGTCTTATGGTTCGGGCTACGGCGGCAACGCCTTGTTGGGCAAGAAGTGTTTTGCTTTGCGCATCGCTTCCAACATGGGCCGCGACCAAGGCTGGTTGGCCGAGCACATGCTCATCTTGGGTGTGACCAACCCGCAAGGCAAGAAGTACCACGTCGCAGCTGCATTCCCCAGCGCTTGCGGCAAAACCAACTTCTCCATGCTCGTGCCACCTGAAGGTTTTGACGGCTGGAAAGTCACCACCATCGGTGACGACATTGCTTGGATCAAACCGCACTCCGACGGCAAGTTGTACGCCATCAACCCAGAGGCGGGCTACTTTGGCGTCGCTCCTGGCACCAACTTCCACACCAACCCCAACTGCATGGCCAGCTTGGACAAAAACGTCATTTACACCAACGTCGCGCTGACCGACGACGGTGACGTGTGGTGGGAAGGCATGGAAAAAGACACTGGCAAATTGCCCGATCACTTGATTGACTGGCAAGGCAAGGATTGGACCCCCGCCATCGCCAAAGAAACAGGCGCCAAAGCAGCGCACCCCAACGCTCGCTTCACCGTGGCTGCCACCAACAACCCAGCACTGGACCACCAATGGGACGACGCCGATGGCGTCGCGATTGACGCGTTCATCTTCGGTGGTCGCCGCTCCACCACCGTGCCATTGGTCACCGAAGCACGCAACTGGACCGAAGGCGTGTACATGGCTGCAACCATGGGCTCTGAAACCACCGCGGCAGCGGCTGGCCAACAGGGTGTGGTGCGCCGCGATCCGTTCGCCATGTTGCCGTTCATGGGCTACAACATGAGCGACTACTTCCAACACTGGCTCGACATGGGCGACAAGCTCAAAGCGGGCGGCGCCAAAGTCCCATCGATTTACTGCGTCAACTGGTTCCGCAAAGGTGACGACGGCAAATTTGTGTGGCCAGGCTACGGCGAAAACATGCGCGTCTTGAAGTGGATGATTGACCGCATCGAAGGCCAAGCTCACGGCAAAGAAAACGTCTTCGGCGTAAGCCCCACGTATGAAGAAATCAACTGGACCGGTTTGAACTTCACTGCCGACCAATTCAACACCGTCACCAGCATCGACAAAGCCGCTTGGGTGGCTGAGTTGAAACTGCACGAAGAGTTGTTCACCCAGTTGGCATACCACTTGCCTGCTGAGATGACGTCGACCAAAGCTGCTTTGGCGGCTCGCTTGGAAGCTTAACTGCACCCATGCTGCTCGCTGCGAATGCAGCGTGTCAAAAGCACAAAGCCCCGCCAGCTACAAAGCTTGCGGGGCTTTTCTTTGGGCAGGTGCTTATCCTTTTTGAATCACCGCAATCAAGGCGTTGACCGCTTGTTGTGCGTGTTCGCCATCGGCATGCAACTCGACCAAATCATCGTGTGTTGCGCCCAAGGCCATGACTGCGGCCACCGATTTGGCGTTGACGGTTCGGCCATGGCAAGCCACGGTGATGTCGCCATCAAAGTGCGCTGCGACCATTGCAAACTCTGCGGCCACCCGTGGGTCTAGGCCTGCTTTTCCTGTGAGTTTGAGCGTGACAGGTAATGTGTGTTCGATCATATTTGCACCCGTGTTCCAAGTTCTACCACTGAGTTATCTGGCAAGTGGAAAAACTCCACCACACCGCCTGAATTGCGCGTCATGGCTGAGAATAATTTTTCTCGCCACTGCACCATGCCACCACCCGGTGTCGAAATCACCGTTTCGCGACTCAAGAAATAAGAGGTTTCAAAGACAGGGATTTCAAGCCCCAAGGGTTCGCAATGCTTCAATGCACGCGGCACATCAGGCGTGTTCATAAAACCAAACGTCACCCACACTTGCCAGAAGTGTTCGCTCAGGCGCTCCACGCGCACGCGCTGTTTGTCTGACACCCAAGGCACGTTGTCGAACTCCACCGTCAAGATGATGTTTTTTTCGTGCAGCACTTGGTTGTGTTTCATGTTGTGGAGCAGGGCTTGGGGCACTGTCTCAGGGTTGGCCACTGCGTAAATGGCGGTGCGTTTGGCCAAGTGCGTGTGGCCCGAATCGATGTGTTGGATGAAGGTGTTGAGGTCCAAACCATCGCGGCGAATGGTGTCGACCACCAGCTCACGGCCGCGTGACCAGGTCGTCATCACCACATACAGAGTCAAACCCATGGCGAGTGGCAACCAACCCCCATCAAAGAACTTGATGATGCAGCCAGCAAACAAGAACGAGTCGATGCTGAGGAAAAACAGGGTGGCGCCGATCGCCAACGGTGTGGGCATCTTCCATGCATCGTGCACGACAAAGAAGGTCATGATGGTGGTGATGACCATGGTGAGCGTGACTGCAATGCCATACGCGCCGGCCAAAGCCGACGAGCTTCTAAAGGCCAAGACGGCCAACAGCACACCCGCCAACAAGATCCAGTTGACGCCCGGCATGTAGATTTGGCCCACCTCTTGCTCAGAGGTGTACTTGATGTTCATGCGTGGCAAGAAGCCCAACAAAATGGCCTGCTTGGTCATCGAGTACGCGCCCGAGATCACGGCCTGCGACGCAATGATGGCGGCCACCGTGGCCAGCAACACCGCAGGGATCAACCATTCTTCAGAGAACATGCGAAAGAAGGGGTTTTCAATGGCGCTGGCATCGTGCATGAGCAACGCACCTTGGCCCATGTAATGCAAAGCCAAGCTGGGCATGACCAAGCCCATCCAAGCAATTTGAATGGGCTTGCGACCAAAGTGGCCCATGTCGGCATACAAAGCTTCAGCCCCTGTGAGCGCCAACACAATCGCACCTACGGCAGCCAACACAAAGGGGCCACGGTCCACCAAAAAGTTGATGCCGTGCAATGGGTTCAAGGCGGCCAAAATTTCTGGCGTTTGCACAATTTGCTCAATGCCTGTGAGGCCAAGAATCACAAACCACACCACGATGATGGGGCCAAAAAACTTGCCCACAAAGTTGGTGCCCCAGCGCTGCATGAAAAACAGCAGCACCAAGACGGCCAACGCGATGGGCACCACATACGGTTGCAGCAAAGGCGTCACGACTTCTAATCCTTCCACCGCGCCCAGCACCGAGATGGCCGGCGTGATGACGCTGTCGCCATAAAACAAGGTGGCGCCAAAAAGCCCCAGCAGCAACAAGAAGTGACGCAAGCGTGGCTTGTGCTTCACGGCATTGGCCGCCAAAGCGGTAAGGGCCAATGCGCCACCCTCGCCGCGGTTGTCGGCACGCAAAATCAAGATGACGTATTTCAGCGTGACGATGAGCATCAACGCCCAAAAAATGGCAGACACAGCACCGATCAAGTTCTCAGGTGTAAGTGCCACGCCCGTTGCGGGCAAGAACACCTCTTTCACTGTGTACAGCGGGCTGGTGCCGATATCGCCATACACCACGCCAATGGCGCCCAAAGTCAACGCGGCGGTTGACTGGCGCTTGATGTGCGCCGAGGGGTTGTCTAAATCTGTTGCTGACATGAGCACTCCTATTCAAGTGCCCCTAGGTTGCCAGCAATCGCGTTAGGAAAGCATAAGTGCCAACTATTCGGCCAAGCGATAACCCACACCGGGCTCGGTCAGCAACAAAGTAGGCTCCGTCGGATTGGCTTCGAGCTTGGCGCGCAGCTGGCCCATGTACAGACGCAGGTATTGGGTTTGGTCCACATGCGCAGCGCCCCATACATCCACCAAGAGTTGACGGTGTGTCACCACTTGCCCCGCTTGGCGCACCAAGCGCGCCAATAGCTTGAATTCGGTGGGCGTAAGGTGCACGGCCGCGCCCGCTTTGAGCACCGTGTGTTTGGCAAGGTCAATTTCTAAAGCGCCGCATTGGTATTGCGTCTGCGGGGCCAAAACCACTGTGCCACGGTGGCGCAGCGTGACACGCATGCGCGCGAGCAGTTCGCTGATGCTGAAGGGCTTGACCAAATAGTCGTCCGCACCCGCATCAAGCAAAGCCACTTTGTTGGCATCATCGTGCCGCGCCGAAATGATGAGGATAGGTAGCGCGTATTGCGCACGCACGCTGCGCAGCAGATCACCGCCATCACCATCGGGCAGTCCCAAATCGAGCACCAACAAATCCAAGGGGCTGTCTGACGCCATGGTGTGGCGCAGCACCGCGCTCGCATCTGCGGCGCTGCCACTGGCGATCACCTCGTAGCCTTCCACGCTCAGCGCATCGCGCAAAGTTTGACGCAAATCTCGGTCATCTTCGACCAACAGAACTTTGAGAGCCATGTGCTTTAGGTCTCCACCATCACATCGGGTTGTTGCAGGACCGGCAGTTGCAAGCACATCACTGCGCCGTGAGGCTGGCGGTCTTCCACCCATAGTTGGGCATCATGCACTTTGGCAATGGCTTTGCACACGGCCAAGCCCACGCCCATACCCCGGCGCAACTGGTTGACATCCGTCGCATCGGCCTGTGCAGCATCCGCATGCACGCGCTCGAAGGCTTGAAACACTCTGTCTTTCCACGCATCGGCAATGCCTGCGCCTTGGTCCATCACGCGCACGTCTAGCGCATTGGATTGAGCTTGCACTTGGATGTCGATGGGGGCGTCATCAGGGCTGTACTTGATGGCGTTTTCAATCAAGTTGTCAAACAGCTGCACCAGCAAAATCGCATCGCAATGAATGAGCGGCAAACCCTCGGGTACTGCCACCACCATACGCCGCTGCGGGTGGCGCTGGCGAGCCTTGGCCAGCACAGTGCCCAGAATTTCTTGCAACGACTCCCAATCTTTTTTGATCTGCAAAGGCGCAGCATCCAAACGCGCAAGCTGCAAAGTGTTGGTCGTCATCCGGTTGAGGTGCTGCGCTTCGTCAATCACCGTCTGCGCGAGGCTTGCAATTTTGTCGGTGCTCAAACGCGAGGCTTGGTCGTGAATGACCGAGGCGGCACCCATCAAATTAGCCAGCGGGGTGCGGTAGTCATGAGAAATGGAAGTGAGCAAGGTGTTGCGCAGGCTCTGGCTTTGCGCATCGTCTTTGGCTTGTTGAGCCAAGCGCAAGGTTTGGGCGCGCTCGATTTCTAGGCCCAACAAATCACAGGCTTGTTGCAACATGTCACGCCCATGCGCGCGGAGCAGCACCTTTGCCCCATGGGCGTGCAGGGCCGCAGCGCCATAAGCGCGAGCTCGGCCGCGCAAAGGCAAGAACACTGTGGCTTGGTTTTCGTGGCGGCCCGTGCCAGGGCCCATCGCTCCAAACTGTTGCGCACAAGCCAGCAAGCCTTGCCGGTCTTGGCCCTTGGCTTCACCGATGACTTGGCTGTGGCCCACGCCTTCATCGGCTGCGCCGTCTTGCAGCAATAACACCGACACGCCACATGCGGCTTCTTGAGCGATCCATGTTTGCAGTTGTTGGCCTTGCATCTGCACATCACGCGTTTCGCGAAACTGCTCGCTCAACTCGCGCAACATTTCAGACGCTTTGGCATATTGGCTTTCTAGCTCGGCGGCCATGCGCAGTCGCGCCATCAAATAGCTCACCACCACGCTCACGCCCATCATCGTGACCAACAGCAATAAGTCTTGGTGTAAGTGCACATTGAAGGTGTAGCGAGGCTCCACAAAAAACCAGTTGAACATCAACACAAACATCGCGCTGGTGCCCACCGACGCCAATGCCGACAGCCACACCCCCGCAATGGCGCTGGCCAGCACCAACAACAAGGCCAAGTTGCCAAGGTTGAGCACACCCTCCAACCCCCACAGCAAGCCCCAAGCGCACAGCCAAATCACCACGGCAGGCCAGCGGGCTTCAAACTTGGGAGCAGATAAATGGCGTGAGAACGGCATGTGCAAAGGCTAGCATAGGTCTTTGGATGGGCTTTCAAGAACCGTATGCAACTGGGGTTCTGGTTTGCCAGACAATCCAAGCTTGACACTTTTAGGCGTTGGTTGCTCCAACCAATGCCTGCTTTTCAGAGGCCCCTTCGTGAACCACGCACTCATCTCCACCTTACGCACCACGGCCCTCGCCTTGAGCGTGGCTGCCCTGCCCGCTTTCGCCCAAAACATCATCAAGATTGGCGAGATCAACAGCTACAAAGCACAACCCGCTTTCCTTGATCCCTACAAAAAGGGCATGGAGTTGGCGGTGGAAGAAATCAACGCAGCGGGTGGCGTAAACGGCAAGCAACTGCAACTCATCACACGCGACGACAACGCGTCGCCTGGCGACGCCGTACGCGCCGCCGAAGAACTGTTGAGCCGCGAAAAAGTGGATGTACTCTCTGGCGCATTCCTCTCGCACATTGGTTTGGCGCTAAGCGACTTTGCCAAACAGCGCAAAGTGTTCTTCCTCGCCGGCGAGCCGCTGACCGACAAAATGGTTTGGCAAAACGGCAATCGCTACACCTACCGCCTACGCGCGAGCACTTACATGCAGGTGGCCATGCTGGTGCCCGAAGCGGCCAAGCTCAAGAAAAAACGCTGGGCGGTGGTGTACCCCAACTACGAATACGGCCAGTCTGCCGCTGCCACCTTCAAACAGCTGCTCAAGGCTGCTCAGCCTGATGTGGAGTTTGTGGTCGAGCAAGCACCTGCTCTCGGCAAGATCGACGCAGGCTCTGTGACGCAAGCCATTGCCGACGCCAAACCCGACGCCATCTTCAACGTGCTGTTTGCCACCGACTTGGCCAAGTTTGTACGCGAAGGCAACACGCGCGCTGTGTTCCAAGGCCGCGAAGTGGTGAGCCTGTTGACAGGCGAGCCTGAGTATTTGGAGCCCCTGAAAGACGAAACGCCCAATGGTTGGATCGTCACCGGCTACCCTTGGTACGGCGTGCAAACGCCAGAGCACAAAGCCTTTTACTTGGCCTATCACCGCAAGTACAACGACCACCCCCGCCTGGGCTCTGTTGTGGGCTACAGCATGATTCAAGCCTTGGCCGCCGGCATGCGCAAAGCCAAGAGCACGGACAGCGAAAAATTGGTGCTTGCCTTTAGCGGTTTGAAATTCAGTACACCTTATGGTCCGGTCATGTTCCGCCAGCAAGACAACCAGTCCACCATGGGCGCATTTTTAGGTCGCACCAAAAATGAGGGCGGCAAGGGTGTATTGGTAGACTACCGCTACATCGATGGCGCCAGCGTGCAACCCAGCGATGACGTTGTGAAGAAACTTCGGCCAAGCAACTAAAGGCTTTTCAAACCCCAACACAACGCCCGCCTCTTGCGGGCGTTTTAATTTCACGCCACTCACACCTCATGGATGTCGCCAGCCTCTTCGTACAAGCCCTCAACGGGTTGGCCGCTGCATCGTCTTTGTTTTTGGTTGCCGCAGGCTTGTCGCTCATCTTTGGGGTGACGCGCATCGTCAACTTTGCGCATGGCTCGTTCTTCATGTTGGGGGTGTATGTGGCTTACTCGTTGGTGTCGCATGCTGCGCCGACTGTGTCAGCCGCTCTGAGTGTGGTGGTGGGTGATGCGGCCAGCCAAACCTCCGCCTACTTTTTGCTTTTGTTGTGCAGCGCACTCGCGACCGGCGTGTTGGGCGCGTTGGTGGAAGTGCTGTTGCTGCGCCGCATTTACAAAGCGCCCGAGTTGTTTCAATTACTCGCCACATTTGCCTTGGTGCTGGTCATCCAAGATGGCACGCTGTGGCTGTGGGGTGCGGAAGATTTGCTAGGGCCACGCGCACCAGGCCTGATCGGCGCGGTCGACATTTTGGGCCGACGCTTTCCCACCTACGACTTGTTCTTAATCGCCATTGGACCGCTGGTGTTAGCCGTGCTGTGGTGGTGCTTGCAGCGCACACGATTCGGCGTGTTGGTGCGTGCCGCCACGCAAGACCGCGAGATGTTGGGTGCCTTGGGCTTGAACCCGCGCCACTTGTTCACGGCGGTATTTACGCTGGGCTGCGCCTTAGCTGGCTTAGGCGGCGCATTGCAATTGCCGCGCGAGCCCGCGCATTTGGGGCTAGACATGGCCACAATGGGTGACGCGTTTGTCGTGGTCGTGGTGGGCGGCATGGGGTCCATCCCCGGTGCGTTTGTGGCGGCTTTGTTAATTGCCGAGATCAAAGCGCTGTGCATCGCGGTGGGGACGGTGGAAATTTTGGGTGTGTCGCTTGCGTTTTCAAAACTCACGCTCGTCGCCGAATTTTTGGTGATGGCCGCTGTGTTGATGGTGCGACCTTGGGGCTTGTTGGGCAAAGCACAAAGCGCACCCCGCGCCGAAGAAGAAGCGCCGTTTGTTTTAGGCGGCGTCCACACACAGGTGGTTTGGCTGATGGTTGGCGCTGTGTTGCTCGCGCTGCCGCTGTTCACCACGGACTCGCCCTACACCTTGGTGCTGAGCATTGACCTGCTCATCGCCGCATTGTTTGCCGCGAGCTTGCACTTCATCATGGGGCCAGCGGGCATGCACTCGTTTGGGCACGCGGCTTACTTTGGCGTGGGCGCGTATGCAGCGGCGCTGTTGGTGTTGCGTGCGGGTGTCTCTAGCGAAGCGGCTTTGTTGTTGGCCCCACTCGTCAGCGCTTTGGTGGCTGCACCCATTGCGTGGTTTGCAGTACGTTTGTCGGGCGTGTACTTGGCCATGCTCACCTTGGCGTTTGCACAAATTGTGTGGTCTATTTGTTTTCAGTGGGACGACTTCACGGGCGGCAGTAACGGCCTTACCGGTGTGTGGCCAAGCGACAGGTGGCAAGACAAGTCTTCTTATTACTGGCTCACCCTAGCGTTGGTAGCGCTCAGCGTGTATGCCTTACGCCGCGTGCTGATGTCCCCCCTGGGTTACGCACTGCGTGCCAGCCGAGATTCGGTGGATCGTGCCGAAGCCATGGGCCTCAACGTCGCACGCGTGCAGTGGGTGGGCTTTATCGTGGCCGCGGGCTTTGCAGGTTTAGCGGGTGCGTTGTTTGCGTTCTCGAAAGGCAGCATCTCGCCCGACGTGTTGGGTGTGAGCAAGTCAGTGGATGGTTTGGTCATGGTCATGCTGGGCGGTGTACATACCTTGGTTGGCCCGCTGGTGGGGGCAGTGGCCTTCACCGCATTGCAAGACAGCTTGGCGCGCAGTACCGACTACTGGCGTGCTGTATTGGGTGCCAGCATGTTGTTGCTGGTGCTGGTGTTTCCACAGGGCATTGCGGGCTCAGTGCAGAAGCTGTGGCAACGCGTACGCACATCCGATGCGCGAGGTGATGCATGAGCACACATACAACGAAGCATGTCAACACGCAAAACGGTGGCACATTGTTAGAGATTCAACATTTGCAAAAAGCCTTCGGCGGCAACCAAGCGGTGAACGATGTGTCATTCAGTTTGCAGGCGGGTGAACTGTTGGCCCTCATCGGCCCTAATGGCGCGGGCAAGTCGACCACGTTCAATTTAGTCAACGGCCAACTCGCGCCAGACAGCGGCAGCATCACACTTGGTGGTGTATCGCTACTGAGCCGAAAACCCCACGAGCTATGGCACATGGGCGTGAGTCGCACATTTCAAATGGCACAAATCTTTGGCTCGCTCACTGTGACCGAGAACGTGCAGATGGCGCTGCTGTCTGCCGATGGCCAATCGCTATCACCTTGGCAACGCGCAGCGCACTACCGCTGTGCGGACGCGCTGCAACTGCTAGAGCAAGTGCAGCTAGACACCCAAGCACATCGCCCATGCAACGCACTGGCCTATGGCGATGTGAAGCGCCTTGAGCTAGCGATGGCTTTGGCTAACGCACCGCGCTTACTGCTGATGGACGAACCCACTGCGGGCATGGCACCTGACGAACGCCATGCCTTGATGGCGCTCACGCGTCGCTTGGTGAATCAACGCGGCTTAGCCGTGCTGTTTACCGAGCACAGCATGGACGTGGTGTTTGAGTACGCCGACCGCGTGCTCGTGATGGCCCGTGGCGCACTCATCGCACAAGGCGCGCCGGCACAAGTCAAAGCCGACCCGCAGGTGCAGGCGGTGTACTTTGGCCGTGGCAAAACATTTGGTGGCTCGCCATGACGCAGTCATCGACACGCGTCACATTGAGCACAGACACATCATTGCTTGACGTACAAGGCTTGAATGCTTGGTACGGCGCAGCACAAGTGTTGTTTAACGCACAGCTGCATGTGCAACGCGGTGAGGTAGTTGGCCTCATCGGTCGCAACGGTGCAGGCAAATCAAGCACGCTCAAAGCCATCATGGGACTGATGCCGCGCCGCACAGGCCGCGTGGTGTTTGCTGGGCATGACATCTCAAATACCGCACCGTATCAAGCGGCACGTTTGGGCTTGGGCTATGTGCCCGAAGACCGCCGCATCTTCACAGACTTGACGGTGCTGGAGAATCTGCAGCTTGGCGTGCAAGCGGTGCGCCGTTTGGTTGACGGCCACGCAACACCGCAATGGTCGCTCGAACAAATCTTTGCGCTGTTCCCTAACCTCGCTGACATGCAACAACGCCCTGCAAGCCACATGAGTGGTGGTGAACAGCAAATGCTGACTGTGGCGCGCACACTCATGGGCAACCCGCTGATGGTGTTGCTCGATGAGCCGTCCGAAGGCGTAGCCCCCATCATCGTGGAGCAAATGGGTGAGATGATTTTGGCGCTCAAGCGCCAAGGGGTGAGCGTGTTGCTGTCTGAGCAAAACACGCACTTCGCGCAGTGGGTGAGCGACCGCAGCTACGCGCTCGATCGTGGTGTGCTCACAGCCTAAGCGTTACACCGCTTGGGGGCCTGCCTTGCCACTCTTCACCACATAGCTCGCCTGCGTCTTCAGAGACGCTTCACTCCCCGCTGGAAACTTGGTGGTTCTAAAGTCACAGCGTACATCTTCGGGTGTGACCGTGATGAGGCTATAACCACGCTCGTCGGAGCGGTAGTGCAGCAAGTCGGCATTGCTCTCACGGATAAGCGCAGAGGGCTTCTCGCCCAAGCCACGTGACGTGATGGATGTGGTCACAAACTCGCTCGCCACAGTCGGCGACTGGGGGTTGTTGGGCTCTAAGCGCAAATTGGCAGCCACGTTGCAGTGCACATCACCGCCGAGAGTGACCACATTCTTGAGCTTGGCGTCGACCACGGTTTGCAGCAGGCGTTTGCGCGCTTCTGGGTAGCCGTCCCACGCATCATTCCAGTAGCTGCGGCCCACTGGCGCGGGCACGCTGGTGGAACTGATTTGCGTGGCTTGTGCCACCAGTTTCCATTGACGCTTGGATTGGCTTAAGCCTTCGGTCAACCAGCGCTCTTGGGCATTGCCAAGCATCGTGCGGTTTGGATCGTTGAGCTCATCGCACTGCACCACCATGCGGCCACCGCCACGCACTGGGTCGCGACAAGCCTGCGCGCTGCGGTACTGGCGGCAGTCGAGCGTCCATACGTCAGCCAACCGACCCCAACTCAATTGGTCATACAAGCGCATGTTGGCAGGGGTGTTGACGTCTGGTCCGAGCAACAGCGGTTGATGCTCGAAATACGCTTGGTACGCCGCCGCACGGCGCAGCAACATTTGCTTAGGATCGGTATATTGGCGATCTTGGTCGTTGGCGTAGTCGTTGACCACCTCATGGTCGTCCCACATTAACACCCACGGGTGCGCGGCGTGCGCGGCTTGCAACATGGGATCGCGTTTGTATTGCTCATAACGGTCGCGGTATTGCTGCAAAGTTTTGGGTTCTTCGCCGTTGTGTTTGCGAATGGCGTATTGCGAATTGCTGCTCTCATAGATGTAGTCCCCCATGAACAACACAAAGTCGAGCTTTTGTTTAGCAATTTCTGCATGTGCAATGTATTGACCTTGCTCGTAGTGCTGGCAAGACGACAAGGCAACTCGCAACTCTTGCACATCGGCATTCGGTGCAGGTGCGGTGCGTGTGTGGCCCACGCTGCTGAGTGCATCGCCTTGGCGAAATCGGTACCAATAATCAGTGCTGGGTTGTAGGTTTTGCAAATGCACGTGCACGCTATGTGCACGCGCGTCGTTTGTCAACGCCTGCGCTTTTTGCACACGGCGTTTGAGTGCCGCGTCGGCAAACACCTCCACCTGCACGCGCAAGGTCTCTGTCGCTGCGGCACGATCTTCATCACTGAACAAGAGGCGCGTCCATAGCACCATCGATTCGGCTCGTGGGCGACCACTGGCGACGCCCAGTGCGAAGGGATTGATGTGCCAAGCGCGAGGCTTTTCTGCCGTTGCGGCTATGGCATTCATCCAAGGTGAGAGCGCCAATGCGATGGCGCTACGCTGCAGATGTTGGTTGAATTGACGGCGGTGCATTGTCAGTAGCAATTAACCATCACTGCGTTTCATTCGCTCACTTTTCCAATACACGTCATCACCGCCGTTCATGCGGTTGAGCACACGGGCCAAGACAAACATGAGGTCACTGAGACGGTTAAGGTATTGGCGTGGCGCATCGCCAATGGCTTCCTCATTGCCCAAAGCCACCACCGCACGTTCAGCACGACGCGCGACAGTTCGGCAGACATGTGAAAGCGCTGCGCCACGGTTGCCCGCGGGCAAAATGAATTCTTCGAGCTTAGGCAGTTTGGCGTTGTAGTTTTCAAGCGCTGTGTCCAAAGCCTGCACGGCTTCTTCTTTAAGCAGCTCAAAACCGGGAATAGATAACTCGCCGCCCAGATTGAAAAGTTGATGTTGAATTTCAACCAACACATCACGGACGTCTTGGGGCATGTCTTCGCACAAGAGGACACCGATATTGGAATTGAGTTCATCCACCTCGCCCATGGCGTGCACGCGCAAACTGTTTTTAGACACGCGCTGGTTGTTGCCCAAGCCTGTGGTGCCGGCGTCGCCGGTGCGCGTGGCGATTTGTGAAAGTCGGTTGCCCATGTGCGTTGCCTCGTCAATGTTGTTTGATGCTTATTTTGCCTGTCACAAAAGGGATTTTGGCTCACAGGGGCTTGTTCTTAGAATGGAGCATCGCTTAGGAGACGCCGCATGAATGCACCCACCTCACACCAGCACTTAGCCCCCACCATCGCGCAACGCGAAGTGCCGCCCGCATTGATTGCCGAGCTGCAAACGCGTTTCGGCACGAACTGCTCGACCGCACAAGTGATTCGTGAGCAACATGGGCGTGATGAGTCCGCATTTACCCACGTGCCGCCGCCCGCAGCTGTGGTGTTTGCCGAGAGCACGCAAGATGTGTCGGATGCTGTTCGGCTGGCTGCGCAATACAAGGTGCCCGTGATTCCTTTTGGTGTGGGATCTTCACTCGAAGGACACCTGCTGGCCGTGCAAGGTGGCATCAGTGTGGATGTGAGCCGTATGAACAAGGTGCTCAGCATCAACGCTGAAGATTTAACGGTGACGGTGCAGCCGGGTGTGACGCGCAAGCAGTTGAACGAGGAAATCAAAAGCACAGGCTTGTTCTTTCCCATCGATCCCGGGGCAGACGCATCCATCGGTGGCATGAGCGCCACACGTGCAAGCGGTACAAATGCGGTGCGCTACGGCACGATGCGCGAGAACGTGTTGGCGCTCGAAGTCGTGACGGCCAGTGGCGAGGTGATTCGCACGGGTACGCGCGCCAAAAAATCAGCTGCGGGTTACGACCTGACGCGTTTGTTGGTCGGCAGCGAAGGGACGCTGGGTGTGATGACTGAAATTTCATTGCGCATCTACCCATTGCCCGAAGCTGTATCCGCGGCAGTTTGTTCGTTCCCCAGCATTGAGGCGGCCGTTCACACGACCATCGCGATCATTCAAATGGGCGTGCCAATTGCGCGCGTAGAACTGCTCGACGGCAACACCATTCGCATGGTGAACAATTACGCCAAGTTGAGATTGGCCGAGACCCCCATGTTGCTGATGGAGTTTCACGGCTCCCCCGCAGGCGTGAAAGAACAAGCGGAAACGGTGCAAGAGATCGCCACGGAGTTCGGTGGCCAATCATTTGAATGGGCGACGACCCCTGAAGAACGTACCCGCTTGTGGACGGCGCGGCACAACGCCTACTTTGCAGCGATCCAAAGCAAGCCGGGTTGCCGCGCGATCAGCACAGACACGTGTGTACCCATCAGCAAACTGGCAGATTGCTTGTTGGACTCGATCGTGGAAGCGGATGCCACAGGTATTCCATATTTCTTGGTTGGCCATGTGGGTGATGGTAATTTCCACTTTGGCTATTTGATTGACCCCAGCAACGCGCACGAGTGTGAGACGGCAGAGACACTCAACCATAAGTTGGTGAACCGTGCGTTGCGCTTAGGCGGCACCTGCACAGGAGAGCATGGCATTGGCTTGCACAAGATGGATTTCTTGCGCGCCGAAACAGGTGAAGGGGCGGTAGACATGATGCGCACAATCAAGCGGGCCCTTGACCCACACAACATCATGAACCCAGGGAAGATCTTTTCTCTATAAGCATGTCTTCAACCTGTGCACACAGTTTGGACGCATCAAATGGTTTGAGCACGACCGCGCTAACACCCGCCGCCGCAAAATGTTCTAAATCAAGTGGATTCACATTGGCAGTGAGGCCAAGCACAGGGGTATCACGTCTAGGTTGATCAAAGCTTAAGCGTAAAGCCGCGGTGGCCTCAATGCCATCCATCTCTGGCATCACCATGTCCATCAAGATCACGTCAAAGTCTTGTTGACGCAATGCCTCAAGCGCTTTGATGCCGTTTTCGGCTTCGACGAGCTCACAGTTTTTCCAGTTATTTTTAAGAATTTGGCGCACCAGCAAGCGATTGATGGGGTGATCATCCACCACGAGAAATCGTTGTACGGTTTCAATGGGGTTTGTGGATAGTTGGGTTTTGGATTCCTCAATTTTGGGTGCAGCCACCTCAACCAACGGAAGGGTGAACCAAAACAGCGAGCCATGGCCTAGCTTGCTTTCAAAGCCAATGTGTCCGCCCATCAGCTCTACCAAGCGCTGGGTGATAGATAGGCCCAAACCGTTACCGCCGTAGCGTGACTGAATATCGTCATCGGCTTGCACGAAACGCTGAAAGATTTTGGGCTGCTGAGTTTCGGGAATACCCATGCCGCTGTCTCGCACCGAGAAATGGACACACAACGGTTGCATGCGAACACGCAAGGTCACGTGTCCTTGATGCGTGAACTTGATGGCATTGCCAAGCAAGTTCACCAAAATTTGCATCAAACGGTGACGATCAGCACGCACCCAATGCGGAACGTTATCGTCAATGATGCAGATGTACTTCAAATGCATGCCCTCAACGCGGTAAGCAAAGAGATCAAAGGCCCTATTTACTGTGTCACGCAACGCAAATGTTTCGTGCTGCACATTGATTTTTCCTGCTTGTAACTGTGAGTAATCAAGCACATCGTTAATCACGGTCAGTAAATGATCGGCAGACTGGCGCGTGTGATTCAAAATTTTGAGCGCTTGCGGATTGTCTGACACGCGCGCCAGCAGCATGTTGTTGAAGCCCAAAATTGCATTCATGGGTGTTCGTAATTCATGGCTCACCGTGGCAATGAATTGTTCTCGCAATGCAGATGTGCGAAGCAGCTCTTTACGTTTTTCTTCGAGTTCTAAATTTCGCTGCAGGCTGACCTGGTTGAGTTGACGAAAAAGGTTGTTATACAAAAATAGAACTGTGACAAGAATAAACGTGACAACCGAATAACTGGCAAATGATGACATCATCTGCGCCGCCCCCAATGTCGATTGGTCTGGCAGCCAGCCCTGCCAAGTGACATAGGACATCAGCAGCACGTCACATAAAATGACCACCAGCCATGTAAGTCCTGATTTGCGACTGACCGCATAAAACGGAATCAATGGGATCACCGTCATCCATGCCATTCGTGGCGAAAAGATACCCCCCGACATCCATGCCGCATAACTCACTTGCAACAGGGCAGCCAACAAGCCCACGTTTGCAGCAAGTGTGAAAGGCATGCCCCAAATGAACAAGAGCTGCAGTATCAAAAGAACAGCGGCAAATTCCAAAGATACGGGCACGCCGTTCGGATAAGGTGTGATGAAGGCCAAAACGACCATCACGCCAATCAACACCCAAATGATAAAAAACAAATACGGGAGGCGCCCCTCCTGAAACCGCTTGGGCAAATAAGGGGTCGCCCATTCTGTCAGGTCTTCAACGGTCAAGCGGGTCATGCGTGCTCCTGATTCGCATGGACAGTTAACGCGTTTGAAATCTTTGAAATCAACTGCTGCTCATCTAAGGGTTTGTGCAACACATCATTCATGCCCGATGCCAAGCAACGATCTTGGTCCACGGGGTTGGTGCTGGCCGTCAACGCCAGCACAGGCATGTGACACACGGGCGCTGGAAAGTCGTGACGCAAAGCGTGCGTCACTTGCATGCCATCCATATCAGGCATGACCACGTCCATTAACGCCAAGTCAAAAGGTTGCTCGCGCAACTTTTCCAAGGCAGACACGCCGCCACTAACCTCCACAATTTGGGCTTTGGGAAAACATTTCTTCAACATCATGCGAGCGACCAAAAGATTCACTGCGTTGTCATCGACCAACAAAATTTGAATCGGCTTGTCAATCCACATGCGCGCTATTTCTGCAGCAGTCTGCGCCTCTTTGACCGCAATGCTGCGCAAAGGCAATTGAAACCAGAAACGCGAGCCATGCCCCTGCACGCTGCTCACACCGATGGTGCCTCCCTGCAAACTGACCAAGCGTTCGCAAATAGACAGTCCTAAACCTGTTCCACCATATTGACGGTTGGTTTGTACATCTGCATGTTCAAAGCCGTGAAAAATTTGCTTTTGTCGATCAGTGGCGATGCCAATGCCTGAGTCTTGCACCTCAAACAACACGCCACCGTCAACCACTTGTGCACGCACAAAGATGCCACCCACCGCAGTGAATTTAATG
>CANFKQ010000025.1 GCA_947447405.1 Comamonadaceae bacterium | reverse complement strand
TGGGCCTCCTATGAAATTTGCTGAAAATCTTGAATGTGAAAAACGACGTTTTTGCTGTTACGAGGTGAGGCTAAAAAGCCGCTGAACTGCCAAAAGCTACCAAGGGGAAGTTGAGCAATACGCTCAGCTAATGATCCCAAGGCGACTGTTTTGACGGTTGCTTTGACTTGTCGTTCTTGCCCTGCTTCTTGAATATCAGACTCGTGTTCGAGACTCACATCAATGGCGGGTAAACCGGCTGGGGTGTATCGCAGGGCCGAGGCCTCAACAACACAAGCATTCAAAACAACGTGGTTCAAACCTTGTAGTGAGTCAGCAATTAGCCCGCGAACTCAGCTTGCTGGTTCTTGCGAGCTTCTTCGCGCTCAACTGTCTTCATCATGATAGAAGGCGCAGTGTCGGCCTTCTTGCGCAAGACAGTCATGTGACGCAACACAGCATCGTTGAACTTGAACGCGTGTTCGAGTTCAGACATCACAGCTTGACTAGCTTCGATGTTCAAGCAAATGTAGTGAGCTTTGGCAAGCTTGTTGATCATGTAGGCCAACTGGCGGCGACCCCAGTCTTCCGTACGATGAATAGCACCACCACCGGCGGTGATCATGCCTTTGTAACGCTCCAGCATGGCTGGAACTTGTTCGCTTTGATCCGGGTGGATCAACAAAATGATTTCGTAATGACGCATGGACACTCCTTGTGGATATGAAGCTGCCTGCGGCGTCTGACGCTGGCAGCAAGGGAAAAGCCCGTAATTATAGTCAATTTTTAAGAGTTTGGGGCAGCTTGCTGCCTAGATAACCAAACAACAAGCCGACCGGCACACCAAAAACGCCTGCGCACACGGGGTCTAGACCTAACCACACGGTGTCAGATGCATGTAAATGCAGCCGCATTTGCACCCATGGGTGATTAACGGCGATGTAGTACGAACTCACCACCAAGCCAGACACCATGGCCAACAATGCTCCCACCCGATTCATCCCACGCCAGTAAATACCCAACAGCAACACGGGGAAGAACGTAGATGCAGCCAAAGAAAACGCGCAAGTCACCCAAAACAAAATGCTCACAGGGCGATTGGTGGCAAACCAAGCAGCCAGCAAGGCCACCACCATCAACAAAATCTTAGACAGCATCACACGACGCAACGGCGGCGCATTGGGCTCTGCCGTTTGGAAATACAAGTCTTGCGCCAAGGCATTCGAGATGGTCAATAGCAACCCATCCGCTGTTGACAAGGCTGCAGCCAAAGCGCCAGCAGCCAGCAAGCCCGTGAAGACTGACGAGATGTGCGTGATCTCTGGCACGCCCAGCACCAAATAATCATTGAACAAACGAATGTCTGCAAACTGAACGATACCGTCTTGGTTGTAGTCTTGAATACTCAAGAGCGCCAATTTGCGTAGCTTTAAGCGATCCGCCCAATCTGGCAGCTGGTCCAAGTGCGAGCCCACCAACTCGGTCAACACGAAAGATTTAAGCAGTACGGCTAATGATGAAGCGCAGAGATAAACCACCACAATGATGGCCAAGGCCCAGACCACCGAGCGCTCAGCCTCGGCAGGTGTAGAGGTGGTGTAGGAGCGCACCAAAATATGCGGCAATGCAGCCGTGCCCAACATCAAACAAAACACAAGCCCCAAGCTGTTGAACCAACCTTGGTTCCAGCCATTGAGCAAAGGAACCTGAAAGCCCACAGGACGGTAGATAGCCTCTGCCAACACTTCACGCTCCGCCTGCCAAGCGCCCACCAAGCGATCAACCGATGTTTCGCGCCAAGCAGGATTGGCCTCTAGTTTTTGAATCTCACGCAACGAGGCCCCCTCGGCTTTGGCTCTTGCCACCTGCCGTGCCACGGCTTGGCGTTCGACCTCACGGGCATAAAGGGGCTCAGCAATCTTCACATCCAGATTGCTCATACGCAGGCTGATGACATCACGCGTGGTCAACTCGGCTGGATCCGTCTCAATTTGCTTGGCACGCTGCTGAATTTGCGGCAAAGACTGGGCCGCTGCAATGGTGACAAAAGGATGGCCTTGCGTCTTGAAAGACACAGCCATGCCCAGTACCACCATCGACGTCACGATGACCACACATTGCACACCCTGCGTCCACGTCACCGCCCTCATGCCGCCCAAGAATGAACATAACAGCACGCCGCCCAGCGCTAAGAAAACACCCAACTCAAAGGTCAAGCCCGAGAGCATGGAGGCCACGAGACCGATGCCATAAATTTGCGCCACCAAGTAAATACTGGAACACAAAATGGCCCCCCAAGCTGCGAGCCACCGCACTGCGGCACTGTCAAAGCGACGGCCTAAGAAATCAGGGATGGTGATGGACTGAGACAGGTTGAGCTTGGCCGCGAATAAAAAACCCAACAAGCAAAAACCGCCCGTCCATCCAAGCAAATAAGCCAAACCACCAGGCCGCTGCCCATCACCAACAAAACCATCCGACAGCAACAAGCCTGTGAGGCCAATGAATGAAGCTGCAGAAATCCAATCCGCCGCAGTGGCCATGCCATTGAGTGGAGCACTGATGCTGCGCCCTGCTACAAAATATTCCTCAGGAATCGTCGTGCGACAGAACATGCCAATCAGCGCGTAACCGATGATGGACACCACCAAGAAAAAGCCGTTTACCACGCCTTTGGTTATGCCAGCAAAGTCAGCCAGAAGCAGCAAGAGTGTCAATAGCATCAACCCAGCAAAACTGAGCAGCAACAAGCGCCAAGGCCAAGACTTAAGACGCATCATCATCTGGATGCAAGGGCTGCGTGCCCCACCATGCAAGCAACCAATAGAGAACTGGAACCGCTTGAGCCACCCACAAAAAATGTAGCAAAGTCACATCGGGCATCAACCAAGCCAAGCACAAAGACCCCACTGTCAAAGCCACAAGCCCCACTACACCCAACAAAGCCCTCCTTGGCAAAGCCGAAGTCTCCATCGTTGGATGCAGCGGCTCTGACTGAGAAGCTAAATTGGTCTGAGGTATCAAGGCTGTATTACTTGGCCAATGATTTCCAAGTGTCAATCACGCTGTCTGGATTGAGCGATATGGAGGTAATGCCCTCATCTGCCAACCAGTGTGCGAAGTCAGGGTGGTCGCTAGGGCCTTGTCCACAGATACCCACGTATTTACCCTGCGCCAAGCACGCAGCAATCGCTTTGCTGAGCAAAGCTTTCACCGCAGGATCACGCTCGTCAAAGTCAGCCGCCAGCAACTCCAAGCCAGAGTCACGGTCCAGACCCAAAGTGAGTTGGGTCAAATCGTTAGAACCAATAGAGAAGCCATCGAAGAACTTCAAAAAGTCCTCAGCGAGGATGGCGTTGCTTGGCACTTCGCACATCATGATGACCTTGAGGTCGTTCTCACCACGTTTCAAGCCGTGCTCAGCCAACAAGTTGGTGACGCGTTCGGCTTGGCCCAAGGTGCGCACGAAAGGCACCATCACTTGCACATTGGTGAGGCCCATGTCTTCTCTCACGCGACGCATAGCTTCGCACTCCATTGCAAAGGCTTCGCCGAAGTCTTCACTGATGTAACGCGCTGCACCACGGAAGCCCAACATTGGATTCTCTTCCTCTGGCTCGTAGCGGCTACCACCAATGAGTTTGCGGTACTCGTTTGACTTGAAGTCCGACATACGCACGATGACTGGCTTTGGCCAGAACGCCGCAGCAATGGTGGCAATACCTTCAGCCACTTTATCCACGTAAAACGCGCGAGGAGACGCATGACCACGGGCAACAGACTCCACCGCCTTTTTCAAGTCGGCATCCACGTTGGGGTAGTCAAGAATAGCCTTGGGGTGAACACCAATGTTGTTGTTGATGATGAACTCCAAGCGAGCCAAGCCCACGCCTTCGTTGGGCAACTGGCAGAAGTCAAATGCCAGTTGTGGATTGCCCACGTTCATCATGATCTTGGTTTTGATCTTGGGCATGTCGCCGCGCTGGACTTCGGTCACTTCTGTTTCAAGCAAACCGTCATAGATCATGCCGGTGTCACCTTCAGAGCAGCTCACGGTCACAAGCGTGCCATCTTTCAGGCGCTCAGTCGCATCACCGCAACCCACCACCGCAGGAATACCCAACTCTCGCGCAATGATGGCGGCGTGACAGGTACGGCCACCACGGTTGGTCACGATGGCGCTGGCGCGCTTCATCACGGGTTCCCAATTGGGGTCGGTCATGTCAGTCACCAAGACGTCGCCAGGCTGAACCGTGTCCATTTCGCTGATGTTGTGCACCAAGCGCACAGGTCCGGTGCCAATCTTTTGGCCAATCGCGCGGCCTTCAGCCAATACAGTGCTGTGGCCTTTGAGTTTGTAACGAAACTCAGACTGGCCTTTGGCTTGGCTCTTCACGGTTTCTGGACGCGCCTGCAGGATATACAACAGGCCATCTGTGCCGTCTTTGCCCCATTCAATGTCCATAGGACGGCCGTAATGGGTCTCAATCACCATGGCGTAGTGGGCCAATTGCTCGACGTCAGCGTCGGTCAACGAATAGCGGTTGCGCAACTCGGTCGGCACATCGGTGGTCTTGACCAATTTGCCTGTAGCTTTTTTCTCTTCAGCGGTCGAGAACACCATTTCAATGAGTTTGGAGCCCAAGTTGCGGCGAATCACGGCACGCTTGCCCGCTTTCAAGGTTGGCTTGTGTACGTAGAACTCGTCAGGGTTCACAGCGCCCTGCACCACAGTCTCGCCAAGGCCGTAGCTCGATGTAATAAACACCACATCTTCAAAACCAGATTCGGTATCGATGGTGAACATCACACCGGCGGCGCCTGTGTCTGAACGGACCATGCGTTGCACACCAGCTGACAAAGCCACATCGGCGTGGGCAAAGCCCTTGTGCACGCGGTAGCTGATAGCGCGATCGTTGTACAAAGAAGCAAACACTTCTTTCATCTTGTGCAGCACTTCGTCAATGCCGTGCACGTTCAAGAAGGTTTCTTGTTGTCCGGCGAAGGAAGCGTCAGGTAAATCTTCGGCAGTAGCGGATGAACGCACAGCGAAAGTGGCTGCAGCGTTGCCAGCAGACAAAGTAGCAAACTCTTCGGCAATGGCTTTTTGCAGGTCAGCAGGGAAAGGCTGAGCTTCCACCATGGCACGAATTTCGGCACCGGCTTCGGCCAAGGCACGCACATCTTCAGTGTCAAGCTTGTCCAAGCGGGCGTTGATTTTGTCGGCCAAACCGTCGTAAGCCAAAAATTCACGGAAGGCATGCGCCGTGGTGGCAAAGCCGGTAGGCACGCGCACGCCTGTAGGCAGTTGGGAAATCATTTCGCCGAGGCTGGCATTTTTACCGCCAACCGACTCGACGTCAGTCATTCGAAGTTTTTCAAAGGGCACCACTAAGGCGGTAGGGCTAAAAAGTGCAGTCATCGACAAGCTCCAAAAGTTAAAACTGGCGGCCATGCAGCGCGGCGACTTTGTAGTTTTTCGAATGGGTCGAAAGTCTGCGTGGCGAAATTCGGATAATGGTGCATTGTAGGTGGCCGACAAGGTGCCTCTCCCGCCCAACCCCGTGGTTCCAATTGAAAGTTTTTCATGCCCAATCCCAGCGTTTTCTTCGTGTCTGACGGCACTGGCATCACCGCAGAAACCTTTGGCAACGCCATCTTGGCGCAGTTCGAGGTGAAATTTCGCCACATCCGCATTCCGTTTGTGGATTCGGTGGACAAAGCTCACCAAGCCGTTCGCCAAATTTTGCACACAGGCGAGTTGGAGGGACGCAAGCCTATTGTGTTCACAACCTTGGTAAACATGGAGGTACTGACCGTCATCTTGGATGGCTGCAAAGGAAAAACCATGCTGATGGACATGTTCGGCACCTTTGTGAATCCGCTGGAACAAGAGCTGGGTATCAAGTCCAACCACCGTGTGGGCCGGTTCTCAGATGCCAGCAAAAGCAAGGAATACCGCGACCGCATCGAGGCCATCAACTTCAGCTTGGCGCATGACGATGGTCAGCTAAACCGAGATTTGGAATTATCCGATGTGATCTTGGTCGGCGTGAGCCGCAGTGGCAAAACTCCCACCAGCCTGTACTTGGCCATGCAGCACGGCTTGAAAGCATCCAACTACCCGCTGATCCCCGAGGACTTTGAGCGCCGTCAACTCCCCCCCGCCCTGATGCCGCATAAAAAGAAAATCTTTGGCCTGACCATTCAGCCCGAACGCTTGAGCGAAATTCGCAACGAGCGCCGTCCGGACTCCAAATACGCGAGTTTGCCCAACTGCCGGCATGAAGTGGCCGAAGCCGAAGCCATGATGCGACGCGCAGGCATTCGCTGGCTATCCACCACCCATAAGAGCATCGAAGAAATTGCTACCACGATCTTGCAAGAGATCAACCCCGAGCGTTTGATTTACTGAACCGTGATCCCCAATGAAAAGGCCTCGCTGCGGTAACGCAGCGAGGCCTTTTTCTTTTAAAACCGTTTGGGTTTACAGGCCGATGGCGGCAATGCCGGCCTTGGCAATTTGCGCGTCTTCGTTAGACTTCACACCACTCACACCCACCGCCCCAATGCATTGGCCGTCTTTCATGATGGGCACACCACCTTCGAGCATGCCTTTGACTTCTGGCGCTGTCACAAACGACACGCGACCACCATTGATGACGTCTTCGTAAATCTTGCTTTCGCGGCGACCCAAGGCAGCAGTGTGCGCCTTGGCTGGAGCGATATGTGAGGAAATAGCTGGTGCGCCATCCAAGCGGTGCAAGCTCAACAAATGGCCGCCGTCGTCCACGATGGCAATGGTCACAGCCCAGTTGTTTTTCAAAGCTTCCACTTCAGCAGCTGCAGCAATAGCTTTGACATCGGCGGATTCGAGAAAGTGTTTGGTTTTCATGAGCAACAAGTTTGAAAAGTAATAAAACCTCAAGCATACCGAGTCTGACGCTCCCACTACCCCACACAAACACAAAAGAAACCTCAATAAAAGTAAGCGATAGCCTCCGCCCCTTGAAACCTCTAGAATTCGCCTCATCTGAATAATTAGGTTTATAGGAGAGCTACACATGAATGACAACATTCAAAACATCGACTACTACGTGCTGCCCACCGCAGAACGCAACCGCGTGGTGCGTAACACGTATTGGCTGCTCGCGATCAGCATGCTGCCTACCGTCTTGGGGGCTTGGCTTGGCGTGACGACAGGCCTCGGCCACGCCTTCTCGGGTGTGATGGGCATGATCTTGATGATGGCCGGTGCATTTGGCTTCATCTACGCCATCGAGCGCACCAAAGAAAGCGCCACTGGCGTTTACGTGCTGCTGGGCTTCACCTTCTTCATGGGCATCGTGCTCTCACGCATGATTGCCATGGTATTAGGCTTTAAGAACGGCGCTGAGTTGGTGATGACGGCGTTTGCAGGCACTGCCGGCGTATTCTTTGTGATGGCCAGTTTGGCAACTGTTATCAAACGTGACCTATCTGGCATGGCCAAATGGCTCATGGTAGGTGTGGTGGTGTTGATGGTGGGAAGCATCATCAACGTGTTCGTTGGTTCATCCGCTGGCATGATGGTGATTTCCATGTTGTCGATGGCCATCTTCAGCGCTTTCATGCTGTATGACTTGAAGCAAGTAATGGACGGCGGCGAAACCAACTACATCAGCGCCACGCTCACTTTGTACTTGGACGTGATCAACGTATTCCAAAGCTTGTTGGCCTTGCTTGGCATCTTTGGCGGCGAACGCGAATAAACGCTTCACTCCGCCAACAAAAAAGGGACCTCACGGTCCCTTTTTACGTTTCAAGCCAAATCAAACACCGCCATGCTCTCAACATGTGCAGTATGCGGGAACATGTTCACCGCCCCAGCAGACGACAGTCGGTAACCCGCTGACTCCACCAATACACCTGCGTCACGCGCCAGGGTTGATGGGTTGCAGCTCACATACACGATGCGCTTCGGTGGTGCCCAGCCTTGACGCAGTTCGGGCTGCTGATACATAGCAGCCAAGGCCTGAACCAGCGAGAAGGCGCCTTCGCGAGGTGGATCTACCAACCACTTGTCTGCACCACCATCTTGGCGCAGCAACTCGGGCGTCATTTCAAACAGGTTACGCGCCACAAAACTCGTAGGCGCCAAAGGTTTGTCGCGATTCGCTTGGTTGAACACATAGTTTTCGCCAGAACGTGCCACCAGAGCATCACTTCCCTCAATGCCCAACACCTCGCACGCGAGTGTGGCCAATGGCAATGTGAAGTTGCCTAAGCCGCAGAACCAATCAATCACGCGCTCGGTCGGTTGCACATCGAGCAAGCGCAAAGCACGCGTCACCAACACACGGTTGATGTGCGGATTAACTTGCGTGAAGTCAGTCGGCTTGAACGGCATAGAGATGCCAAATTCAGGCAAAGCGTAGGACAAAGGCTCGCCCAATGCACCCTCCATCAAACACACGGTGTCAGGACCTTTAGACTGCAACCACCACTGCACGTTGTGCTTTTCAGCAAAAGCTTGCAAGGCGGCCAAGTCACTTTGACTCAAAGGCTCCATGTGGCGCAGCACCATCGCGGTCACGTGGTCGCCACAGGCCAGCTCGATTTGTGGCAAGGTCTCACGCGCCTCCATGCCCGCGATAAGTTTGCGCAACGGCAATAGCATGGCATCCACATGGGGCGGCAAGATTGGACACTGGCGCATGTCAGCCACATAACGGCTCTTGCGCTCGTGAAAGCCCACCAACACTTCGCCCTTTTTCACCACATAGCGCACCGACAAACGGGCACGGTAACGGTAACCCCAAGTCGGCCCCTGGATAGGGCGAAGAATGGTTTCGGCCTTGACCTTACCCAAGTGCCACAAGTTGTCTTCTAAGGCGCGTTGCTTGACGGCAATTTGTGCAGCTGCATCAAGGTGCTGCATCTTGCATCCACCACAGGCACCAGCGTGCAAACCAAAGTGCGGGCAACCAGGTGTGACACGCTGCGAGGATTCGTGCAGAACTTCAAGCAGCGAGGCTTTTTCCCAGTTATCCTTTTTTCGATGCACATTAGCGCGCACCACTTCAAAGGGCAAAGCACCATCCACAAACACCACTTTGCCATCGGCGCGGTGGCCTACGCCTTGCGCGTCCATGTCCATCGACTCGATGGTCAGCGCGTTGTCTGGCCATTGTTTTTCTGTGGTCGTCTTCGTCATCAGTTGGTCGATAAATATTTAGCCGGATCAACAGGCTTGCCTTGCCGGCGGATTTCAAAATGCAACTTAACTTGGTCCGCATCGCTGCTACCCATCTCGGCAATTTTTTGGCCACGCTTGATGACTTGGTCTTCTTTGACCAACAAAGTTTGGTTGTGCGCGTAGGCCGTCAAATACGTGTTGTTGTGCTTCAAGATGATGAGATTGCCGTAGCCGCGCAAGCCAGCACCGACGTAGACCACACGGCCGTCGGCAGCAGCCAAGACGGGATCGCCCACTTTGCCACCAATGTCCAAACCTTTGTTTTTGGACTCATCAAAGCCAGAAATCAGGTTGCCGCGTGCAGGCCACTGAAAGCTGATGGCATCCTCTGCAGCGGAAGGTGCAGCCAACGCAACAGGTGCAGCTGGGGCAGAAGCAGCAGGCATCACAGCAGGTGCAGTGACAGACGATGCCCCAGGTCGTGCAGCCGCAAGGTCTTGCGAAGGAGGCGCCACACGCAACACTTGACCGGTTTCAATCAGATTGGGGTTGTCTAGCTTGTTCCAACGCGCGATATCGCGGCCACTTTGGCCGTTGTCCATGCCAATACGAATCAGGGTGTCGCCTGGCTTGACGGTGTAGTAACCAGGCTTACCTGCGTTTTCAGCGCCAGGCATCACACGTGTCGCAGCACGGACACCGCCGATGGAGTGGTCGTCGACGGGTGCGAGACGGCCTTTGTTAGAGCAACCCGACAGCGCTAAGGCTGCCACGAGGGCGGCAAGTCCCCACATTTCGGCACGAAACATTCTGATTTCCCTGTATTCAAGCAATGCCTGATTTTAGAGGTACAAAGTTCACGGCTTCGAGCAGAGTTTGTTGCAAACCTTCAGGCGTCTTATCAATCACCACCAAGGCTTGTTGGCCAGTGCTAGTGTGTGTGGGCGCTACCAATCGGCCCCCCATCGCCAGCTGGTCAATCCAAGCTTGCGGCACATTCTCGCCACCTGCAGCAGAGATGATGGCACTGTAGGGAGCCCCTTGCGGATAGCCCAACATGCCGTCACCAAAAATCATATGAACGTTCGCCAGACGCATAGGGCGCAAGTGCTCTCGGGCTTTGTCATGCAGGCCGCGCAAGCGTTCAATGCTGTACACCTCACGTGCCACGCAGGCCAGCACAGCCGCTTGATAACCGCAGCCCGTGCCAATCTCTAAGACACGGCCCATCATGGGTGAGCCTTGCAAACCTGGCGCTTCGCGCAGCAGCGCGATCATCCGAGCCACCACGTTGGGTTTAGAAATGGTTTGGCCGAGACCAATCGGCAAACTGGTGTCTTCGTAGGCTTGGTTGACCAAAGCACTGTCGACAAAACGATGACGCTCTACAAGTCCCATGGCTTCGAGCACCACCGCATCATCAATACCTTGCGCAGCGAGCTTTTGCACCATACGGGCGCGAATGGCAGAGGAATCCAACCCCACCCCAGTGGGGCTTGTCATGCCTGTAGGCTTAGCACGCACGGGTGATGGCGACATAACCACCCGCGTGGCACCCAACAATGTTTTAGGCGCGGCTTGCGGCTTGCCGCTGTCCAAACGCGCCGGAAAACTCGGGCGCTGCTTCATCCTTGAACTCCGCATAAACGCTGTGTCCATTCAGGCAAGCTGGTGTGCTCAGTCAAGTCCACATGCAGCGGCGTGACCGACATGTGGCCTTCAAACGTGGCATGAAAGTCCGTGCCATCGCTGTCGTCTTTGGCGGCACCGGCGCTGCCAATCCAATACATGGTTTCGCCACGCGGGCTGGTTTGGGTGATGACACGCTCAGCAGAGTGACGACGCCCCAAACGCGTGACGCGCAAAGGTTTGATTTGGTCAAACGCTTGATTCGGAATGTTCACATTCAGCAACCAAGGCGAGTTTCCCAATTGACCTTGCGCCATCATCTGTTGCACCATTTCCCGCGCTTTGGCGGCTGCGGCATCAATGTGACCCCAGCCTTTCTCGACTTGCGAAAAAGCAATGGCAGGCACGCCAAACAAATAGCCTTCCATCGCCGCGCCCACCGTGCCAGAGTAGATCGTGTCGTCGCCCATGTTGGCGCCGTTGTTGATGCCAGACACGACGAGGTCGGGTTTGTAATCCAACAAGCCCGTGAGTGCGATGTGCACGCAATCGGCCGGCGTGCCGTTCACGTAGCGAAAGCCATTACTGGCTTGGCTCACGTACAGCGGTGAATGCAAGGTGAGCGCGTTGGACTTGGCGCTGTTGTTGTGCTCGGGTGCGACCACTTCGACGCGGCCCAAATCTTTGAGCGCTTCGTACAGGGCCACGATGCCCGGGGCTTGAAAGCCGTCGTCGTTGGAAATCAGGATATTCATGATGCCTTTAGGTTGAAGGCGAATTGTAGGTTTTGACAGCGGCAGGCCTCAGCGGCTATGGGGTTGCGCGAAACACGCCGTAGGCCAGCATCAGCAGCGTGCCCGTCAACAAAGCGGGTACCAAGCGGCGTTGCGGACTCGACACCATCACGGTCAAACTGAGTGCGCAAATCAGTACCCGCAACAGCGCAGGCACGGTGGCCAACAAACCCAAGGGCATCAAAATCATGCGCACTGTCAAGGCGGCCACCATGGCATAAGTGACAGCAGAAAGCCAACGAAACACCTCGCTGTCTTGATGAATATGGCCAGACAGTTTCACGCCTGCCGCACGGCAAATGTAGGTACCAATACACGCCGCGCTGAGCGCTAACCAAATACCCCACCCTTGCATATCGGCGCTCATGCTCGCACATCCTCAGGGCTGGGCCGCAACCAGCGGCGATCAATGAAGTAAGCCAACGTGCCCGCCACCAAGCCCGTCAACAACAAACTGCTATCGGCATCTAGCACATAAAAAGCGGGCCCCAAAATACAACCCAAGCCAATGGCAATGCGATTGGCCCAAGGCTTAACGTCGGTGAACGTAAGCAAGAAAAACAAGGGGTTGATGAACACCAAAGCCATGGTGACTGGCGTGGGCACCCAGCCCGCTACGAAATAACCCAGCACCGTGCCCATGGGTGAAATCAACCAACAAGGCAAAGCCAAACCGATGAAGTAATTCAAGCGGTGCTGAGTAGCCATGCGGGGAAACTCGCGCATCGACACCGCCCATGCGGTCATGGCCAGCATGTGCACCCACAAATACAAGAGTGGGTTACGGTCGCGTCGATGCAGTTGGGGAAAAAGCGTCACCACCATGGTGACAAAACGGGTCGAGGTCAGCGTCACCGCAAAGCCAATGGCCAATAACGATGAGCCAGAGATGAACATCTCCAGCATCACCACTTGACCAGGCAACGCAAACATCAGCAAGCTGGTCAGACCTGTCATCCAGGCGTCGAAACCATGAGAGCGCCCCATGGCACCGAAACCGACCATGCCTGCAAACAAAACTAAGACGGGTGCGCCCATGGCATCGCGGATGCCTTGCCAAAAGGCTGCACGCCGATTGGCGAACCGACTCATTTCTGGTTCATATTGCCTTTGAACTTACCGCCGCGCTGGATTTCCAACTCGTGGTATTCCAAAGTCCCTGAGACTTTACCGGTGCTGTGGATCAACAGGTGTTCTTTGCAAACAATGTCTTCGTTCAATTCGCCATGCACATCTATTTCGCGTGCACGCACAGTGCCAGTCACTTGACCTTTGGTGCCGATCAACAAATCATCAGCGGTCAATTCGCCGGTCACGTTGCCATTGATAACAGCTTTGCCAGGCGCAGAAATAGAGCCTTTAAAAGTGACACCCTCGCCGATCACGAGATTATTATTAGTTGGGTTGATATCCGCCATGCTCAGCTCCTTTGAATAGACCATCATACCTAAGCAAATGCAAGCAAACCCACGCACCTAGGATGCTGGCGACACCCAAGCCCAAAGCAGTCATCAGCTGGAGGCCCCCCAAAGGTGCCAAATTCATAGGGGTAGCCAACCACGGCACATACACGCCCAGCAAGACCAAGCCCATTGCTCCCGCCATGACCCACAGGGCCACGGCGTTGCGCGCTCCATTCACAAAAATCAACATGGCATTGGCAGCCACCAGGGTGATGAGCACCATGGCTCGCTGCATTTCTGCAGCCAATGCCCAAGCTTGCCAGTACGCTGCCCCCGTTGCGGCCAACACACACAGCCCTTGAAAGAAAGACGCCAACATTTGCTGGAAACCAAAAATCGGCGCCAAGGTGTCACGCGGCGAGCGCTGCATCACCTGAGCATCCGCAGGTTCATTTTCAAACGCGATGGAACATGAAGGGTCCACCACCAGCTCCAACAGGGCGATGTGCACAGGCATCAACAAAGGCGGCAACGCAAACACCATAGGCACCAGCGCCAAACCAGCAATCGGAATGTGAATGGCAAAGATGTAGGCCATGGACTTTTGCAGATTGCCAAAAATACGGCGACCCAAACGTATGCCTTTGACGATGGACGCAAAGTTGTCATCCACCAACACCAGCGACGAGGCCTCGCGCGCCACATCGGTGCCGCGTGCTCCCATGGCGATGCCGACATGGGCAGCGCGCAAGGCAGGCGCATCGTTCACACCATCACCCGTCATTGCCACCACCTCGCCATTGCGTTTGAGCGCTTGCACGATGCGCAGTTTTTGATGCGGCGAAATACGCGCACACACGCTGACGCTTTGAAGGTGCGCGCTCAACGCCTCGTCCGATATGGCGTCAATGGTGTCGCCTGTCAAAGTCTCACCGCCCTGCAAGCCCGCTTGATTGGCAATGACACGCGCCGTCTGCGGATAGTCACCAGTGATCATGATGATTTTGATGCGGGCCGAATGGCAATCGGCAATCGCTTGTGGAATCTCAGCGCGCAAAGGATCACTCAAGCCAATCAAGCCCAACCATTCAAAATTAAAACTATGCGCAGAACTGGGCCATGTATTACCCACAAATCGCCCCTGCGCCACGGCCAACACGCGCAAACCGTCGGACGCCATGGCATGCACCACCGCTCCCCACCGCACTTTCAACGCGGAAGAAAGATGACACAAATCCATCACCGCTTCTGGGGCTCCCTTGGCAGACACGACATGCGCAGCATCTTCGCTGGCACGCCACACATGCGACATGGCACGTAAAGCAGGACTCAAAGCATAGGTTTGTACCAAAGCCCAATCGGGATGCAAATGTTCGTCATGGAGCCAGGTTTGACCCAGGGCATGAAAAGCAACTTCCATCGGGTCAAACGGTTGAGGTGCGCTGGCCAAGATGGCGTGTTCAACCAAGCCATGAAAATCTTCAGGCAACGACTCACCGTTGATCTTGAACAGGCGTGGCGCAGACGCGTCCCCCACCGCCAAAGCTGCCACCGTCATGCGGTTCTCAGTCAAGGTGCCTGTTTTGTCTGTGCACAACACCGTGGTCGCGCCCAAGGTTTCAATCGCGTTGATGTGCCGCGTGAGCACGCCCTCTTGCGCCAAACGACGTGCGCCTAAGGCCGGAAAAATGGCCATCACCACGGGGTATTCTTCGGGCAAGATGGCCATGGCCAAAGCAATGCCCGACAACAGCGCGGGCAACCACATCCCATTGCGCAAGCCCAAGGTGAGGATCATCAACACGCACAAGCCAAACGTGATCCACGCCAACACTTTCACCAACTGAGCAGTTTGTTTTTGCAGTGGTGTCAACACTGTTTCAATTTCATTCAACGACGCACCAATGCGCCCCATCTGACTGCGCATGCCCGTGGCGGTGACACGCACCACCCCCTGGCCACGAATCACAAAGGTGCCGCCGAATACCGCCGCTAATTCATCGCCCCCCGGTTGTTGACTGCGCGCCAAGGCTTCATCAAAAGCCGCCCCCACCTTGGTCACCGCCAACGACTCGCCCGTCAACAAAGACTCATCCACTTGCAACTGATCAGCCTGTAGCACCCAAGCATCGGCGGCAATGCGGTCGCCCTCGGCGATATAAAGTACATCACCCACCACCACGTCACGTGAAGGAACGCTGATGCGTCGGCCATCACGCATGACTTGGGCAAAAGGTTGGCTCAATTGCCGCAATGCATCAATGGCCGCCTCTGACTTTCCCTCTTGGTAAAAAGTCAAAGCCAACACCGCCAACACAAAGACAAACAGCGTGATGCCTTCAGTCAAACCGCCCAACACCAAATACAGCAATGCGGCCAACACCAGCAAGGCAAACATGGGCTCGCGCAACATGACCCACAACCGAGTCCACACGGTGCGGCGCTGCGCCGCATCTAGGGCGTTGGCCCCATCATGAGCGTGTTGCTGCGCAGCCTGCTGAGACGTCAAACCATTCAAAAAAGATGTGTCAGTGATATTCAAGGTTGTCAGCTGCAGCTGCCATTTTTAAACGTAAAAGAGCTTTTAATTTACTGAGTTGTTTGATGTGTGTCTATGCGATAGATCACACGGCATGAGAAAACCTCTTTGCAATTCATTTGTCGCATATGATTTGAAAAAGGCGTCATTGCAAGCACGTTGCGTGATTCTTAACCATGCCACGCACTTGATCAGCCATATTCACGACAGCACTGCACAAGCCAAATCCATTCGCAGCGTGATGCTTGATCGCCTCGGCACTGTGGTGTGACAGCAAAGCCCCGCAGAGGCGAGTGCGGTCCTCGATGAACTCGAAGAAACCGCCAAGCTCTGTCTGAGGTCCGATCGCCAAGCAACCGCTTTGAGCGACACCCAAATTCAAGAACTGCGAGAGACCTTCGGGGCTCTTTGGTAAACCTCTTATTCCCAAACACACCTATGCCACGTTTTGCCGCCAACCTCAGCATGCTCTACAACGAGGATGAATTTTTAGACCGCTTTGCCGCTGCTGCCAAAGACGGCTTCAAAGCCGTCGAATATTTGTTCCCCTATGCCTTTGACGCGCAAGACCTAAAACAACGCTTGAACGACAACGACTTGCAGCAAGTGCTCTTCAACGCCCCTCCCGGCGACTGGGATGCCGGCGAGCGCGGCTTGGCTTGCTTGCCTGGGCGCGAGAGCGAATTTCAAGCGGGCTTTCTCAAAGCTCTAACCTACGCTGACACGTTGAATTGCCCACGTATCCACGTCATGGCAGGCTTGAAGCCACAAGGTGTGGACGCTACCATGCTTGAAAAAACCTACATCCAAAACATCGCTTGGGCAGCCGCTGAAGCACACAAGTCTGGCCGCGATGTGTTGATTGAACCCATCAACACCCGCGACATTCCAGGCTTCTTCTTGAACTACCAGAACCAAGCCCACAACATCGTCCAACACATCGGCGCCTCCAACGTCAAAGTGCAGATGGATCTCTACCACTGCCAAATCATGGAGGGCGACTTGGCCACCAAGATTCGCCAGTACCTTCCTACTGGCCGAGTTGGCCACCTTCAAATTGCAGGCGTGCCGATGCGCCACGAGCCCGACTTGGGCGAACTCAACTATCCTTACCTCTTCGATGTGCTTGATGAAGTCTCTGCCGCCTGCGGTTGGGAAGGCTGGATTGGCTGTGAATACCGCCCTGCCCGCGGTGCTGTGGCCAATGGCACGCACGATGGTTTGGGGTGGTTGCCTCAACAGGGATTAGACATGATGGGCCATGGCATTGCCAGCAACTTGGTCAAACACGGTCACACGCTGTCAAAACCTTCACCACCCCGAAAGACCTAGCAGCGCATTCGGATGTGGTGATCTTGGTTCCACGACTGCCTCAACACGTGGCTCAACAAGGCTGTTTGAGGCGCTCAGCCCCAGCCTTGGCCAAAGCTTCAAAGCTGCTGTTCAAGCGGTTTTTGATGAAGTACTCAATCACCGCCTTGGGAAACAGCGAATCAGGCTCAGATTCGGTACGGTACTTGAACAGTGTGCCGCTGCCCTCGGGCTCTAAGCGCCACGCACCTTTGTACGACTTGGCTTCGCCACTGATTTGCACAAAGTCAGTGCCAAGGTTGGGCAGTTCGGTCATTTCCAACACCATGCGCATCTTGATGGGGAAAAACAAAATGCGCTCTTCTAACAAGCGCTCTACACGCGCTTTGCGTACATCGACGCGTGTGGTGGTTGATGCCACTACGCCTGGAATGTTGGTAGCTGCGTCGTAATCTGTGAGATAGCGGTAGGACTGACACACGCTCAAAGGCAAATAAAAACTAGCTTGGGTATGAAAGACATGGCCTTGCTGCGTCACATCGACCTTGATTTTGTAGTCGTCTGCAGCCATGGCACTTGCACAGTTCCACACCACGATCCACACACACCACAAATTTTTCATTGAATGTCCCTTGATTGATCCGGTCATATTAGCGGAACTACGAAGCCAAGGACTTGAAAACACAACAATACGCCCCATATCAAAAAAGCATGCGTGGCAAGGCCCGCCATCGCTAATTTTTTACTTTTTCACGACATTCAGAAATTACAAATGACGACACCTCAACTTTTTCAACCTACACGTATCGGTGACATCGAAGTTACCAACCGAATCGTCATGGCTCCACTCACACGTAGCCGCGCGGATGAAGCCAACGGCGATATCCCTGGCAGCACCATGAATGTGGACTACTACCGCCAACGCAGTGGTGCAGGCCTCATCATCAGTGAGGGCACACAAGTTTCGCCCGTGGGCAAAGGCTACATGGCCACCCCTGGCATTTACTCAGAGGCCCAAGTCGAAGGCTGGAAGCCAATCACTCAAGCCGTGCATGAAGCTGGCTCGAAAATCATCGCGCAAATTTGGCATGTGGGCCGCATCACGCACCCAGACCTGACAGGTGGCGCACAGCCCGTGGCCCCTTCAGCCATTCAACCCAAAGTCGTGGCTTACACAAACAACGGCAAAGTCGATGTACCCGTGCCACACGCGTTGACCACTGCAGAAGTGAAAAACGTGGTGCAGCAATTTCGCCAAGCCGCCGCCAATGCCATTCGCGCTGGTTTTGATGGCGTGGAAATTCACGGTGCCAACGGCTATTTGGTCGACCAGTTCATCCGCGATGGCGCCAACCAACGCACTGACGTCTATGGTGGCTCGATTGAAAACCGCTGCCGCTTTGCGCTTGAGGTAGTTGATGCCTGCGTGGCAGAAATTGGTGCGGGTCGTGTCGGCATTCGTTTGTCCCCCCTAACCACGTTCAACGATATGCGCGACAGCCATCCACAAACCGTGTTTGCGCATTTGGTGGAAGAACTGAACAAACGTGGCATTGCCTTCATTCACTTCATTGAAGGCGAGACGGGTGGTCCTCGTGATGTAACCGGCTTTGACTACGCTTGGGCTCGCCAAGCCTTCAAAGGCACCTACATCGCGAACAACGGCTATAACCGCGAGATGTCCATCAATGCCATCGAATCAGGCCGCGCTGATGCCGTGGCGTTTGGTCGCTTATTCATTGCTAACCCAGACTTGGTAGAGCGCTTGAAGATCAACGCAGCATTGAATGAACCCAACCCCAAGACCTTCTACACACCAGGCCATGTCGGCTACACCGACTACCCAACGCTCTGAAGAAAGGCCCGCCATGAAATACCTACATACCATGGTGCGCGTCACCGATCTAGAAGCGTCGCTGCGCTTTTATCGCGATGCGCTGGGCCTGACCGTGCTGCGCACCAATGAATACCCACAAGGTCGCTTCACATTGGTCTACCTAGCAGCGCTTGGCGATGAAGAAGCACAAGTCGAGCTCACCTACAACTGGGACCCCGAGGTCTACACAGGCGGTCGTAACTTCGGCCATTTGGCCTATGCTGTGGACGACATCTACGCCACATGCGAAAAGTTGCAAGCGAGTGGCGTGACGATTCTTCGCCCGCCCCGTGATGGCCGGATGGCATTTGTGCGTTCACCCGATGACATTTCTGTGGAATTGCTACAAAAAGGTGAAGCCTTGGCGCAGCAAGCGCCGTGGGCAGACATGCCCAACATTGGCAGTTGGTAAATAGCGGCTTTGAAACGTTTCCTTACAGAATTTATACAGCTAGAGAACAGGCTCTAAAGAGCGCCAAACATCTTGGTTTTTGAACTAACCGCAGATAGCATTCCTTAGGTTGAATTTATTTTTTAAGGAATGAACATGCAAAACCAAATCAAACTCCAAGTGGAAGCGTCTTTGAAGGCTGCTTTCGAGTTGGCAAACCTCTCGTACTCTCAAATCGAACGCCTGACCCAGCTCAGCCTCGAGCAAGCAAAAGTCAACGCTGAATTGGCGCAAGAGCAATTAGCTTTGGTCTTGGAGATCAAAGACCCAGCGGCTGCACTTGAGTTATTGAAGTCTCAATTGGAAACGTCTGCCAAAAGCTTGGCTGGTTTTGCTGCCACCGCTTACGAGTTGACACAAGAGTTCCAAACCGAGTCAGCTGCTTTTGCGGAAGGTCATTTCGACCATGCACACGCTGCCGCCAACAAAGCCATCATCGACAATTTGAAAAATGCGCCTGAAGGTTCTGAAGCAGCTGTGAACGCCGTCAAGGCCGCCGTGGACGCTGGCAACAAAGCCTTGGCTGAAGCTCGCAAGAACGCGAAGAAAACTGCAGACTTGGCCCAAGAAGGCTTGGCTAAATTAAAAGAGCACGCACCTAAAGCTGCTGCAAAAGCACCCGTGCGTCGCAAGACACGCTGATCGCATTTAGCACCATCAAAAAAGGGTTTGCAAGAAATTGCAAACCCTTTTTTCTATTGCACGCGCTACTGCCCGATTACTAGATCACTGGCCCGTTACTTGCAAGTACATCGATGTCAAGGACACGAATATCAGATGAAAAGCAAGCCACACAGAAGCAAACCACTGCAAGCGCTCAAGATCGTTGTGGTTGCGCCCGACTTAGATATTCAAGACCCCAGTGACGACCATGCCGTTTCTCAGGCTGAACGCTCTAGAGCGCTTCGGATTGGCTTGTTAGAAAGCGGTTTTAACCTGATTGCCACACTGCCGGCCGATGTGTTTTTGGCAGACCGCATTCACCAGTTACAACCCGACCTCATCATCGTGGACGCCGAGTCCGAAGCACGAGATGCCTTGGAGCATGTGGTATTCGCCACCCGCGACGAGCGTCGCCCTATCGTGCTGTTCACCGATGACAACGACACCACCCATGTGCGCGACGCGGTGGCCGTGGGCGTGTCAGCCTACATCGTCGATGGGCTCTCAAGCACGCGCATTCGCCCCATCCTCGATGTAGCGATGGCGCGCTTTGAATATGAAGAGCGCTTGCGCCATGAACGCGACGATGCGCGCAACGCTTTGCAAGAACGCACCGTGGTCGACCGCGCCAAAGCACTGCTGATGGAGCGCCAAGGCCTGAGCGAGAAAGACGCTTTCACCAAGCTGCGTAAAGTGGCGATGGACAAGGGACTCAAGATGGCTGAGGTGGCACAACGCACATTGGACATGGCCGACCTACTGTCCTAGTTTGGTGCGCTGACTTGGTGCGCATTCATGCAAACGCCCCGCCATGGGGCGTTTTTCCGTACGGGAGAGCCCTGAACAGCTGGCATAGCTATTGCAAACAGTTCACGGTAAGAACCAATGACGGTTCAAGGACAAAGGCGTCCCCACACATGCACCCAAGGTGTATGCGGTGAGGACGCCTTTGTCGTTTCTGCACCAGTTTTTTATATAGGAGTGATGTCATGACGAAACTTTTGGAGACCCCCATGAGCCGCCGCAATGTCTTGCAAGCCGCCACCGCAGGCGCTCTCACCATCGCCCCCGCTTTGCGTGCCGCGGTGTATGCCCAAGGTTCTGACAAGCCTGAAAAAGAAGAAGTCAAGATCGGCTTCATTCCCCTCACTGACTGCGCAAGCGTGGTGATGGCTTCGGTGTTGGGCATCGACAAAAAATACGGCGTCAAGATCATTCCCACCAAAGAGTCCAGCTGGGCCGGTGTGCGCGACAAGTTGGTCAACGGTGAACTCGACTTTGCCCACGCCTTGTACGGCTTGATTTACGGCGTGCACATGGGTACGGCGGGTCCTAAGAAAGACATGGCCGTGTTGATGAACTTGAACCAAAACGGCCAAGCCATCACGCTGTCTAAAAAGCTCGCCGACAAAGGCGCGGTCGATGCAGCCAGCCTCGCCAAGCTGATGGCCACCGACAAACGCGAATACACCTTTGCACAAACCTTCCCCACTGGTACACACGCCATGTGGTTGTATTACTGGTTGGCCAGCGTGGGCGTGAACCCACTCAAAGATGCCAAGGTGATCACCGTGCCGCCACCTCAAATGGTGGCCAACATGCGCGTGGGCAACATGGACGGCTACTGCGTGGGCGAGCCTTGGGGCCACCGCGCGATTGCAGATGGCATTGGCATCACCGCCGCCACCACGCAAGACATCTGGCGTGACCACCCAGAAAAAGTGTTGGGCACCACGAGCGACTTCGTCAAGAAATACCCCAACACCGCACGCGCTGTGACCGCCGCGATTTTGGAAGCCGGCAAGTGGATTGACGCGGGCTTGCAAAACAAAATGAAGATGGCTGAAACCATCGCCGACAAAGCCTATGTCAACACCAGCGTGGACGTGATCAACCAACGCATCTTGGGCCGCTACCAAAACGGTTTGGGCAAAACTTGGGACGACCCCAACCACATGAAGTTCTTCAACGACGGCACAGCCAACTTCCCTTACCTGTCTGACGGCATGTGGTTCCTGACGCAGCACAAGCGTTGGGGCTTGCTCAAAGACCACCCTGACTATTTGAAAGTGGCCAAAGAGATCAACCAGATCGATATCTTCAAACAAGCGGCAGCCGCCAGCCACACACCTGTGCCCAAGAGCGACATGCGCAGCAGCAAATTCATGGACGGCGTGGTGTGGGACGGCAAAGATCCGAAAAAATACGCTGACAGCTTCAAAGTTCACGCGTAAAGCAACGACGAACGCGCTTCTCGAACAAGGACACATCTCATGTATTTGAAACACCTGCTGTCACGCGTAGTACCGCCCTTCATGGGCTTGGCACTGCTGGTGGGCATTTGGTCGCTGGTGTCCATTACCAGCACCAACAACTTTCCCAACCCAACCGACACCTTCTGGCAAGCCGTGGATGTGTTCAGCAACCCGTTCTACAGCAACGGCCCCAACGACCAAGGTGTGGGTTGGAACATCTGGAGCTCCCTCAAGCGCGTGGCACTGGGCTTTGGCTTGGCCGCGCTGGTGGGTATTCCTTTGGGCTTCTTAATTGGACGCTTCGAGTTTTTGGCGCGCATGTTCAACCCGCTCATTAGCTTGTTGCGTCCTGTGTCCCCATTGGCTTGGTTGCCCATTGGCTTGTTGGTATTCAAAGGCGCCAACCCTGCCGCCATTTGGACCATCTTCATTTGCTCCATTTGGCCCATGGTCATCAACACGGCAGTTGGCGTGCAACGTGTGCCGCAAGACTACATGAACGTGGCACGTGTGCTCAACCTTTCTGAATGGAAGATCGTCACCAAGATTTTGTTCCCTGCTGTGCTGCCCTACATGTTGACGGGTGTTCGCTTGGCCGTGGGCACAGCGTGGTTAGTCATCGTCGCAGCAGAGATGCTGACAGGTGGCGTGGGTATTGGATTTTGGGTGTGGGACGAGTGGAACAACTTGAATGTGAAAAACATCATCATCGCCATCTTCGTGATTGGCATTGTGGGCTTGGTGTTGGAGTACGCACTCATCAAACTCGCCACCGCATTCACCTTTGAAGAGGTGCAGTCATGAACGCATCATTGACCAGCAAATATTTGCAAATTCAGGGCGTGGCCCAGACCTTCAAAACAGC
>CANFKQ010000024.1 GCA_947447405.1 Comamonadaceae bacterium | reverse complement strand
GCGCCTGGCATGACCGAAGCCCTACGCAAGCAGATGGGCGAGGCCGCCGTGGCCGCCGCCAAAGCCGTGAACTATGTGGGCGCAGGCACGGTGGAATTTATCGTGGAGCAAGGTGATGTGTATGGACTAGCCGGAGCCGATGAAGGTTTCGCCGCCGGGCCGCCCCAAGGCGAAACAGCCCCCTCGGGGGGCAGCGAACCACACGCAGTGGGGCGCGTGGGGGCGCGTTTCTTTTTCATGGAGATGAACACGCGCTTGCAGGTGGAGCATCCGGTGACCGAAGCCATCACGGGTCTTGACTTGGTGGAGTGGCAACTGCGCGTGGCCAGCGGCGAGCCGCTGCCTTTGCAGCAAAGCGATTTGCGCATTCATGGCCACGCCATCGAAGCGCGCATTTGCGCGGAGAACCCCGACAACAATTTCTTGCCTGCTACCGGCACCTTGGCGGTATATCGCAAGCCCAAGTGCAGCAGCTTTGAAATCCCGAGCTCGAGCGACACAGGCCTCGCGGTCCGCATCGACGACGGCGTGCGCGAAGGCGACAGCATCAGTCCGTTTTACGACTCGATGGTGGCCAAGCTCATCGTGCACGGCGACACCCGAGAGCAAGCGTTGGCGCGTTTGGACGAAGCCTTGTCACAAACCCGCATCGTGGGCTTGACCACCAACGTGCAGTTCTTGCGTCACATCATTCGCACCGAATCATTCGCCACCGCCAAGCTCGACACCGCCTTGATTCAACGCGAAGAAAAAGCCTTGTTCGCGCAAGAGCCTTTGGGCTTGGCACTCACCGCTGCGTCTGTGGTGGCCCACACACTGCACTGTGAGCAAGCCTTGAAAGGCCGCGACCCTTTCAGCAGTCGTGATGGCTGGCGCGCCTACGGTGTGGCCACGCGCAACTTTGGTTTTGTGTTTCATGGTGCGTCTTACAACACCGTGTTGACCTATGCCCACGACGGCAGCTTGCAGTTGTGCGTGGCGGATGTCGATGGCGATGGCGATGTGTCTGGCCCCTTGGACTACCGCGAAGACGGCGAGGCCTTGCACATCAGTTTTGTGGGCCACCACGCCCGCGTGCAGGTGTTCCACGAAACGCAAGCCCATGAGGATGTAGCCCATGTGTTTGCGGCGCAGGGCGCCACACGCATCACTGTGGTCGATGCCTTGGCTCATGCGGGCGAAGTACAAGAAGCCGGTGGCCGCTTGACAGCACCCATGCCGGGCAAGGTGGTGTCGTTTGCGGTTGCCGCAGGTGACAAAGTCAAGGCCGGTCAACCGCTGGCGATCATGGAAGCGATGAAAATGGAGCACACCATTGCCGCACCTGCAGATGGTGAAGTGTTGGAACTGCTCTATGCGCCGGGGGACCAAGTGGCCGAAGGCGAAGAGCTTTTGAAATTGAAAGTGTGACCATGTTGACCTCTCTTCCGCATCGTGTGCGTTTGATTGATGTCGGGCCGCGTGACGGTCTGCAAAACGAAAAGCAGCCCGTGCCTGCCGCCGTCAAGGTGGAGTTGGTGCACCGCTTGCAAGCGGCGGGGTTGAAAGAAATTGAAGTCACCAGTTTTGTATCGCCCAAATGGGTGCCTCAAATGGCCGACAACGCGGAGGTGATGGCTGGCATCCATCGCCAACCCGGTGTGAGCTACTCGGTGCTCACCCCCAACCTGCAAGGCTTTGAAGCCGCGCTCAAAACCAAGCCCGACGAAATCGTGGTGTTTGGTGCGGCCAGCGAAGCGTTCAGCCAAAAAAACATCAACTGCTCGATTGCTGAAAGCATGGAGCGATTCGCCCCTGTGGTCAAAGCCGCACGCGACGCAGGCATTGCGGTGCGTGGCGCGATGAGCTGCACCGTGGGCTGCCCTTATGAGGGCGAGATTGCGCCTGAGCGCGTGGGCTACTTGGCGGGTTTGATGAAGAGCATCGGCATTCAACGCGTGGATGTGGCCGACACCATTGGCGTGGGCACACCACGCAAAGTGCAAGCTGCCATGGAGGCCACGCTCAAGCACTACGCGCTCAACGATGTGTGTGGTCATTTCCACGACACCTATGGCCAAGCCTTGGTCAACACCTTTGCCGCCTTGCAAATGGGCGTGTGGAACTTCCAATCATCTGTGGCAGGTTTGGGCGGCTGTCCGTATGCCAAAGGTGCCACCGGCAACGTGGCCACCGAAGACGTGGTCTACATGATGCAAGGCATGGGCATCGAAACTGGCATTGACTTAGATAAGTTGATCGATGCGGGCGTGTTCATCAGCAAGGCTTTGGGCCGCCAGCCCAATTCCCTCGTGTCACGCGCGGTTTTCAACAAGCGCGCCGCTTGAGCGGAGGCGTTCGCTGACAATGCAAGCCATGTGTGGAAGCGAACTCACCCCCAAACCTCAAGGACTCACGCCAGCTGATTTGCGCTTGGCAGCGCTTGCCAAGCGCGTGCTGCAAAGCGCAGAGGCACCGCCGTCGCCCTGCATTTCGATTTGCCGTATGTCGGACGACACCACCTTCTGCGAAGGTTGTTGGCGCACCTTGGATGAAATTGGTGGCTGGGGGCCATCTAGTGCCGATGACAAACGCGCTGTGTGGCAGCTGATTGGTCAACGCTTGGAGGCGCATGTATGAAAACCATCACCTGTTACCTCGATTTCATTTCGCCCTATGCCTACCTTGCGTTTGAGTCCCTGCCCAAAAGCTTGATGGGTGTAAGCCACCGCATGACCTACAAGCCCGTGTTGTTTGCCGCCATGCTCAAACACCACGGCCAACTCGGCCCCGCAGAAATCGCGGGCAAGCGTGAGTGGACGTATCGACAAGTGCTGTGGCAAGCCAAGCAATTGGGCGTGACCTTGGCGATGCCGCAGTCGCACCCCTTCAACCCACTGGCTTTGTTGCGCTTGGCCGTGGCCTGCAGCGCTGACGGCGAGCCCAACCGCTATGTGTGCGAAACCATCTTCAAACACGTGTGGCAGGGCGGTGCGGCTGCTGATGACGTGGCGCGTTTACAAACCCTCACACAGCAGTTGGTGCCCCAGCGCTCGGTAGACGCCCCCGATGTAAAAGACCAACTCAAAGCCAATACCGAAGCGGCGATTGCACGCGGTGTGTTTGGCGTACCCACGTTTTATGTGGACGACAAGGTCTTCTGGGGTTTGGACGCCTTGCCCATGATGCGTGCTTATCTTGACGGAGATCCATGGTTTGACACGGTCTGGGATGCCGCTGCAAGCACCCAGCAAGGCGTGAAGCGTTGAATGGTGGCATTGCTCTGAAAATGCCTTATGCCCAACGCTTTTAACTTCTTCGCATCCCCGTTTGACTGCTTAACGCCCGACCAACAGCGCTTGGTGCGTGACAGTGTGGATGTGGTCTATTACCCCGAGGGTGACGCCATTTTGGATGTGGGCACAGCGCCCACCCATTTGTTTGTGATCATCAAAGGCTTTGTCACGCAGTACGACGGTGACGAAGTCATCACTACCTATGGGCCGGACGACACCTTTGACGGTCGTGGTTTGGTGGCCGGCAAAACCAGCGACAAATTTGTGGCGCAAGAAGAAGTGGTGGCCTATCAGTTGGCGCGTCAAACCGTGACTGAGTTGATCGCCAGCAACGCCACCTTTGGCGCTTTGCTGTTTTCGGATTTGAGTAACAAACTCACCGCTTTGTCGCAACGACAAAGCCAGCACGAGCTGCAGTCGCTTACGCTGTCGCGTGTGGATGAAGCGTTTGTGCGACCTGCACATTTTGTAACGATGGATGCCGATGTGGTGTCGGTGGTCAAGGTGCTGCAGGAGCAGCGCACCAAGTGTGTGTTGGTGCGCGATGTCTCCACCACGCCAGAGCGTTTGGGCGTGTTCACGGCGTCTACTTTGCAGCGCGCGATTTTGAAGGGCACACCGCTTGAGCTGCAAAAGGTCGGAGACCTCGTTAACTTCCAGTTGATTTCTGTTCGTCCGTCTGACCAGGTGGGCGATGCCTTGGCTTTGTTGCAGCGCCACCGTGTGCACCGTTTGGTGGTGATGGATGATCACCAAGTGGTGGGTGTGTTAGAGGCCTTGGACTTGTTTAGCTTCTTGTCGAACCATTCGCACCTGATCACCGTGCAAGTCGAAGCTGCCACTGACATTGAAGGCTTGGCGCAAGCCGCTGCGCAAATCACCCGTATGGTCACAACGCTGTATCGCAGTGGCACACGCGTGAGTTTGATCGCACGTTTGGTACAGGACTTGAATGCCCGCTTGTTTGAGCGCGCTTGGCAGCTCATTGCCCCCGCCGAATTGGTGGCCAATAGTTGCTTATTTGTGATGGGTAGCGAAGGACGCGGCGAGCAACTGCTCAAGACCGACCAAGACAACGGACTCATTTTGCGTGATGGTTACACGCCACCAGAAAACTTAGAGACCCTCTGTCAATCGTTCTCGCAAGCGCTGTCTGCGTTTGGCTACCCCGAATGCCCAGGACACATCATGGTGAACAACCCGATGTGGCGCAAAACGGGGTATGACTTTGGGCAAATGGTGAAGCAGTGGTTGCTGATGCCTAATGCCGATAGCTTGATGAACTTGGCCATCTTCTTGGATGCGCACCCCGTCTGTGGTGATGCGCATCTTCTGCAGGATGCTCAGCAAGTCCTGCAGCGCTTTGCCACGGATAACGATGCCATGTTGGCCCGCTTTGCCGCATCGATTGACGCGTTTGGCAACAGCAGCGGTTGGTGGAACCGTTTGCTTGGGCTTGACGATCAACACGGCTTGCATCTCAAGAAAGAAGGCATCTTCCCCTTGGTGCACGGTGTGCGCAGCTTGGCCTTGGCTGAGCATTTGCAAGAAACGAGCACCACGGCGCGCATTGAGGCTTTGGTGGGGAGGAACGTCATCACGCCCGCACTAGGCGCTGATCTCACGCAGACTTTGCATTTCTTGATGGGCTTGAAGCTCAAAGCCGGTGTGACTGAAATGGAAACGCAACGTGAGGTGTCGGGTTTGGTCAACGTGGCCAAGCTCTCCACTTTGGACCGTGACCTACTTAAAGACGCCTTGGGGGTGGTCAAGCATTTCAAAGGCTTGTTGCGCAGCCGTTTCAAACTTGACGCCCTCTGATGCAATCACTCATTTCCCCAACCCAGTGGTGGCGCACGCTCAGGCGTGAGTGGTTGATTTATCACCTCGGCTTGCCCGAGTTCCGTTTCATGTTCGATAAGCCGCCGCCCAACGAGTGGGTGTCGCTCGATTGCGAAACCACGGGCTTGAACGTCAGCTCAGACGAAATCATTTCCATTGGCGCCGTGCGCATCGTGGGCAACAAAATCATGACGAGCGAGCGCTTTGAAGTGCTGGTGCGCCCCGAGCGTGGCGTGTCCGCCGACAGTGTGCGCATTCACCGTTTGCGCGAGCAAGACGTGGCGCAAGGCTTGCCCGTGGATGACGCCATGAAGCAACTCATGCGTTTCATTGGTAGCCGCCCGTTGGTGGGCTACTTTTTAGAGTTCGATGTGGCCATGCTCAACCGAGCCATTTGGCCGCTGCTGGGGCAAGGTTTGCCGCAGCCGAAGATCGAAGTCTCGGCGATGTACTACGACCATAAGTTTCGCCAGATGCTGCCGTATGAGCAACAAACCAATCCCAACATTGATTTGCGTTTTGCCACGTTGATGTCGGATTTGGATTTGCCGGTGCGTGAGGCGCACGACGCGTTGAACGATGCTGTGATGGCTGCCATGGCCTTCATTAAGTTGCGTCAGTTGCGGGGTGGTTGACTTTTTGTAACTTCCCTTCTTTGGCGCGCGAGGTGAGGTAGGCGAATATGGCTTTGCATCGTTTGAAAATCTTCCGAAACACAAGGTGTGAGGGACATACAGATGCGGCGCCATTCGTCGCGAAGCGATGTAAGCCGCGTCTGTATGCCCCTCACACGCCTATGTCGAAGAAGTAAGCAGACATAAAAAAACCGAGCACGAATGCTCGGTTTTCACAGGACTGAGCCCCGAGGGACTCAGTCGCCAAAGGTCTTAGTGACCGGATGCGCCAGAAGCACCGAAACCAGTTTCCGAACGCACTTGTTGTGCGGCGAAAGCTGCGCGTTCTTTCTTGGCTTGCTCGCTGTTGTCCAAGATGGAGAACAACCAGATACCCACGAAGCCGATGGTCATCGAGAACAAGGCTGGTGAAGCATATGGGAACCATGCTGAACCTTTGGGGTTGCCCAGTGTGGCTTCCCACACGGATGGCGACACCACGGTCAATGCCACTGAAGAGATCAAGCCCAAGAAGCCACCGATCACGGCGCCCTTGGTCGTGCAATCTTTCCACAGCACAGACATGAACAACACAGGGAAATTAGCAGACGCGGCAATCGCGAAGGCCAAGGCCACCATGAAGGCGATGTTTTGCTTCTCGAATGCAATGCCCAAGCCCACAGCGATGATGCCCAAGGCAATCGTGGTGATGCGAGACACGCGCAATTCAGAAGCGCTGTCAGCATTGCCCTTCTTGAACACCGTGGCGTACAAGTCGTGTGACACAGCAGATGCGCCAGACAAGGTCAAGCCAGCCACGACAGCCAAGATGGTTGCGAAGGCCACGGCAGAGATGAAGCCGAAGAACACGTCGCCGCCAACAGCCTTAGCCACCAGCACCGCTGCCATGTTGGCGCCACCGGCTTTGAGCTGAGCATTCAATTCAGGGTTGGTCATCACCAAGGTGATGGCACCAAAACCAATAATGAAGATCAACACGTAGAAGTAGCCAATCCATGTAGTTGCCCAGAACACAGATTTACGAGCTTCTTTTGCGTCAGGCACAGTGAAGAAGCGCATCAAAATGTGCGGCAAACCAGCAGTGCCGAACATCAAAGCCATGCCGAAAGAGATGGCAGAGATAGGATCTTTGATGAAGCCGCCAGGCCCCATGATGGACATACCGACTTGCGCTGGGTCCGTTGCATTGGCTTTGTCCAATGCGGCAGACGCGGCAGCAGCCGCTTCAGGCGTTGCTGCAATTGCCGCAGACGCTGTGGCCGCCGCAATGGCAGCTTCCTTGGCCGTACCAGCCAAAGCAGCTTTCACTTCAACGCCTTTAGCAAACAATGCTTCAGGGCTGAAACCGAATTGCGCCAAAACCATGAAGGCCATAAAAGTCACACCCGCGAGCAGCATGATGGCTTTGATAATTTGCACCCATGTTGTGGCCGTCATACCGCCGAACAACACGTACACCATCATCAATGCACCCACCAACACCACAGCGATCCAGTAGTCCAAACCAAACAACAGCTTGATGAGTGAACCAGCGCCAACCATTTGAGCGATCAAATAGAAAGCGACCACCACCAAAGTGCCAGAAGCAGCAAAGGCACGGATAGGGGTTTGTTGGAATCGGTAGCCTGCAACGTCAGCAAACGTGAATTTGCCCAAGTTACGCAGACGCTCGGCCATCAAGAAGGTGATCACTGGCCAGCCGACCAAAAAGCCGATGGAGTAGATCAAGCCGTCATAGCCCGATGCCATTACAGCAGCGGAAATACCGAGGAACGAAGCGGCAGACATGTAGTCGCCCGCAATCGCCAAGCCGTTTTGGAAACCGGTAATGCCGCCACCCGCTGTGTAGAAGTCAGCAGCAGATTTGGTTTTGGCCGCCGCCCATTTCGTGATGCCCAAGGTGGCAATGACGAATGCGCCGAACATAGCGATGGCTGTCCAGTTGGTCGCTTGCTTGGTCGTTTGACCCAAATCAGCACCGGCTGCGAAGGCTGTGCCGCAAACAGCGAGCGCCAGACAAGCGCCTAAGAGTGTGGAGATTTTTTTCATTTTGTAGCGTCCTCCAAGATTTCCTTGGTCAGCGCGTCGTATTCGTTGTTCGCGCGGTTCACGTAGATGCCCGTGATCACGATGGTGAACACGATCACGCCCATGCCCAATGGAATACCCACGGTCGTTACGCCTGCACCGATAGGTTGTGCGAGGAAAGGTTTGTTAAATGCAATCAATGCGATGTAGCCGTAGTACACGACCAACATCAACACGGCGAGGAACCAACCGAAACCACCGCGCTTGGCGCGCAGCTCTTTGTACTTCGGGTGGTTCTGGATCTTGTCGACCACTGGATCACTCATTGTTATCTCCCATTTGGGTTATTGAAAAACGCAAGAAAGATGTCTCTTTCATTGACTTCTGCATTGTGGAAACAGGGACTGACCAAGTTCTTACGTTGACCCCTGTGGAAAACCCTTGTTCTCAGAGGGCTATGCTTTAAGACTAAACAAAAAAACTCATCGATGAAAACCCCTACGCCATTCGGTGAGTAAAGGCGCTGTATTTCATCCGAATCAGGGGTGTTTTTTACATACAGGAAAAAGTGCAAAGGGTTTCTACGATGTTTTGTCAAGACTTGTTTGTTTGATGAGGAATAGGGCAAAGCTCTTGTCAGAAATCGGTCAGCAAGTACACAGATAGTCGCCGCACAGTCGCTGCACAAGAGGCTGCAATCTAAAAGTCTAAGGAGACACAACATGGCAACACTAGACGCCGACCGTCCAATGACGGCTGAGGAAAAGAAGGTCATCTTCGCTTCCTCTTTGGGTACCGTTTTTGAGTGGTACGACTTCTACCTCTACGGTTCACTCGCTGCAATTATTGCGAAGCAGTTCTTCAGCGGCTTGGATGAGGGCTCAGCGTTCATCTTCGCGTTGCTGGCTTTCGCTGCCGGCTTCATCGTGCGTCCATTTGGTGCGATCTTCTTTGGCCGCTTGGGCGACATGATTGGCCGCAAGTACACCTTCTTGGTGACCATCCTGATCATGGGTTTGTCCACGTTCATCGTGGGTATCTTGCCAAACTATGCCAGCATTGGCGTGGCCGCACCCGTTATCCTGATCTGCTTGCGTTTGCTGCAAGGCTTGGCTTTGGGCGGTGAGTACGGCGGTGCTGCCACTTATGTGGCTGAGCATGCACCTCACGATAAGCGTGGTGCTTACACGTCTTGGATCCAAACCACAGCGACTCTGGGCTTGTTCCTGTCCTTGATGGTCATCTTGGGTACACGTACTGCCATTGGCGAAGCTGCTTTTGCTGAGTGGGGTTGGCGTGTCCCGTTCATTGTGTCGATTGCGTTGTTGGCCGTATCGGTCTACATCCGTTTGTCGATGAATGAGTCGCCCGCTTTCGTGAAAATGAAAGCAGAAGGTAAAACATCTAAGGCGCCGTTGACCGAATCATTCGGCCAGTGGAAAAACCTGAAGATCGTCATCTTGGCCCTCATCGGTTTGACGGCAGGTCAAGCGGTGGTGTGGTACTCAGGTCAGTTCTACGCCCTGTTCTTCTTGACACAAGCGTTGAAGGTGGACGGTGCAACGGCCAACATCTTGGTGGCTGTGTCCTTGTTAATTGGCACGCCGTTCTTCATCGTCTTCGGCTCGCTGTCTGACAAGATCGGCCGCAAGCCCATCATCATGTTGGGCTGCTTGTTGGCTGTGTTGACTTACTTCCCTGTGTTTGAAGCATTGACCAAGGCTGCTAACCCCGACCTGTACGCTGCGCAACAAAAGAACAAAGTGGTCGTCACAGCGGATGCAGCCGAGTGCTCATTCCAGTTCAACCCCACAGGCACAGTGAAGTTCACCAGCTCATGCGACATCGCCAAGCAAGTGTTGGCTTCTAGTTCAGTGAGCTACGAAAACGCTGCAGGCGCTGTTGGTACTCCTGCGAGCATCAAGATTGGTGAAGTTGAAATTGCCAGCTACACCTCCAAAGGTTTGCCAGCTGACGAGGCCAAAGCGAAAGCGGCTGAGTTTAAAACTGCTGTGGCCAATGCCTTGAAAGAAGCCGGTTACCCAGCTAAGGCTGACCCAGCGAAAGTGGACCAAGTCAAGATCACCATCATCCTCACATACTTGGTGATTTTGGTGACCATGGTCTACGGTCCTATCGCGGCGATGCTGGTGGAAATGTTCCCCACACGTATCCGTTATACCTCCATGTCTCTGCCCTATCACATCGGTAACGGCTGGTTCGGCGGCTTGCTGCCGACCACGGCCTTTGCGATCGTGGCGCAGACTGGCAATATGTACAACGGCTTGTGGTACCCCATCATCATTGCAGGCATGACCTTCGTGATCGGTATGATCTTTGTGAAAGAAACCAAAGACGTCGACATCTACGCTGACGACTAAGCCTGTGTCAGCCACCTAGGAAAGCCTGGGTGCTACAGTCAAGCCCTCCCTAGCGGAGGGCTTTTTACTGATTTCGGAGATTCAAAATGTTGAAAATTTTTGTCGGTTTCGTCATCTTCGCTGCGTTGGCCATGTTCGTCATTTTCAAAGGCGGCAACAGCTTGGACATGGGCGGAGAAAAGCACGGCGATGAAGCGGTGCATGCGCCTGCTGAAGCTGCATCGGCTGATGCTTCTGCTGTGAAGTAACGCGGGTTACTTCGTTAGATCAAAACGCCACGGCAGGTCCGTGGCGTTTTGCTTGGTGCGTCCCGATTGAATGCTTAAGGTTGGTAATGTCCCGATGCGGGGGCGGGGCTGCGCGAATCTCTAGAATATTTGCCACACTCCAAAAGGCTTCGCCATGACAGGCACCATCCGTATTCGTGGCGCACGCCAACACAACCTCAAAAACTTAGACCTCGACATTCGCACAGGCGAACTGACGGTGGTCACCGGCCCCAGTGGCTCGGGTAAATCGAGTTTGGTGTTTGACACCCTGTACGCCGAAGGTCAGCGCCGTTATGTGGAGACCTTCAGCGCCTACGCTCGCCAGTTCTTAGACCGCATGGACCGTCCCGCCGTGGACAAGGTGGAAGGTGTGCCGCCTGCGATTGCGATTGACCAAACCAACCCCGTGCGCAGCTCGCGCTCCACAGTGGGCACGATGACCGAGCTGAACGACCACTTGAAGCTGCTCATCGCACGCGCTGGCCATTTGTTTGATCGCCAAACCGCGCAGCCTGTGCAGCACGACACGCCGCAAAGCATTTATGCCGAGCTGCAACGCCGTTGCGCTGCGCAGCTGCAAGACCCACGTCTCATCATGACCTTCCCCGTTGAGTTGCCTGCCAACACCACAGCGGCTGAAGTCGAGCAGTGGCTGAGTGCCAGTGGCTTCACGCGCATCCACGCCGAACGTGAGGTGGCCACGCCCACGGGGCCGCGCAAGTTATTGGATGTGGTGGCCGACCGTTTCAAGTTAGGCAACACCGAACAAGCCCGCGTGGTGGAGGCGATTGAGCTGGCCATCAAGCGCGGTGGTGGCCGGTTGAATGTGTATTGGTCTATCGATGCCGAGGCAGCGCCTGAGTTGTGGCGTTTCTCCACCGGCCTGCATTGCCCCGACAGCGACCTGCGTTACAGCGACCCCATCCCTTCGATGTTCTCATTCAACTCCGCGGTGGGGGCCTGCGAAACTTGTCGTGGTTTTGGTCGCGTGATTGGTGTGGACTACGGGCTGGTGATTCCGAACGACAAACTCACCTTGCGCGCGGGCGCCATCAAAACCATCCAAACGCCAGCGTGGGTCGAGACGCAAGAAGACCTCATGCGCCACGCCGAAGCCGAAGGTATTCCGCGCGACACGCCTTGGTACAAACTCAGCCAAGAGCACAAAGACTGGGTCATTCACGGCTCGCCTTTGTGGAAAGGCAAGTGGAACCACCAGTGGTACGGCGTCAAACGCTTCTTTGAATACTTAGAAAGCAAGTCGTACAAGATGCACATCCGTGTGCTGCTGTCCAAGTACCGCAGCTACACACCGTGTGGTACTTGCGCAGGCGCACGTTTGAAAACTGACAGCTTGCTGTGGCGCATGGGCACCAAAGCACATGCCGATGCTGTGCTGCCGCCAGCCAAACGCTTCATGCCGCAAGGCGTCCAATGGACGCGCGCGCAACTCGAAGCCATGCCGGGTCTGTGCCTGCATGACTTGATGCTCTTGCCCATCGATAAGCTGCACCAGTTTTTCAACGCCACGCAGGTGGATGTGGCGGGCGCAGACGCGCAAGCCTTGCACTTGCTGATGGATGAAATTCGCACGCGTTTGAAATACCTCAGCGATGTGGGTATTGGCTACCTCACCCTCGATCGTCAAAGCCGCACACTCAGCGGTGGTGAAGTCCAGCGCATCAACCTGACCACAGCACTCGGCACCTCTTTGGTCAACACCTTGTTTGTGTTGGACGAGCCCAGTATCGGCTTGCATCCGCGCGACATGAATCGCATCAACGAAGCCATGCTGCGTTTGCGCAATGCGGGCAACACACTGGTGGTGGTGGAGCACGACCCTGCGGTGATGATGTGTGCCGACCGCATCATCGACATGGGCCCAGGTCCCGGGGTGAAGGGTGGACAAATTGTGTTTGACGGCACGACCGAAGCGTTGAAGTCGGCCGACACCTTAACGGGCGCGTACTTGGGCGCACGCAAAACGATTGGCCTGGGTCTCAAGCGTTTAGTCACTGACAACACGCCACGCTTGATTTTGGAAGGCGCGCGCGAGCACAACCTGCAAAACCTGAGCATCGAATTTCCGTTGCAACGCTTGGTGTGTATCACAGGCGTCAGCGGCTCGGGCAAGTCCACCCTCATTCAAGACGTGCTGACCCCTGCTTTGTTGCGCCACTATGGCCGAGCCACCGAAACGCCGGGTGCACATGACCGTTTACTAGGGGCTGACTACCTGAGCGATGTGGTGTTTGTGGACCAGTCACCCATTGGCAAAACTGCACGCTCCAATCCCGCCAGCTATGTAGGCGCGTGGGATGCCGTGCGCGAAATTTTTGCAGTCGCCCCGTTGTCTAAACAGCGCGGCTACACCGCCTCGAAGTTCAGCTTCAACAGCGGCGATGGCCGCTGTCCCACCTGCGGTGGTTCTGGTTTTGAACACGTCGAAATGCAGTTCTTGAGCGACGTGTATCTGCGCTGCCAAGATTGCAATGGACAACGTTATCGCCCAGAAATCCTAGAAGTCCGCATCGAACGCGAAATTCGTGGCGTGGCTGCGGGGGCGACGGCGCAGCGACATTCTGAGCGCAGCGAAGAGGAGCAAGTCGTTGCCCCCGCAGTCACGACACGAATCACCCTCAACGTGGCAGATGTGTTGGATCTAACAGTTGGCGAAGCGTTAGAGATTTTTGCGGGTGACCGCGAAGTCGTTCGCACCCTTCAGCCCATCGTTGACGTCGGCTTGGACTACGTCAAGCTAGGTCAACCTGTCCCCACCTTGAGTGGCGGCGAAGCCCAACGCTTAAAGTTGGCAGGCTTCTTGGCTGAAGCTGCCAAAGCCAAAACATCGAGCCGCCAATCGCTCGCTAAAAAAGGCGTGCTGTTCTTGTTCGACGAGCCCACCACAGGTTTGCACTTTGACGACATTGCCAAACTCATGCGCGCCATGCGCCGCTTGCTGGAAGACGGCAACTCGCTCATCGTCATTGAACACAACTTAGATGTGATTCGTGCCAGCGATTGGCTGATTGACCTTGGCCCCGAAGGCGGTGACGCCGGTGGTTTGCTGGTCGCCGAAGGCACACCTGAAGAGGTGCGCTTGCATCCCACCTCACACACCGGTAAAGCTTTGCGCGACTACGCGGCTTCAATGGGTGTGATTTATGAAATAGATGGTGAGAAGGCCTCTGCTGGACTGCTGGCTGCGCAAGACACGGCTCGGTTTGCAAAAGCCGCGCGTGGGGTGTCTGTTGGCGATGGTGCGATTCAAATCATCAACGCCAAAGAGCACAACCTCAAAAGCTTGAGCGTCAACATTCCACGCGGCAAGTTCAACGTCATCACGGGTGTGTCGGGCTCAGGCAAGTCGACACTCGCGTTTGACATTTTGTTCAACGAGGGTCAACGCCGTTATTTAGAAAGTCTCAATGCGTACGCGCGCAGCATTGTGCAGCCCGCAGGTCGCCCCGAGGTGGATGCGGTGTACGGCATTCCGCCCACGGTCGCGATTGAGCAGCGCTTGAGTCGAGGTGGGCGCAAGTCCACCGTAGGTACGACTACCGAGGTGTGGCATTTCTTGCGCTTGCTGTACGTCAAGCTGGGCACGCAGCATTGCACGCACGATGGCGCTGCGGTCCAGCCGCAAACCGCAGAACGTATTGCTGCGCAGCTGATGCGCGAGTTCAAAGGTCAGCACATTGGTTTGATGAGCCCTTTGGTGATGAACCGCAAAGGTGTCTACACCGAGTTGGCGGACTGGGCGCGTCCGCGCGGTTACACGCATTTGCGTGTGGATGGTCATTTCTTGCCGACCAATGGCTTTCCACGATTGGACCGTTTCAAAGAGCACACGATTGAGCTGCCTGTGGCCAGTCTGGAAGTGTCCGCGCAAAATGAAGTGGCGTTGCGCCAAGCACTGACCACCGCGCTAGAGCACGGCAAAGGCGTGGTGCATGTGTTGAGTCAGCTCGACGGTTTGCGCGAGGCCATGGAAGCTGGCACAGACACCAACAGCATTGGCCGCTTGGATGTGTATTCCACCAAGCGCGCCTGCCCCGTGTGCGATACCTCGTATGCTGAGCTGGACCCGCGCTTGTTCTCGTACAACAGCAAACACGGCTGGTGCCCCGACTGCGTGGGCACAGGCGTGAAGCTCAACAAAGACCAGCGCAAAGTGTTGGATGACTCGGTGCGTGACGACAAAGACAAAGGCCGTGAGCAAACTTTTGCCGAGCCTGATGTGGACGATTTGGTGGATGTGGCTTGCCCGACCTGCGAAGGCACGCGCCTGAACGCCACGGCACGCGCAGTGAAATTTGCAGGCGTGGGCATCACCGACATCGCGCGTTTGAGCGTGACCGAGATTCGCAAGTGGGTTGAGAAGCTGGCCATGACGGGCCGCGATGCCGACATCGCCCGCGACCTGTTGCCAGAAATCAAGAGCCGCTTGGAATTCTTAGAGCAAGTGGGTTTGAACTACCTCACGCTCGACCGTGGTGCGCCCACGCTCAGCGGTGGCGAGGCGCAGCGCATTCGCTTGGCTGCGCAGTTGGGTAGTAACTTGCAAGGCGTTTGCTATGTGCTGGACGAACCCACGATTGGCCTGCATGCGCGCGACAACCAAATCTTGTTGAATGCTTTGCACTTGCTCAGCGACAAGGGCAACACGCTGGTGGTGGTGGAGCACGACGAAGACACCATTCGACGTGCGGACCACATCATTGACATTGGGCCTAGCGCGGGTAAGCGCGGCGGGCGGTTGATGGGTGAAGGTTTAGTCAAAGACATCACCGATCAAGCTGATTCGCAAACGGGTCGCTATTTGTTGCATGCGATGCGGCATCCGTTGCAGGCGCGACGACCTGTGTCTGAGGCTGCGCTAGCTGCTTTTGCTGCTGCTGCGCTCGCTGCGAAGGATGAGGCATTGCCGGGCTCCTCATGCGGCGAGCCAAAATCGTCACCCGTCAACGCCCCATCCTCCGCGAAGGTGGGTAAGCGCAAGGCGGCCGCGCCTGTTGCTCAAGAGGCGGCTGTTGATGGTTCGTTGCAGTGGTTGTCGCTTGAAGGGGCATCGCTTCATAACTTGAGCGATGTGAGTGTGTCGATTCCGCTCAAACGTTTGGTAGCGGTGACGGGTGTGTCTGGCTCGGGTAAGTCCACGCTCGCGCGTGATGTGCTGTTGCACAACGTGGCAGCGGCGGTGGCACAGCGTTCGACGCAGGCGGGTCGCAAGCTCGATGAAGAAGGCAAGCATCCTGCGTGGGTGGGTTGCACTGGGCTTGATGGCTATCAAACGATTGACCGCGTGTTGGAAGTCGACCAAACGCCGATTGGCAAAACACCGCGCTCATGCCCTGCGACCTACATTGGTTTTTGGGACACGATTCGTAAACTGTTTGCAGAAACACTCGAAGCCAAAGCCCGCGGTTACGGCGCAGGACGTTTCAGCTTCAACACAGGTGAGGGCCGTTGCCACACCTGCGAAGGTCAAGGTCTGCGCACGATTGAAATGAGCTTTTTGCCCGATGTGAAAGTGCCGTGCGAAACCTGTCGCGGCGCTCGCTTCAACCCCGAAACCTTGGCGGTGAGCTGGCGCGGTAAGAGCATTGGCGATGTGCTGCAAATGGAGGTGGACGAGGCCGTTGAGTTTTTCGCCACCATGCCCAACATTGCGCACCCCTTGCAATTGCTCAAAGACGTGGGCTTGGGTTACCTCACCCTCGGTCAGCCTTCGCCAACGCTCAGCGGCGGTGAAGCGCAGCGCATCAAGCTGGTCACGGAGTTGAGCAAAGTGCGTGACGACGTGACCCGCCGAGGTAACAAAGCCCCGCACACGCTGTATGTATTGGACGAGCCCACCGTCGGTTTGCACATGGCCGATGTGGACAAGCTCATTCGCGTGTTGCATCGCTTGGTGGATGGCGGCCACAGCGTGGTCGTGATTGAGCACGACTTGGATGTGATTGCAGAAGCGGACTGGATCATTGACCTCGGGCCTGAGGGTGGCGATGGTGGCGGACTCGTTGTGGCGGCGGACACGCCAGAGGCGGTGGTCGCTTTGGGTACGCACACGGGCGTGGCTTTGAAGCATGTGCTGGCAAGGGTTTGAAGATGCCAACACTTAAAGATCTGATGGCGCACCGCAGTTTTGTCCGCTTCATGGGCGCACGCTTCCTCGTGGTGACGGCCAATCAAATGTTGATGGTGGCTGTGGCTTGGCACATGTACGATCTCACGGGCAGCGCGTGGGACTTGGGCTTGGTGGGGCTATTTCAGTTTGTACCCGCCTTGTTGTTGACGCTGCCTGCGGGGCATGTGGCTGACCGCGTGCATCGAGGGCATTTGTTTGCGGCGTGTGTGGCCGTTCAGGCGGCGGTGTCGGCGTGGTTGGTCTGGGCCACGCTGGGTGAGTTTGTGAGCCGTGAGTTGATTTTATTTTTGTCGGTGGTGTTGGGAAGCACGCGCGCGTTCCAAATGCCCGCGCAACAAGCACTCACGCCAACCCTGTTGCCTAAGAGCTTGTTGCAACGTGGCGTTGCTTTAAGTTCCAGCGCTTTACAGGCCGGCACGATTGGCGGGCCTGCGCTGGGTGGCGTGCTGTACGCACACGGCGCGTTGACGGTGTACGCCGCGTGCGTGGTCATGATGCTGATGTCGAGTGCACTTACTTTGGCTGTGCGTTATGTGCATCACGCCACGCAAGAGGCGGTGTCGTGGACCTCTGCGATGGCGGGCGTGACCTTCGTTTGGCGGAACAAAATTTTGCTGGGGGCGACATCGTTAGATTTGTTCGCCGTCTTGCTGGGTGGTGCCACTGCCTTGTTACCCATCTACGCGCGCGACATGTTGCACACGGGTCCTGAAGGCCTAGGTCTGTTACGCGCGGCACCTGCAGCGGGTGCCTTGCTGATGTCGTTTGTCATGTTGCGTTGGCCGCTGCGGCGCCATGTGGGCTACAGCCTGTTAGGAGCCGTGGCCGTGTTTGGTGTGGCGACGATGGTGTTTGGTTTCTCGCATCACTTTGGTTTGTCGTTACTGGCTTTGGCCGTGACGGGCGCAGCAGACAACATCAGCGTGGTGACGCGTTTGACTTTGATGCAGCTTCAAACGCCAGATGAAATTCGTGGACGCGTGGCTGCCGTCAATTCGATTTTCATCGGTGCATCTAACCAGCTTGGCGAGTTTGAATCAGGTGCCGTGGCTGCGCTTTGGGGGCCTGTTGTGTCCGTGGTCAGCGGCGGCGTAGGTACCGTATTGGTTGCCGCCTCTTGGATCAAACTGTTTCCAGAATTGGCACGTAGAGATCGCATGCAGTGACATGTCTGAGTTGTTGCCCTGTGGCAGCGACATTCTGAGAGCAGCGAAGAGGAGCCAAGGGCAATGCCACTGAGCCTTTCTTCACCCCGCAGTAGAAAGCGCAAGCCCAGCATGCTCCCGCAGCGGATGGAAATGAATCTTAGGAAAACGTTCTTGTGCCAACCGCACGTCATAAGGCGACGTGCACAAATACGCCAAGGTGTTGGCTGCATCCAACGCCATGCGCTGTGGATAGGCATAGTTGAACTCACGCAGCTCTGCAGGCGTATCGGCAGTAATCCAACGCGCGCCGGTGTACTGGCAGCTCTCTAGCTTCACATCGCAGTCGTATTCGGCTTTCAAGCGGTGCTGCACCACTTCAAACTGCAGTTGGCCCACAGCACCCAGCAGCATCGCGCCGCCAGCTTCGGGTTTGAACACCTGAATCGCACCTTCTTCGCCCAGTTGGTCCAAGCCTTGTTGCAGTTGCTTGGTGCGCAAGGGGTTTTTCAAAATCACCGTCATGAACAACTCAGGCGCGAAAAACGGCAAGCCGGTGAATTGCAATGCGGGTCCGTCCGTGATGGTGTCGCCCAGCTGCACGCCGCCATGGGTGGTGAAACCGATGATGTCGCCCGCATAGGCTTCTTCCACCGCTTCACGGCGTTGCGACATGAAGGTCACCACGCTGGTGGGGCGCAGCTCTTTGGCTGTGCGTTGCACCTTGAGTTTCATGCCCGGCGTGAATTTACCCGAGGCCACCCGTACAAAGGCAATGCGGTCGCGGTGGTTGGCGTCCATGTTGGCTTGCACCTTGAACACCACACCTGCGAAGCCTTCATCTTCAGGTTGAATGGTTTTCTCAACCGCTTCCTTGTTGACCACCAAGTGGCTCAAGCGGGGGCGGGGTGCTGGCGCGAGGTCGACCAAGGCGACGAGCACTTCCATCACACCAAAGTTGTTCACGCCCGAGCCAAAGAACACGGGCGTTTGCTTGCCTGCCAAGAAAGCTTCTTTGTCGAACTTTGGTGATGCGCCCGTGGCCAGCTCCATGCTTTCCATCGCGGTGGCCCACTCTGCGCCAAAGCGCTCGGCCAGTTGAGTTTGCTCGCTCAGTGGGTGTGTTTCAAAGTCTTGTGGCAAACGCTCGGAGCCGGAGTCGAACACCGTCATGGCTTGCGTGCGCAAGTTGATGATGCCGCCGAACAGCTTGCCTTGGCCCACAGGCCACGTCATGGGCACGCAGGGCATGCCGAGTTCGCGTTCGACTTCGTCGAGGATGTCGAGTGGGTCACGCACTTCGCGGTCCATCTTGTTCACAAACGTGATGATGGGCGTGTCACGCTGACGGCACACTTCAATCAAGCGGCGGGTTTGTGCTTCCACACCGTTGGCCGCGTCAATCACCATCAAGGCGGAGTCCACGGCGGTGAGCACGCGGTAGGTGTCTTCCGAGAAGTCTTTGTGGCCCGGGGTGTCGAGCAGGTTGATGACATGGTCGCGGTACAGCATCTGCATGACCGACGAGGCCACCGAGATGCCGCGTTGCTTTTCAATTTCCATCCAGTCCGAAGTGGCGTGGCGGCTGGCTTTGCGGCCTTTGACGGCGCCCGCGATTTGAATCGCACCCGAAAACAGCAACAGTTTTTCGGTCAGCGTGGTTTTACCCGCGTCAGGGTGAGAAATGATGGCAAAGGTGCGGCGGCGGCGCACTTCGTTCAGGAAAGAGCTCATGGGGTCACTATAAAAAAGGAGTGCCTAAAAATGGCAAATCAAGGCGGGAATCATAGCGCTGGGGCCGTGGCGAAGCAGGGGTTTTAGAAGTTCGTTTAAAATCATACGTATCCGAGGAGCGCTGCAGCCTGTCGGCCCGCAAGGGTCAAATTCACAGGTGAGGCTCGGACTGCCAACCGCGCTCACCCACTAGTCGACGTGAGGTGAGCTCCTCGAAGAATCCTTCGGACTCCCAAATGACGCTGACCGCGCGTCGCTAGTGGCTTTGCCAACTTTTGGAGTCTCACAAATGAACGCTGTTCTTAAAACCAACGTCGCCGCTGATTACATCGTGGCTGATATGTCTTTGGCCGCTTGGGGTCGCAAAGAAATCAAAGTCGCCGAAACCGAAATGCCCGGTTTGATGGCCATTCGCGAAGAATTCGCCAAAGCTCAGCCTTTGAAAGGCGCTCGCGTGACGGGCTCTTTGCACATGACCATTCAAACGGCCGTGTTGATCGAAACCTTGAAGTCTTTGGGTGCGGATGTGCGCTGGGCATCTTGCAATATTTTCTCTACACAAGACCACGCTGCTGCTGCGATTGCTGAAGCTGGTATTCCTGTGTTCGCCACCAAAGGCGAAACCTTGGCTGAGTACTGGGACTACACCCACCGCATTTTTGAATTCGGCTCAGCAGGCACTGCCGGCGAAGGCCCCAACATGATCTTGGACGATGGCGGCGATGCCACCTTGTTGATGCACTTGGGCAAGCGCGCTGAAACCGATGCGTCGTTGATTGCCAACCCCACCAGCGAAGAAGAAACTTGTTTGTTCAATGCCATCAAAGCCAAATTGGCGGTGGACCCCACTTGGTACAGCCGCAAAGGTGCACACATCATCGGCGTGACCGAAGAAACGACAACAGGCGTATTGCGCTTGAACGAAATGGCCGCCAAAGGCGGCCTGATGTTCCGCGCCATCAACGTGAACGACTCCGTGACCAAGAGCAAGTTTGACAACCTGTACGGCTGCCGCGAATCTTTGGTGGACTCCATCAAGCGCGCCACCGACGTGATGATCGCTGGCAAGGTGGCGTGCGTGGCCGGTTACGGTGACGTGGGCAAAGGTTCTGCACAAGCCTTGCGCGCTTTGAGCGCCCAAGTGTGGGTGACAGAGATCGACCCGATCAACGCCTTGCAAGCTGCGATGGAAGGCTACAAAGTTGTGACCATGGAATATGCGGCTGACAAGTGCGACATCTTCGTGTCTGCCACTGGCAACAAGAACGTGATTCGCTACGAGCACATGGCCGCCATGAAAGACGAAGCCATCGTTTGCAATATCGGTCACTTCGACAACGAAATCGATGTGGCGGCCTTGGAAAAGTGCAAGTGGGACGAGATCAAGCCTCAAGTCGATCACGTTATCTTCCCTGATGGCAAAAAGATCACCCTGTTGGCTAAAGGCCGTTTGGTGAACTTGGGTTGCGCCACGGGCCACCCCAGCTTTGTGATGAGCTCCAGCTTTGCGAACCAAACGATCGCTCAGATCGAGTTGTTCACCAAGCAAGACGAATACGAAGTGGGCAAGGTTTACGTGTTGCCTAAGCACCTCGACGAAAAAGTGGCGCGTTTGCATCTGAAGAAAGTTGGCGCCATGCTGACGGAATTGAGCGACGAGCAAGCGGCTTACATCGGCGTGTCTAAGAACGGCCCCTACAAAGCCAACACTTACCGCTACTAAGCACTTTGCACTTCACGGATGCGTGCTGACCAGCTGCTTCTCGAACGTGGGTTAGCCGCTTCGCGCTCTCAAGCGCAGCGGCTGATTGCCTCGGGCGTTGAGTGGCGGTTAGGCACCAAGCCGTGGCAACGTGTTTCCAAAAATGGTGACGAGTTGCCATTGCCGTGTGAGCTGCGTTTGCTAGACACCGCCGAGGCACGCTATGTGTCTCGTGGTGGTTTAAAGCTAGAAGGTGCGCTGCACAGCAGTGGCCTAAAGGCCCAAGGTTTACGTTGCCTCGATGTGGGACAAAGCACCGGCGGCTTCACCGATTGCTTGCTGCAGCAAGGTGCTGCGCAGGTGGTGGGGCTGGATGTGGGCCATGGGCAGCTGCATCCGCGCTTGCGCGACGATTCGCGTGTGGTGTGCGTCGAACGCATCAACGCCCGCGAGCTGCAAACCGACGATGTGCGTGTGCCAGATGCCGCACTTGGTTTTGACTTAGTGGTGGGTGATTTGTCTTTCATCTCACTTACCCTCGTTTTACCCGCGTTGCTGCCTTTTTTGAAAAAAGGCGGCGCGCTTTTGATGTTGGTGAAGCCGCAGTTTGAATTGCAGCCCAGCGACATTGGCAAAGGTGGCTTGGTCAAAGACGAAGCCAGCTACGTGCAGGTCGAGGCGCGATTGCGCGAGGCCTGTGCTGTATTGAATTTAAATGTGTTGGGCTACTGGCCCAGTGCTATCGCTGGTGGTGATGGCAACAAAGAATTTTGGATGGGTGCGCGTCGTGCATGACGCGCCAACAAGTGAGACAGAGATGACCCCGAACAACAGCTTGAGCATTGAGTTTTTTCCTCCTAAGACACCTGAAGGTGCTGAGAAGTTACGCGCAGTGCGTCAAGCGCTGTACCCGCTCAAGCCACAGTTTTGTTCGGTCACCTATGGCGCAGGAGGCTCTACACAAGCGGGCACGATGTCTACCTTGAAAGAAATTTTGAGCGAGGGCATGTCTGCTGCATCGCACTTCTCGTGCATTGGCGCTACGCGCGACAGCGTGCGTCAACAGTTGGCCGAATTCAAAGCCATGGGCGTGAAGCGCTTGGTCGCGTTGCGCGGCGATTTGCCCAGTGGCTACGGTGCAGGCGGTGAGTTTCAATACGCCAGCGATTTGGTGGCCTTCATTCGCGCTGAGACGGGTGATGATTTTGGTATTGAAGTAGCGGCCTATCCCGAGATTCACCCGCAAGCCAAATCGGCCGAGACCGATTTGCAAGCCTTTGCCACCAAGGTCAAAGCGGGTGCTGATTCAGCTATCACCCAATATTTTTACAACAGCGATGCGTATTTCCGTTTTGTGGAAGACGCTGACAAGCTAGGTGTGCACATCCCTGTGGTGCCCGGCATCATGCCCATCAGTAGTTCGTCACAGTTGTTGCGCTTTTCGGATGCCTGCGGCGCAGAGATTCCACGTTGGATCCGTTTGCGCTTGCAGAGCTACGGTGACGACATCGCGTCTATTAAAGCCTTTGGCTTGGACGTTGTGACAGACCTCTGTGAACAGTTGCGTGCGGGTGGCGCACCAGGCCTGCATTTCTACAGCATGAACCAAAGCGCCACGACGTTGGCTATTTGTAAAAACTTGGGTTTGACAACCTAACCCGCCCCCACTTGATGTACATCAAGTGGGGGTGATGCTTGGTTTGATGTACATCAAACCAAGGATGTTGGCTTTGCTGTGAAATTAACAGCACGGGAATAGACCCGAATCAAGCTAAGGAAAACATCATGAAAAAAATTCTCATCGCCGCCGCTGTTGGTATGTTGGTCGCTGGTTCTGTCGCAGCTCAAGAGTCACCATGGTTGGTGCGTGCGCGTGCTGTTAATTTGAATATGG
>CANFKQ010000023.1 GCA_947447405.1 Comamonadaceae bacterium | reverse complement strand
GCCTCAAAGTCACCCTCATCAAGCTGGACCCCTACATCAACGTAGACCCAGGCACCATGTCACCACTGCAGCACGGCGAGGTGTTCGTCACCGAAGACGGCGCAGAAACCGACCTCGATTTGGGCCACTACGAGCGCTTCATCACGACGCGCATGAAAAAGGCCAACAACTTCACCACCGGCCAGATTTACCAAAGCGTGCTCGACAAAGAGCGCCGTGGCGACTATCTGGGCAAAACGGTGCAAGTCATCCCGCACATCACCAACGAAATTCAAGAGTTCATCAAGCGCGGTGCTGCTTATGAAACACCTGAAGCCGTGGATGTGGCTATTGTTGAAATCGGCGGCACAGTGGGCGACATCGAGTCCCTCCCCTTCCTCGAAGCCGCTCGCCAAATGAGCCTCAAGCTCGGCGCCCACAACACCGCGTTTGTGCACCTTAGCTATGTGCCGTGGATTGCGGCTGCTGGTGAACTGAAAACCAAACCCACCCAACACACAGCGCAAAAGCTACGTGAAATCGGCATCCAAGCTGACGCACTGCTGTGCCGTGCGGACCGCCCCATCCCAGAAGAAGAACGCCAAAAAATCAGCCTGTTTTCGAACGTGCCTGAATCAGGTGTGATCTCGATGTGGGACGTAGACACCATTTACAAAGTGCCACGCATGTTGCACGAGCAAGGACTGGACAATTTGGTGTGCGACAAGCTGCGCATCAACGCCAAAGCGGCCAACTTGCAACGATGGGACGACTTGGTCCACGAAGTGGCTAACCCCAAAGAAGAAATCACCATTGCGATGGTGGGCAAATACGTCGACCTGTCAGACAGCTACAAATCTCTTAACGAAGCACTTCGCCACGCTGGCATGAAGAACCATGCACGCGTGAAGATTGAGTACGTGGACTCTGAATTCATCACACCAGAAAACGTCAAAGACCTCGGCAAATTCGATGCCATCTTGGTGCCCGGTGGCTTTGGCATTCGCGGCGTAGAAGGCAAGATTTCTTCAGCACAATTTGCCCGTGAAAACAAAGTACCTTACCTTGGTATCTGCTTGGGCATGCAGGTGGCCACCATCGAATACGCCCGCCACATGGCTGGCTTGAAAGACGCCAACAGCACCGAGTTTGTGCCAGACGGTCCAAACCCTGTTATCGCCCTCATCAACGAGTGGAAAGACGAGGACGGCAGCATCCAAACACGCACCGCCAACTCCAACCTAGGCGGCACGATGCGTTTGGGCGCACAAAGCTCCGACGTCGCCTCTGGCACCTTGGCTCACAAGATTTACGGCGACGTAGTGACGGAGCGTCACCGCCACCGCTACGAAGCTAATGTGAACTACCTCGACGCGCTGCGCGAAGCAGGCTTGGTCATTTCCGCGCTCACCCAACGCGAGCACTTGACCGAAATCATCGAGTTGCCACAAACCGTGCACCCTTGGTACATGGGCGTGCAGTTCCACCCCGAGTTCAAATCCACCCCATGGGATGGCCACCCGCTTTTCAACGCCTTCGTGAAGGCTGCGCTTGAGCACAAGGCGAAGGCCTAAACCTTTTTAGAAACGGAACAAGCCATGAAACTTTGCGGATTTGACGTTGGCCTCGATAAGCCTTTCTTTTTGATCGCAGGCACGTGCTCCATCGAAGGCTTAGAAATGTCCATCGACGTGGCTGGCCAGCTCAAAGAAATCTGCTCTAGCTTGGGCATTCCACTGATCTACAAAGGCTCGTTCGACAAAGCCAACCGTTCGTCTGGCAACACCAAACGCGGCGTAGGCATGGATGCCGGTTTGAAGATCCTCGACGAAGTTCGCCGCCAATTGCACCTGCCCATCCTCACCGATGTGCATGACGAGTCACAAGTCAAACCTGTGGCCAGCGTGGTCGACGTGTTGCAAACACCTGCCTTCTTGTGCCGCCAGACCGACTTCATACGTGCTGTGGCGCAATCAGGCAAACCCGTGAACATCAAAAAGGGCCAGTTCTTGGCCCCTTGGGACATGAAAAACGTCATCGACAAAGCCCGCGACGCCGCACGCGAAGCCGGCCTGCCCGAAGACAGCTTCTTAGCCTGTGAACGTGGTGTGAGCTTTGGTTACAACAACCTCGTGGCCGACATGACCAGCTTGGCAGAGATGCGCAAGTCTGGCGCGCCTGTGGTGTTTGACGTGACCCATTCGGTGCAAAAGCCAGGCGGTCAAGGTACTGTGAGCGGTGGTACTCGTGAGATGGTGCCCGTGTTGGCGCGCGCTGGTGTAGCCGCTGGTGTGGCTGGCTTGTTCATGGAAACCCATCCTTGCCCTTCAGATGCTTGGTCGGATGGCCCTAATGCCGTTCCATTGAACAAGATGAAAGCATTGTTAGAAACCTTGGTCGAGCTTGATGCCGTGACCAAAAAGCACCCCTTCTTAGAAAACAACTTTGAGGCCTGAATGCCGCGCGCACAGCCACAAACCCTTTTAAAAACTTGAAATAGGAAACCACAAATGAGCGCTATCGTCGACATCGTCGCCCGTGAAATCTTGGACAGCCGTGGCAACCCCACTGTGGAATGTGATGTGTTGCTAGAGTCCGGCACCATGGGTCGTGCGGCCGTGCCATCAGGTGCGTCCACTGGCAGCCGCGAAGCCATCGAGCTGCGCGACGGCGACAAGAGCCGCTACCTCGGCAAAGGCGTGTTGAAAGCGGTTGAGCACATCAACACCGAAATCTCCGAAGCCATTTTGGGTTTGGATGCCTCTGAGCAAGCGTTCCTTGACAAGACCTTGATCGACCTCGACGGCACTGACAACAAAAGCCGCTTGGGTGCCAACGCATTGTTGGCTGTGTCGATGGCGGTGGCTCGCGCTGCTGCTGAAGAATCTGGCTTGCCTTTGTACCGTTACTTCGGTGGCATGAATGGCAACCAATTGCCTGTGCCCATGATGAACGTCATCAACGGTGGCGCACACGCCAACAACAACTTGGACTTGCAAGAGTTCATGATCATCCCAGTGGGCGCCCCCACCTTTCGCGAAGCCGTGCGTTATGGCGCTGAAGTGTTCCACGCTTTGAAGAAAATCATCCATGACAAAGGCATGAGCATTGCTGTGGGCGACGAAGGTGGCTTTGCACCTAACGTCACCAGCCACGAAGCGGCTATCCAAATGATCTTGGACGCGATTGCTGCTGCGGGCTACACCGCTGGTGAACAAATCGCCATCGGTTTAGACTGTGCTGCCAGCGAGTTCTACAAAGACGGCAAGTACCACTTGTCTGGCGAGGGCTTGCAATTGACAGCCCAACAATGGACCGACATGCTCGCCACTTGGTGCGACAAGTACCCCATCATCAGCATCGAAGATGGCATGGCTGAAAACGACTGGGACGGCTGGAAAGTGTTGACCGACCGCTTGGCTAAGAAAGTGCAAATCGTGGGTGATGACTTGTTCGTGACCAACACGAAGATCTTCAAAGAAGGCATCGACAAAGGCATCGCCAACTCGATCCTCATCAAGATCAACCAAATCGGCACTTTGACTGAAACCTTCGAAGCCATCGAAATGGCCAAGCGCGCGGGCTACACAGCCGTCATCAGCCACCGCTCAGGCGAAACCGAAGACAGCACCATTGCTGACATCGCCGTGGGCCTGAACGCCGGTCAAATCAAAACTGGTTCGATGAGCCGCTCTGACCGCATGGCCAAGTACAACCAACTCTTGCGCATTGAAGAAGACTTGGGCGACGTGGCGGTGTACCCCGGCCGTTCTGCCTTTTACAACTTGCGTTAATCGCTTGTGATGCTGCGTCCACTCCACATCGTGCTGATTGCCCTGCTGCTTGTGCTGCAGGGACAGCTGTGGTTTGGTCGCGGCAGCATCCCTGACGTGATGCGTCTGCGTCAGACTCTGAATGACCAAAAGCAGCAAAACGCTGCAGCGCAGTTGGCAAACGATCGCCTGAGCGCTGAACTCCACGACCTTAAAGACGGTCTGGAAATGGTCGAGGAGCGTGCACGCTCTGAAATCGGCATGGTCAAGCCGAACGAAGTCTTCGTACAAATCGCGAAGTGACTGAACTCCTTTTCTCGACCGCATTCACCCTCTGGGGACTCGACACCTCTTGGCTTGAACTCATCGCCGTGCTGCTGGCCTTCGCGATGATTGTGTGCAATATCGTTGAGTTGCATTGGGGGTGGCCTTTGGCTGCGACCAGCTCGGTGCTGTATTTCTTTTTGTTTTGGAGCCAGCGCCTGTATGGCGACGCGCTGCTGCAAGTGCTTTTCGTGGTCTTGGCAATGTGGGGTTGGTCTGTGTGGCTGCGTGGTGTTAAAGGTGCCGCCTTGCCCGTCACGCGCATGCCTGCGCGCCAACGCTTCACCTTGGCTTGGATGGGTGCTTTGCTTTGGCTGACTATAGGCAGCGTATTGCTGAACTTCACCAACACCGATGTACCTTGGTGGGATGCCTTCCCCACCGCATTTAGTTTGATTGGCCAATATTTGCTCGCACACAAACGCTTAGAAAACTGGGCGGTTTGGATCATCGTCAACATCGTGGCTGCAGGGCTTTTTGCGTGGAAAGGCTTATGGCTCACAACCCTGCTCTACCTCGTGTTAATTGTGCTCAGTGCCATGGGATGGCGTACATGGTCCAAACACATCGAAGTGGACGCCACATGAGAATCGCCCTGCTCGGCGCCGAAAGCACAGGTAAGTCGCAACTGGCTTTGGGCCTGAGTGCGCATTTGCAGCAGTCGGGCTTGGTCGTGCATCGTGTGGACGAATACTTGCGCGAATGGTGCGACATTGAAAACCGCACACCCAATCAAGAAGAGCAACACCACATTGCCCGAACGCAAATGGCCCGCGTGTTGGCGGCGCCCGCAGAGTCGATCGTAATTACAGACACCACACCACTCATGACGGCGGTGTACAGCCAGATGGTGTTTAACGACCACAGCCTAGATGCCTACGCCTTGCAGCAGCACGCGCTGTTTGACATCACCTTGCTCACAGGGCTAGACCTTGCATGGGTTAGCGACGGGTTACAGCGCGTGGGGGAGCATGTGCGCGAACCCGTGGACCGAAAAATTAGACAGCTTCTCACGCAGGCCAATTTACCGTTTCAAGTGGTGTACGGTTCCGGCGAACAACGTTTAAAGAATGCCTTGTTTTGCGTTGCCCGCCAAGCGCCGTTATTGGCCAAGCAACAAGAACGCCCCGAGCAACCCATACGCTGGAGCGGCCCCTGCGAAACCTGCGGCGATGGCAACTGTGAACACCGCTTGTTCACCAAGCTCGTTAAAGGTTGAATAACTCTACTGCAACGATGAGGGTGCTGGTGCGGGCGTCGGTGTTCCCGTAAAAATCTGCGCGGCATCCACCGCGTCGTAGCGGTATTGCTCACCACAAAAATCGCAACCCACTTCCACATCTCCGCGCTCGGCCAAGATGCTTTCTACTTCTTCGGTGCCCAAGCTTCGAATCATGTTGCTCACACGCTCTCGGCTGCATGAACACGCAAAGCTGGGTGAGAGTGGCTCGAAGCGCACGAGTTTTTCTTCCCAGAACAAGCGGCGCAAAATCGTTTCAACATCCAAGTTGAGCAACTCATCGGACGTCAAGCTAGAGGCCAAGATAGAGATGCGGTTGTAATCTTCGTTGCGCCCAATTTCATCTTCGTCTTCTAGGGTCGCTTTGGCTGCCAAGTTGCCTTCGCCTTTGATGGGCAGCCGTTGGATCAACAAGCCGGCTGCAGTGGTGTCGTTCGCGGCCAGCACCAAGGTGGTGTCGAGCTGTTCGCTTTGCAGCATGTAGTGCTGCAACACATCGCTGAATTTATCGAGCTTGTCGCGGTGGTCGTCAAACAAAGGTACCACGCCTTGATACGCCTGCTGCCCCGGCATTTTATTGAGTGGGTCGAGTGTGATGGCGCAGCGGCCTTCGTTGTTGACGTTGACCATCTCTGGCAAGGTACTGGCATCACCTAACTCGCCCACCACTTTAGCCGTGGCGCGCAAGCTTAAATTTGGATTGACTTCAACGACAGCCAGCTTCAGTGGACCATCACCAAAAATTTGCATCACCAAAGCGCCGTTGAATTTGATGTTCGATTGCATCAATACAGCAGCTGCCGTCATCTCACCCAACAAATGGCGCACGGGTTCGGCATAGGCGCCGGTTTCGGCATTGGCAGCACGGCGCTTGAGCACCTCTTGCCAGACATCGGTGAGCTGCACCAACATGCCGCGCACGGGCAAACCCTCGAACAAAAATTTATGCAACTGAGACATCAAGTCAACTTCTTTAAACCCGCTTTGAAACGGTTCTTGTTATTCACATAGTGCTGCGCACTGCGGCGCAACCCTTCGATTTGTTCTGGCGTGAGCTGACGCACCACCTTGGCGGGAGTGCCCAAAATCATGGAGCCATCTGGAAACTCTTTGCCCTCAGTCACCAGCGAGCCAGCGCCCACCAAACAGTTTTTACCAATCTTTGCGCCATTGAGCACGATGGCACCAATACCAATCAACGACTCGTCGCCCACCGTGCAGCCATGCAACTGCACCATGTGGCCCACCGTCACGTATTTACCAATCGTGAGTGGAATGCCCACATCGGCGTGCAACACACTGCCGTCTTGGATGTTGCTGCCTTCACCAATGCGAATGGTGGCCGTGTCGCCTCGCACCACGCTGCTGAACCAAACGCTGCTGTCAGCGGCTATGTGCACATCACCCATCACTTGGGCGTTGTCAGCGACCCAAGCCGAGTCGGCAATATCAGGTGTCAGTGCATCGAGTTGGTAAACGGCCATGAAAGTCTCCTGCGGTTTTGGTTTCCTACAATTGTAAGGATGAGCCTACGCACTTTAGCCTTGACCGCCCTTTGTATATGCGACCCCATTGCGAAAGTTCAAGCGGTGCAGTCGCTGTGGGCCAACCAAAAAGATATAGGGCTGCTGACAAATGAAGTGATCGCCAATGATGCAAGCCTTCTGCTGCCGGGTCGTCCCGAACTGCCACGCTTGATTCCAGCCCAACAAGTGCCCACGCGCACACCCTTCACACCCGAGGGCTTGGCCGCCTTAATGCATGCGGTGTGCCACATTGAGTTCAATGCCATCAATCTAGCCCTCGATGCAGTTTGGCGCTTCCCCAACATGCCCGAGTCCTACTACATCGACTGGCTGCGCGTAGCCTATGAGGAATCGCAGCACTTTGAAATGCTGCATGCGCAACTGCAAAGCCTAGGCTACCGTTATGGAGACTTTGATGCCCACGATGGCATGTGGCACATGTGCCAAAAAACAGCCGACGATGTGCTGGCGCGTATGGCACTGGTACCCCGCACGCTCGAAGCACGCGGCCTGGACGCCACACCCCTGATTCAAACCAAGCTGCGCAAAGCCGCCACGGCGAGCGCCTTGCAAGCCGCCGATCTGCTTGACATCATCTTGCGCGATGAAGTGGGTCATGTGGCGATTGGCAACCATTGGTATCGCTGGCTGTGCGAACAGCGCGGCCTAGAGCCAGTAGCGTTTTACCGCGAATTGGCCAAGCATTATGAAGCCCCAAAGTTGCGTCCCCCCTTCAACAAAGAAGCCCGTAAACGGGCGGGCTTTACCGAGGCAGAGTTGGACTATTTGCTAAGCAGCTGATACCCAAGCTAGCCACGCGGGTGGTGCTGGCCATGCAAGCTCTTCAGGCGCTGACGCGCAATATGCGTGTAAATGGTGGTGGTGGAAATGTCGGCATGCCCCAGCAGCATTTGCACAGCGCGCAAATCGGCCCCGTGATTCAGCAAATGCGTGGCGAACGCATGGCGCAATGTATGCGGTGAAATCGGCACATGAATTTGCGCCTGCAAAGCGTATCTTTTAATGAGCTGCCAAAACATGGCACGCGTCATGGCCTCACCCGCATTTTTGCCGCGCACCGTGACAAACAAAGCCTCAGTTTGGTGACCCTCCAGCATCATGGGACGCGCCTCACTCAAATAGCGTTGTAACCAATCGCGCGCCACTTCGCCAAATGGGACCAAGCGCTCTTTGCTGCCCTTACCCATGATGCGCAAGACACCATCGTTCAAGCTCACATGCAAGGTTTTGAGACCGACCAATTCACTGACTCGCAAACCACTGGCGTATATCAGCTCCAACATGGCGCGGTCACGCATGCCTAAACTGGTGGACACATCGGGCGCATTAAGCAAACTCTCAACTTGCGCCTCTGTCAAACTTTTGGGCGCACGTATAGGCTGCTTGGCTGTGAGTAACTTCAATGTAGGGTCCGCCACCAACATGCGCTCACGCAGAGCCCAACGATAAAAGCGTTTAAACACCGTCAAACGCCGATTGGCACTCGTTGCTTTGGTTTCGGCATGGCGGTGCGCAAAGTACTGCTGCAAGTCTGACTCTTGCGCCGTCAACAAATGCGTGCCTTGAGCATTCAGCCATGTAGATAGCAAATTCAAATCGAGGCGGTAGGCAGCCAAGCTGTTGGGGGCCAAACCGTGTTCCAGCCACAACGCATCAATGAAAATGTCAATGTTGGCGTCGGGAGCAGAGATTGGCAAGGGCGTGGAATGTGTCATGCGAGCGTCAATCGTAAACGCTTGAGAAACACTCAGGCTTTCGACTGCGGTTATTCTTTACATGTGAATTACGCTCAACTCCTCTTCCCTGATTTTTCCCTCATCCTCTGCGGCTACCTTGTGTGCAAATACACAGCCCTTAACCGCACAGTGTGGGAGCAGGTCGAGAGCTTGGTTTACTTCTTTTTGTTCCCCGTGTTGCTGTTTCACTCTATCGTGCGCACGCCCTTGAATTTGCAAGCAGCTTCGCATCTCATCATGGCGGGTCTGCTGCTAGGTTTCAGCAGCATTGGCTTGTCTTATGTACTGCCCAAGCTGCCTTTTTTATCCAAACACATTGACACGCGTTTGCATGCGGCAAGCGCACAAGTAGCGTTTAGATTTAACTCCTTCATTGCCTTGGCCTTGGCTGAACGCATTGCGGGGCCGCAAGCCTTGCTTCTTATAGCGGTGCTGATTGGCGTTTGCGTGCCTTTGTTCAACGTGGCAGCTGTTTGGCCCATGGCGCGTCACTCACAACGCAGTTTTGGGCGTGAGCTCGTTCGCAACCCACTCATCTTGGCCACAGCTTCGGGCTTGCTAGCCAACATGGCAGGCTTGCACATCCCCAACTGGGCCACCCCCCCTTTGCAACGCATTGGTGCGGCATCTTTGGCTCTTGGTCTCATGGCGGCAGGTGCGGGCATGGAGTTTGGTCATTTGATGAAGGGCAAGACATTGGCCCTGTCACTGCTGGCCATTCGTCACCTCATCACCCCGCTGTTGGCTTGCTGGTTGGCGCTTGCTTTTACATTGGATCAAACACAAACCACCGTGTTGCTAGCCTTTTCAGCTTTACCCACGGCCTCTAGCTGCTACGTGTTGGCATCCCGCATGGGCTACAACGGAGCGTTTGTGGCAAGCTTGGTCACGCTTTCCACAGTTTTAGGGATGCTCAGCCTGCCATTTGCTTTGGTTATCTTGCAATAAAAGTACCCTCATTCGTGGCATAATGACGCGTTTTGCGGAAAGTGTGTCGAAATAGGTCGGCGTGGCTACCGCAGCTGCTCAAGGAAAAGCGATGAAAGAAGGCATTCACCCCAACTACCGTGAAATCTGTTTCATGGATATGTCTAACGGTTTCAAATTTGTGACGCGCTCATGTGCAAGCACAAAGGAAATGATCAAGATGGAAGACGGCCGCGATTTGCCGTTGTACAAGCTTGATACGACCAGCGAGTCACACCCCTTCTACACAGGTACACAAAAATCTGTCGATAACATGGGTGGCCGCGTCGAGCGCTTCCGCAATAAATACGGCAAGACTATCGCCAAGTAAGCCCTGCGCTCACTTCAAACAAGGCAGCCCGGCCCCCCGCGCTGCCTTTTTTATTTAAAAACGTGACCCAACCTACCCCCGCCATCGTTCCTCAAAGTGCTGTGCGCCGTTTGCCGCGTGTCGCTCTATGGTTGTTCTGTGTCGCCTACGTGTTACCAGGCTTGTTTGGACGCGAGCCATGGAAGGGCAACGAGTTCACGGCTTTTGGCCATATGCTAGCTTTGGCTGAGGGCACGAGTGATTGGCTCAACCCTAGCGCATGGGGACAGGCACCCGAGCTAGATGCCCTGCTGCCTTATTGGCTAGGTGCATGGGCAATTCAACTGGCCCCTAGTTGGCTATCCGCTGGACTTGCAGCTCGGATTCCTTTTGCATTGCTCTTAGGCCTGACATTGGCGACGACGTGGCATGGCGTTTATTACTTGGCCCTAAGCCCGCAGGCACAACCGGTGCCTTTTGCTTTTGGAGGGGAAGCAAAACCCAAAGACTATGCACGCACCATCGCTGATGGCGCAGTACTTGCACTCATCGCTTGCTTAGGACTCACCTTACTTTCTCACGAAGCCAGCCCCATCTTGACGCAATTGGCTTTCGTCAGCTGCGCCTTTTACGGCGTAGCAGCTTTGCCTTATCACCCACGCTACAGTTTGACGGCGCTGAGCACAGGTCTGGTTGGTCTTTGCTTGAGCGGTGCGCCAAGCTTTGCAGTCTTGATGGCCATTGGTAGTGGCTTGTTATGCCTGCTTGACCGACAAAGCACAACGGCCAAAACTGGTCGCTTGCACGCCCTCTTGCTTTTGTCCATGGGTGCAGTTGTGACGTCTCTTGCAACAATACTTGACGTATGGCACTGGCGCCTGCTTCCCATACACAATGATTGGCAAGAGTGGCGCAGTTTGCTACGACTGCTCGCGTGGTTCACCTGGCCAGCATGGCCGCTTGCCGCGTGGACCTTATGGCGTTGGCGTCGTCAATGGACATCGTTGTATTGGAGCAGGCATTTGGTGCTGCCCATGTGGTTTACAGGATTGATCGTCATCACCGCGATGCTGACACGCTCGGCAGACCAAACTTTGTTGCTTGCATTGCCATCTTTTGCCACCTTGGCTGCGTTTGCACTTCCCACCTTGCGACGCAGCGTGGCTGCTTTGATTGATTGGTTTACCCTGATCTTTTTCTCTGGCTGCGCCTTCGTCATATGGGTGATTTGGATTGCTATGCAAACAGGCTGGCCTGCGCAACCTGCCGCGAACGTGAAAAGGTTGTTCCCTGGTTTTGAACCAAGTTTTAGCTGGGTTGCCCTCGTCTTGGCATCAGCCGCTACTGCGGTGTGGATTTGGTTAGTCATGTGGCGAACCTCAAAGCACCGCCATGCTCTATGGAAAAGTATGGTGCTACCTGCAGGAGGTGCCGCGCTGTGTTGGCTCTTGCTCTTGACGTTGTGGGTCCCCTTACTGGACTTTGCACGCAGCTACAAACCTTGGGTGGAACAAATTCAAGCGGTGATGTCAAAGCAAGATGCTAAGGTGTCCAAGAATGTGTGCGTGCTAAGCTACGGATTGGATGTCGGTCAAATGACCGCCTTCCACTACCACGGCGACTTTGATATGAAAGCCATCGACATAACGCCCGTCGAACAACAAAGCAACTGCACTTGGCTACTGGTCGACAACGATTTGCGTCCAGGCTTGGGGGCCGTTGTTCATCTGAGCGAGTGGACACGTGTCCGTACCATTCGCCGCCCATCTGACAACAATGAAGATGTGACGCTGTACTACCGTCGCCAGCCATAAGGCCACATGAGTAGCGAACGCGCAATCATCATGCGGCACGCCGGCACGGTGATGGTCGGACAACTCGCAGTAATGGCATTCAGCATTACCGACACCGTGGTCGCTGGGCGCTTTGCAGATACGGCATTGGCAGCTTTGGCAGTTGCTGCGGCGACTTATGTAACGGTTCACATTTCCCTCATGGGCATGTTGCAAGCGTTGCTGCCTATATGGGCCGAGCTGCATGGCGCGCAACAACACGCAGAGGTTGGTCGCTCGGTCAGACAAGCTTTGTACCTTTGCGCAATCACAGCCAGTCTTGGGATGTGGGCATTGCTGTGTCCTGACCTGCTGCTGAACTGGACGCAAGTACCACTTGATTTGCAAGCAGATGTGCGCGGCTACCTCAATATCGTGGCATTTGGTCTGCCGGCCTCATTGCTGTTTCGCATGTACAGCACGCTGAATCAAAGCCTTGGCAAACCAAAACTGGTCACATGGGTGCAAGTGGGTGCATTGATGGTCAAAATCCCACTGTCCATTGTTTTGGTTTTGGGTGTGCCGGGTGTCCTATCACCCTTGGGCTTAGCGGGGTGTGCATGGGCGACCTTGGCTGTCATGCTTCTCATGTTGGTCTTGGCGCTCTGGTTGTTGCGCACGCAAGACTTTTACAAACCCTACCGCATCTGGGCTGCGATGGAAAAACCGCATGCCCCCACCCTGCTTCGTTTTGTGCGTTTGGGACTGCCCAGTGGCTTGGCGATTGGTGTGGAAGTGACCTCATTCACCCTCATGTCTTTGTTCATCGCACGCTTGGGCGTAGTAGCCACGGCGAGTCATCAAATCGTGTCCAACATGACGGCGGTCCTCTACATGATCCCCTTGTCGCTCTCGATCGCTAGCAGTTCGCGAGTGAGTTATTGGATTGGAACAGGGCAAATACACCGCGCACGTCAGGCGCTTCGTACAGGGTTAAGTTTGGTGTTGTTGCTCAGCCTGAGCTTGGCAGGTTTGATTGGCTGGCAGCATCAATCCATTGCACAGCTTTATACGCAGTCACCTGAGGTGGCTGAGCTGGCAGCCACTTTGTTGCTTTGGTTGATGCTGTATCACGTGGCAGATGCTGTGCAAGTGTTTTGCGTGTTCACACTGCGTTGCTATGGCATCACGGTGTTACCACTTATCACGTACACGGTGTTGCTGTGGGGTTTGGGTTTGGGGGGTGGCTATTTGGTTGCTTACGGCGCAGGCTTTGATGCGTTGGCTTTAAGCTGGCTCACGCCGCATTCTCCCATTGCATTTTGGCAAACGGGCAGCTTGGCCTTGTACATAACCACTGCTGTTTTATTGCCCGTGTTGTGGCGTGCCTCTTATCAACAGACACAAGGCACAACGACCCGCCATTGATTCGACGAAAAAGCATGAACCAAATCAAGATTTATCACAACCCAAAATGCAGTAATTCACGGCAAGCATTGGCACTCATCCGTGAACACGGGCATGAGCCAAAAGTGGTTTTATATTTGGAAACACAGCCCACCCGCAAAGAGCTGCAAGACCTTATCCAAGCGTCAGGTGGTTCTGCGCGTGCTTTGATGCGAAGCAAAGAGACTGCTTATAACGAACTAGGTTTGGACAATCCAAGCGTGAGCGAAAACGCCTTGGTCGATGCCATATTGGCACATCCTCTTTTGATGAACCGCCCCATCGTGGTCACATCCAAAGGCACACGTTTGTGCCGCCCTCCTGAGTTGGTGCTGGAAATTTTGCCGGCGGTTTAAGCCGATAAGGTATCTGCAATGCGTTTAGCGCAAGCATTGGCTTGCACTTCATCACGCGCCTCGACCATCACGCGCACCAAAGGCTCGGTGCCACTGGCGCGAATCAGCACACGTCCTGTGTCGCCCAACTCGGCCTCCGCCTTTTGCACTTCTTCTTTCATCCGTGCATTCGATTGCCAGTCTTGTGCTGGGCGCAAACGCACGTTGATGAGGGCTTGCGGGAACAGCGTCACATCTTTGAGCAGCTCTGCCATGGCTTTGCCACTGCGCACACAAGTTTGCAAAATCTGCAAAGCGCTCACCAAGCCATCGCCCGTAGTGTGCTTGTCCAAGGCCAGCAAATGGCCTGAGCCTTCGCCACCCAAAATCCATTTATTTTTGGCGAGCTCTTCCAACACATAGCGGTCACCTACCTTGGCGCGGACAAACTGCACGCCACGTTTTTTCAGGGCCACCTCGACAGCCATGTTGGTCATCAAGGTACCCACCACACCGGGCACGACTTCGTCATTAGCTAGGCGGTCGTCCACCATCAAATACAACAGCTCGTCGCCGTTGTACAAACGGCCTTCGGCATCCACCATTTGCAAGCGATCCGCATCGCCATCAAGCGCAATGCCAAAGTCAGCATGGTTGGCTTTCACGGCACGCACTAAAGCGTCAGGGTGCGTAGCACCTACTTCGTGGTTGATGTTCAAACCATCGGGGCTGCAACCAATCGCAATGACATCTGCGCCCAACTCATGAAACACTTTAGGCGCAATGTGATACGCCGCGCCATGCGCTGCGTCAACGACGATCTTCAAGCCTTTGAGCGTGAGGTCGTTCGAAAATGTGCTCTTGCAAAACTCAATGTAGCGACCTGCAGCATCATCCAACCGCTTGGTCTTACCGAGGTTAGCAGAGTCAACCCACACAGGCGACTCTTCCAATGCTGCTTCAACAGCTAGCTCCCATGCATCGCTAAGCTTGTTGCCCTGTGCGCTGAAGAACTTGATACCGTTATCGGCAAACGGGTTGTGGCTAGCACTGATGACTACGCCAAGGCTAGCGCGTTGTGCGCGTGTGAGGTAGGCCACACCAGGTGTGGGTAAGGGCCCAAGCAAGACCACATTGACCCCAGCAGAGTTAAAGCCAGACTCTAGGGCGGACTCAAGCATATAACCAGAGATACGCGTGTCTTTACCAATCAGCACCGTGGGGTGTTCTTCTGTTTTCTTAAGCACTCTGCCAACAGCATGGGCTAACCTCAACACGAAATCTGGGGTAATGGGAGCTTGACCCACAGTACCGCGAATGCCATCTGTACCGAAATATTGACGTGTCATCTTGTTCTGCCTTGGTATTTTTTATTGTTTGTTATTGGTTTGAGGCCATTGTCTCAAACTTGGGCGGCTTGCCAAACCTTCAGTGCCTGAACAGTTTGCGCCACGTCATGCACGCGCACAATACGTGCACCACGCTCGACCGCCAACAGCGCGGCTGCCACGCTAGGCACCATACGCTCGCCCACCTCGCAACCCGTCACAGCACCAATTGATGACTTGCGAGACCAGCCCACAAGTAAGGGATAGCCCAAGGCCAACAGCTGATCCTGATATGCGAGCAGCTCAAAGTTTTGCGCTACAGTTTTACCAAAACCAACACCAGGGTCTAGCGCGATGCGTTCGTGCGCTACGCCCAGGGCTTGCAACGCTTGTGCATGAGACTTTAAAAAAGCTGCCACGGGAGAAACAGAACGGCCTGGCATCGGCAAGGTCTGCATGGTTTGTGGCTCTCCATGCATGTGCATCAGGCACACGCCACACTGAACATGTGCAGCCACCACACGCTGCGCATCGGGCTGACGTAAAGCCCACACATCGTTGATGATATCCACGCCTGTATCCAATACCGCCTGCATGACCTCAGCCTTGTAAGTGTCGACAGAGATAGGCACATTCAAACGCACAGCTTCCCGCACAACGGGCAGCACACGCGCTAACTCGTCGTCAAGCGATACCGCAGGTGCACCGGGGCGGGTGGACTCACCACCAATATCTAAGATATTTGCGCCATTTTCGAGTAACTGCTCGCAATGCGCCAAAGCGGCTCGCGTGTTGGCATGTTGACCACCGTCAGAAAACGAATCTGGCGTGACATTGACAATACCCATCACCTGCGGCTGACATAGGTCAATGCGAAAACGTGTGGTTTGCCAAAACATAAATGCTCCATGAAAAACGGGGCTTTCGCCCCGTCTGTGAATCAATCTAAAACGGTCGCGTTAAGCAGCCGTAGGTGCTGGTTCTGGCTGCACCGCAGGACTGCCACCGCCACTGTCGCCACCTGACGGTGTGCGAGGTGTCCAATCTTTCGGTGGACGGGGCTGACGGCCATCCATGATGTCGTCGATTTGGTCTTTGTCGATGGTTTCCCATTCCAACAAGGCCTTAGCCATGGTGTGCATCTTGTCTGAGTTCTCTTCAATCAAACGACGGGCCAAGTTGTATTGCACATCAATGATGCGGCGCACTTCGACATCTACCTTTTGCATGGTGGCTTCGGACATGCTGGTGGTCTTGGTGACAGATCGGCCCAAAAACACTTCGCCTTCGTTCTCAGCATAAACCATGGGGCCCAAGGCCTCAGTCATGCCGTAGCGGGTCACCATGTCACGCGCGATGGAGGTGGCACGCTCAAAGTCGTTACTCGCGCCGGTGGTCATTTGGTTCATGAACACTTCTTCGGCAATACGACCACCGAACAACATGCTGATTTGGTTCAACATGAATTCTTTGTCGTAGCTGTAACGGTCTTTCTCAGGCAGGCTCATGGTCACACCCAAAGCGCGACCACGAGGAATGATGGTCACTTTGTGCACAGGATCGCACTTGGGCAAAAGCTTGCCAATCAAAGCGTGGCCTGACTCGTGATACGCCGTGTTGCGGCGTTCTTCTTCTGGCATGACCATGCTCTTGCGCTCTGGACCCATCAAGATTTTGTCTTTGGCTTTTTCAAAGTCAACCATCTCCACCACCCGTGCATTGCGACGAGCGGCCATCAAGGCGGCTTCGTTGCACAAGTTGGCCAAGTCGGCGCCACTCATGCCGGGTGTGCCACGTGCAATGACGCTTGCGTTCACGTCTTGGCCGATTGGCACTTTGCGCATGTGCACGTTCAAGATTTGTTCACGGCCACGGATATCGGGCAAAGTCACATACACCTGACGGTCAAAGCGACCGGGGCGCAGCAAAGCAGCATCCAAAATGTCGGGGCGGTTGGTAGCAGCCACCACGATCACGCCGAGGTTAGTTTCAAAGCCATCCATCTCGACCAACATTTGGTTCAAGGTTTGTTCGCGTTCATCGTTGCCACCGCCCACACCGGCGCCGCGCTGGCGCCCCACGGCATCAATCTCGTCAATGAAGATGATGCATGGTGCGTTCTTTTTGGCGTTCTCAAACATGTCCCGCACGCGGGCTGCGCCCACGCCGACAAACATTTCAACAAAGTCTGAACCAGAGATGCTAAAGAACGGCACCTTGGCTTCGCCGGCAATACCTTTGGCCAGCAATGTTTTACCGGTACCTGGAGGGCCGACCAACAGCAAACCGCGTGGGATACGACCACCCAGTTTTTGGAAGCGTTGTGGGTCTTTCAAGAAGTCCACGACTTCTTTCACTTCTTCTTTGGCTTCATCGCAGCCTGCGACGTCAGCAAAGGTGACTTGGTTGTTGTTCTCATCCAGCATGCGCGCTTTGCTCTTGCCGAAGCTAAACGCCCCACCCTTGCCACCGCCTTGCATCTGGCGCATGAAGTACACCCACACACCGATCAGGAGCAACATGGGGCCCCAGCTCACCAGCAAAGTCATGAGGAGTGAGCCTTCTTCGCGGGGCTTGACGTCAAATTTCACGCCGTTGGCAATCAAGTCACCGACCAAACCACGGTCGAGGTAGGTAGCCGTTGTGCGAATCTTGCGCTCGTCATTGGTGACCGCGCTAATTTCTGTGCCGCCTTGACCTTCTTGGATGGTGGCGGTTTTAATGCGCTTGGCACGAACTTCTTCGAGGAAGTCCGAATAGCCAAGATAGCCAGAACCGGCACCAGGACGTGTTTCAAACTGTTTGAATACGGTGAACATCACCAAAGCGATGACCAACCAAACAGCGACTTTTGAGAACCATTGATTATTCAATGTGGGCTCCGAAATAAAAAGAGTACGAGATGTACTGAGATGGGCCTGATTTTAGGCGTTTCAAGCGCTGAACTCGCTTTATTCACGCGCTCAGGCCTTATGAAACTCAAGGATTTGCTGAAACACGACTTTTCACGCCCATGCCTACCAAAAAGGTTTCACTTGATTTGTCGCGGCTGGCCTTGGGCTTGATGGGTTTGACCACACGAAAGGTGCTTTTGAAAAGAGTAACCAAATCGCTGTAGCCGCTGCCGTGAAAAAGTTTGACCACCAAGGCGCCATCGTCTTTGAGGTGTTTTTGTGAAAAGTCCACGGCCAGCTCAATCAAATGAGCAATGCGGGTCGCGTCAGTCGACTCAATGCCGCTTAGGTTGGGCGCCATGTCCGACACCACCACGTCCACAGCACGGCCTTGCAAGGCCGCTTCCAGCTGAGTCAAGACCTCTTCCTCGCGGAAGTCGCCCTGAATGAAGGTGACGTCTTCCACAGACTCCATAGGCAAGATATCAAGCCCAATGATGGTGCCGTTCAACGTGCCTGTAGCTGCACCTGCAGGCGACATGCGTCGGCGCAAGTATTGGCACCACGCACCTGGAGCGCAGCCCAAGTCAACCACCACATTGCCGGGCTTGACGAGGCTGAGCTGCTCGTCAATTTCTTTGAGCTTATAAGCCGCACGTGCGCGGTAACCCTCTTTCTGGGCCAGCTTGACGTAAGTGTCGTTCACATGGTCGTTCAACCATGTTTTATTGACTTTTTTGCTTTTAGTTTTAGCTTTCAATTCATACCTTTGAGCGAGCGGGGATAATACTCGCATGTCTGCAATACAACTCACACCTGCTCAACGCAAAATTCACCGCGCCGAAGCGCACCATTTAGACCCTGTCGTGATGATTGGCAACGATGGTTTAACAGCTGCCGTCATCAAAGAAGCCGAGATGGCGCTCAACGCGCACGGCCTCATCAAAATTCGTGTGTTGGGTGACGACCGCCAAGCTCGCGAAGCCATGTTTGTGGCTTTGGCCGACCAACTCAACGCCGCCCCGATTCAACACATCGGCAAGCTATTTGTGCTGTGGCGCCCCCGCGCTGAAAAAGAACGCACCGCCGACGAAGACCGCATGGCGGGACCTCGCGATGTCAAAGTGCTCAAGTACAGCAGCCGTGGCGGCCAACGTCCTGAAGTCAAAACTTTGCGCGTGCTGGGCAATCAACGCCTGACCTCCGGCGGTCAAGTCAAACGTGCTAAACCGAAAAAGATTTCGGTCAAAAAACGCACCTTGGGTTAATCGTTTTGTGCAGGGCCTGCTGCAACCGCAGGCTTTAGACTCACGGAGCATCGTGCCCACAGCACCTTGCCAGCACACAACCACTGCAAAACATAAAACGCAGAGCCTAGGTTGTGCCACAAAGCCATGTTGTCTCGGACCATGATGTGAGGCTTGACAGCTAACTCAATTAGCAAAGCCAACAACATGCCAGCAACCACCCAAGGTGAAGGTGTATGGGCTTGGTCTAAGTTTTCGCGCTTGGCTGCCAGCAAAAGCAGAATACCGCAAGTCAATGCCAACCATGTTTGAGCACTGAATAATTTGGCAGCCATCTGACCCGCAATGGCCAATGTTTCCAAATGCACGAACAGCATGGGCACCACCATGAAACCCACGGTGGTAAGACTGCCCCACCACAGCGCGGCCAAAAATATTTGTAACCGCGCCATGTGGGGGATTTAAAGGTAAGAGACCTTGACCACTTCGTAGTGCTTCACACCACCTGGAGCTTGCACTTCAGCCACATCGCCCTCTTCCTTGCCAATCAAGGCACGGGCAATCGGGCTGCTGATGTTGATGAGACCAAACTTCAAATCAGCTTCGTCTTCGCCCACGATTTGATAGGTAACTTTATCGCCCGTTTCTTCCTCTTCCAACGCCACAGTGGCACCAAACACCACACGACCACCAGCATCCAGTTCGGTCGGGTCAATGATTTTGGCCACCGACAACTTGCCTTCAATTTCTTGAATGCGGCCTTCGATGAAACCTTGACGGTCTTTGGCGGCATCGTATTCGGCGTTTTCGCTCAAGTCACCTTGTGCGCGGGCTTCGGCAATCGCGGCGATGACGGAGGGACGCTCAACAGTTTTGAGTTTGTGTAACTCGTCCTTGAGCTTTTCTGCACCGCGTTTAGTAATGGGAACTGTACTCATCGTGTGTCCTTAGGCTGTCAGTTGAGCGTGCATTTCCTGCACAGAAATGACATCCAACTTGTCCATGTACTTCATGCCTTCCACAGCAGCTTCTGCGCCTGCGATGGTCGTGAAGGTGGTAACACGGTTGAGCAATGCCGAGGTACGAATGTGGCGTGAATCAGCAATGGCATTACGACGCTCCTCCACAGTATTGATGACCAACACCACTTCGTTGTTCTTGATGCTATCCACAATGTGTGGACGACCTTCGGTCACTTTGTTCACCACATCACAAGGCACGCCGGCCTCAACAATAGATGCCGCTGTGCCCTTAGTTGCAATCAATTCAAAACCCAAAGCAGACAACTGACGAGCCACCTCAATAACGCGTGGCTTGTCGTTGTTCTTCACCGAGATGAACACCTTACCGGTGGAGCGACCATCGGCATCACGTGGTCGTGGCAGTTTAGTACCTGCACCCAATTGGCTCTTCACAAAGGCTTCGCCGAATGTTTTGCCCACACCCATGACTTCGCCAGTGGACTTCATCTCTGGACCAAGAATCGTATCGACGCCTGGGAACTTCACGAACGGGAACACCGCTTCTTTCACGCTGAAGTAAGGTGGTGTGACTTCTTTGGTAATACCTTGCGAAGCCAAAGTTTGGCCAGCCATACAACGTGCAGCGACCTTGGCCAGCTGGATGCCCGTGGCTTTAGACACGTAAGGCACAGTGCGTGAGGCGCGTGGGTTAACTTCCAACACGTAGATGACGTCTTTGCCATCGACATGTTGAATCGCAAACTGCACGTTCATCAAGCCGACCACATTCAAAGCACCGGCCATCGCGGCAGATTGGCGCTTGAGCTCGGTCACTGTGGCTTCAGACAAAGAGTATGGAGGCAAGGAGCAAGCCGAGTCACCGCTGTGCACGCCAGCTTGTTCGATGTGTTCCATCACGCCGCCGATGAAGGTCTTACCTTCAGGGTCACGCAGGCAGTCCACATCGCACTCAATCGCGTCATTCAAGAAACGGTCCAGCAGCACGGGTGAGTCGTGCGACACCTTGACGGCCTCGCGCATGTAACGCTCAAGGTCGCGTTGCTCATGCACGATTTCCATGGCACGGCCACCCAACACATAGCTGGGGCGAACGACCAAGGGGTAACCTAATGCAGCCGCTTTTTCCAAAGCTTCTGGTTCGGTGCGTGCCGTAGCGTTGGGCGGTTGACGCAGACCGAGGTCGTGCAACAACTTTTGGAAACGCTCACGGTCTTCGGCAGCGTCAATCATGTCAGGGCTGGTGCCGATGATGGGCACGCCAGCAGCTTCCAAATCGAGCGCCAACTTCAAAGGCGTTTGACCACCGTATTGAACGATGACACCGGTTGGTTTTTCTTTGTCGACGATCTCGAGCACGTCTTCGAGTGTCAATGGCTCGAAGTACAAACGATCGGATGTGTCGTAATCGGTCGACACGGTCTCTGGGTTGCAGTTGACCATGATGGTTTCATAGCCGTCTTCGCGCATGGCGAGCGCAGCGTGAACGCAGCAGTAGTCAAACTCAATACCTTGGCCGATTCGGTTGGGACCGCCGCCAAGCACCATGATTTTTTTATTGTTCGTGGGTTCAGCTTCGCACTCACCATCTCCATGCCCTTCGTAGCACGAATACATGTAAGCCGTGTCGGTCGAGAACTCAGCCGCACAAGTGTCGACGCGTTTGTAGACAGGGCGAATATTGAGCTCATGGCGACGCGCACGCACCACGTGTTCAGTGGTTTTGAGCAACTTGGCCAAACGACGGTCTGAGAAGCCCTTCTTTTTCAAGGCGCGCAACTCATCAGCCGTGATGGCCTCAAGCGTCGTGGTTTCGACTTCGAGTTCGATCTTCACGATCTCTTCGATTTGCACCAAGAACCAAGGGTCGATCTTGGTCAAGGCAAACACCTCGTCCACGCTCAAACCCATGGCGAATGCATCACCCACATACCAAATGCGCTCAGGACCAGGTTCGCCCAATTCTTTCTCGAGCACTTCGCGGTCTTGGGTTTTTTCGTTCATGCCATCCACGCCCACTTCCAATCCGCGCAGGGCTTTTTGGAAGGACTCTTGGAAGGTACGACCCATGGCCATCACTTCGCCCACCGATTTCATTTGGGTGGTCAAACGGCTGTCAGCGGTTGGGAATTTTTCGAATGCAAAACGAGGGATCTTGGTCACCACGTAGTCGATCGAAGGTTCGAACGACGCAGGCGTAGCACCGCCGGTGATTTCGTTGCGCAGCTCATCGAGTGTGTAGCCCACCGCCAACTTGGCTGCGACCTTCGCAATAGGGAAACCTGTGGCTTTGGATGCCAACGCAGATGAACGCGACACGCGTGGGTTCATCTCAATGACGACCATGCGGCCGTCTTTGGGGTTGATCGAGAACTGCACGTTCGAGCCGCCAGTGTCCACACCGATTTCGCGCAACACAGCCAAAGAGGCGTTACGCAAAATTTGGTATTCCTTGTCGGTCAAGGTTTGTGCGGGTGCCACAGTGATGGAGTCACCGGTATGCACACCCATAGGGTCCAAGTTTTCGATCGAGCAAATGATGATGCAGTTGTCCGCTTTGTCGCGCACCACTTCCATCTCGTACTCTTTCCAGCCGAGCAATGATTCCTCAATCAACAACTCGGTGGTGGGCGAAGCCTCAAGACCGCGCTTACAGATGACTTCAAACTCTTCAGGGTTGTAGGCAATACCGCCGCCTGTGCCACCCAGGGTGAAGCTGGGGCGAATGACGGTGGGAAACCCCAAACTCTTTTGCACGTCCCAAGCTTCTTCCATGCTGTGAGCAATGCCTGAACGCGCTGAGCCCAAACCAATTTTGGTCATGGCGTCTTTGAACTTCAAGCGGTCTTCGGCTTTGTCGATGGCTTCAGGGGTTGCGCCAATCAGCTCAACCTTGTACTTGGCCAACACACCGTGGTGCCACAAATCCAATGCGCAGTTGAGCGCCGTTTGGCCGCCCATGGTCGGCAGGATGGCGTCTGGACGCTCTTTGGCAATGATCTTCTCAACCGTTTGCCAAGTGATAGGCTCGATGTAGGTCACGTCTGCGGTAGCAGGGTCGGTCATGATCGTGGCAGGGTTGCTGTTGATCAAAATGACTTTGTAGCCCTCTTCACGCAAAGCTTTACAAGCTTGCACGCCAGAGTAATCGAACTCACACGCCTGACCAATGATGATCGGGCCTGCGCCAATGATGAGGATGCTTTTTAGGTCGGTGCGCTTTGGCATGATTATTTCGCCTCCATCAGTTTGATGAAGCGATCGAAGAGATAGGCAATGTCGTGAGGACCGGGTGAGGCCTCAGGGTGACCT
>CANFKQ010000022.1 GCA_947447405.1 Comamonadaceae bacterium | reverse complement strand
CCAATCATCGTTAAGGATGTATGAACGGCGGTGGGTAGCTTCCATCCCATTTCAGAACTGAACACGCCAAGCACTGTCGCCCAAATCAAAGGATTGGCATAAACCATGCGCCAATCGACTTTGCCACTCATCACCCCAGCGCCTAAGGTGAAGTGCAACACGTTAGAAATCACCAGCAACACCACAGAGAATGCGACGCTCTCTGGACCATAGGCCAAGGCGATCAAGGGAATCCCCACAGGGCCAACGTTGGTGAACATCACGCAAGGTAAAAAGGCTTGTGGTGATGCACCTGAAAACTTGGCAAGTGGCAAGGCAATCAATCCACTGAGCAATATCAAGCCAACGGATGCCCCAGTGAATGTGAGGGCAGAAACTGGATCGAATGATTTCGCTGATAAAGAAATAAAAATCAGGATGGGCAGCGCAATGTCGACGATCAATTTGTTGGCCCCTGATAAGTCAGGGTTGACACGCTTGCTGTAAAAAAACCCGATCAACGCAAGTAAAAATATGGGCAGAGTGATGTCGATAATTTTCAGAATCATGGTGGTGCTTTAAAACAAGAGTTAGCCCCATGTGTTGACGTTGGTGCCTTGGCCCAACATTGCCAAAACACTGGACTGTTGCGCTTTGAGACTGGCTTGCGCTAAAGCAGCAGCCTTTTGGGCTGGCGTTGTTGGCGTACTGACACTGCTGGTGTTTGAGTTGGCCGTCGTGCTTGTGCTTTTGCCATTCTTACCTTGCATGTCTAGTGCTGCTTTTTGTGCACCCGCCAAATCTTCATGGCGCAAGGCTTGGTACAGGCGTCCGAGTGGGCTGGTGTTGTTGGCGGCCATTGGCGGCATGCCAGAGGATGCATACGCTTTTTGGGCTACTGTCATGTCGCCAGACTTGAGGGCGGCAAACATGTTGTTCATGTTTTGCTGCTTTTGTTGTAATCCGTTGGCGTAGGTGCTTTGGCCTATGGTGTTGACGGTCATTTTTTTCCTCTTTTTCGGGTTGGTAAAGAATAAGCAATAAACAGACCTATCGAATTTTTCGGGTTTTCATGTGATGCACGGCAAATCATTGCCGCTTTGCATGACTTGACTTTCGGAGCAGGCATAAGACTTATGGCACAGTACTAGGCTATGAGTTCACATTTGATTTACCCCACGATTGAAGACGCGATTGGTAAGACGCCTTTGGTCGCCTTGCAGCGCATTGGTGCTACCGATAACGCCCAACGCGGCAACGTGATTTTGGGCAAGCTCGAAGGTAACAACCCCGCCGGTTCAGTGAAAGACCGCCCTGCCTTGTCCATGATTCAACGGGCGCAAGAGCGCGGTGATATCAAAGCCGGTGACACCTTGATTGAAGCCACCTCTGGCAATACCGGCATTGCCTTGGCCATGGCTGCGGCCATCAAGGGCTATCGCATGGTGCTCATCATGCCCGAGGACTTGTCGATTGAACGCGCCCAAACTATGAAGGCCTTTGGTGCTGAGCTGATCTTGACGCCCAAGAGCGGTGGTATGGAATACGCCCGCGATTTGGCTGAGCGTATGCAAGCAGAAGGCAAGGGCCGCATGCTCGACCAGTTTGCCAACGAAGACAACCCACGCATCCACTACGAAACCACAGGTCCTGAGCTGTGGGAGCAAACGCACGGCCGCATCACGCACTTCGTGAGCGCCATGGGTACCACGGGCACCATCACCGGTGTGTCGCGCTTTTTGAAAGAAAAGAACCCTGCCATTCGCATCATCGGCGCGCAGCCTTCAGAAGGTTCGCGCATTCCTGGCATTCGGAAATGGCCGCAAGAGTATTTGCCTAAAATTTACGACGCCAGCCATGTGGATGAGTTGGTTTACGTGAGCCAAGACGATGCCGAAGAGATGTGTCGTCGCATGGCGCGTGAAGAAGGCATCTTTGCGGGCATCTCAGCCGCTGGTGCTTGCTGGGTGGCGATGCAAGTTGCACAACAGGTCGAGAACGCGACCATTGCCTTCATCGTGTGCGACCGCGGCGATCGCTACTTGTCGACCGGAGTGTTTCCCGCATGATCATCGATGTCGAACTGGACACGCGTGGCTTGAACTGCCCGCTGCCGATTTTGAAAGCCAAAAAAGCCCTCACTGCGATGGAGAGTGGTCAGGTGTTGAAGGTGGTATCGACCGACACCGGTTCATTGCGTGACTTTGCGGCTTTTGCCAAGCAAACGGGCAATGAGTTGTTGTCGCAAACCACAGAGGGCAGCGACTTCATTCATATTCTCAAGCGACGTTGAGTTGCTTGAGGTAGTCGCGAAACTCAGCCCCGACTTCTGCGTGTTCTAGGGCCAACTCAACGCTGGCTTGCAAGAAACCCACTTTGCTGCCGCAGTCGTAGCGCTTGCCTTCATACGAATAGGCCAACACTTTTTCGGTGGCCAACAAGCCCGCAATGCCGTCGGTGAGTTGGATCTCACCTTGCACGCCACGTCCGCCTGCGCGAATGCGCTCAAACACCGCAGGGGTCAAGATATAGCGGCCAGCCACGGTGGTGCGTGAGGGCGCCACTTCTGCTTTTGGTTTTTCCACCATTTGCTGGATGTCTACCAAGCGGTTGCCCATGTCCTTGCCTGCGACCACGCCGTAGCGGTGCACGTGCTCGAGTGGCACTTCTTGCACGGCCAACACGGACGACTGCGTGCGTGCAAACACCTCTGCCATTTGCTTCAGCACACCAGGGCCACCAGCTTTGCCGCGCATCAAATCGTCAGCCAGCAATACGGCAAAGGGTTCGTTACCCACCAAGTGCTCGGCGCACAACACGGCGTGGCCTAGGCCCAAGGCGCGTGCTTGGCGTACGTATACGCACTGCATGTCGTCGGGTTGCACGCTGCGCACGATGTCGAGCAAGGCTTGTTTGCCCGCGGCTTCGAGTTCGGTCTCTAACTCGTAGGCCATGTCAAAGTGATCTTCGATCGCGCGCTTGCTGCGGCCTGTGACAAAAATCATTTCACGAATGCCGGCTTCGTAGGCCTCTTCCACTGCATATTGGATGAGCGGCTTATCCACCACGGTCAGCATTTCTTTGGGGCTGGCCTTCGTGGCGGGTAAGAAGCGCGTACCCATGCCTGCAACAGGGAAGACGGCTTTGGTGAGAGTTTGGGTCATGCGCGTGAAATTAATAGTTTTGCCAAGTTTAACGAGGCTTTATTTCTGCAGTTTGACAAGCTGCTCTTGCACCTTGGTCAAAGTGGCGGTGAATTCGGCCACACGTTTTTTGGCTTCTTCAATCACGGCGGGTGGAGCTTTGGCCACGAAGGCTTCGTTGCTGAGTTTGGCGCCCGCTTTTGTGATTTCGTTTTGCAAACGGTCGACTTCTTTGCTCAAACGAATCTTCTCGGCGGCCACATCGACTTCGATGAACAAGCACACGCGCAACTCACCAATCACAGCCACAGGCGCAGCTTGTGCGGCGGCAGACCATGATGCTTCGTCGTCAAACACTTTGACTTCGCTGAGTTTGGCCAAGGCTTGCAACACAGGTGCGACGCCTTGCATGAAGGCGTGCTCTTCGGCGCTACCCGCTAGCGCAAACAAAGGCATGCGCGTCGCGGGTGACACGCCCATTTCGCCTCGCAAGTTGCGGCAAGCATCGACCAGTGACTTCACGCGGGCCACATAGGCTTCAGCTTGTTCGTCGATGCGCTCAGGTTGGCTCACGGGGTAAGCCGAGATGCTGATGGACGCCGCTGTGTCTTCTGCCTTCACGCGACCTGCAACCACCGCCACGGTTTGCCACAACTCTTCTGTGATGAAGGGGGTGATGGGGTGGGCCAAACGCAAGATGGTTTCAAGGGTGCGAATTAGGGTCCGGCGCGTGGCTCGTTTCTGCGCATCGTCACCGGTGTTGATTTGTACCTTGGCAATTTCCAAATACCAATCGCAGAACTCGTTCCACACGAAGTCGTAAATCGTGTTGGCCACGTTGTCGAGGCGGTATTCTGTAAAGCCTTTGGCCACTTCGGCTTCCACGCGTTGCAGCTTGGACACAATCCAACGGTCAGCTTGGCTGAAGTTCAGGTAGCCGTGTGATGGGCCACCTACAGCGCATTCTTCTTTGGTGTGTTCTTTGAGGCCGCAGTCTTGGCCTTCACAGTTCATCAATACAAAGCGTGAGGCGTTCCATACTTTGTTGCAGAAGTTGCGATAGCCTTCGCAGCGCTTGCTGTCAAAGTTGATGCTGCGACCCAGTGTGGCCATGGCCGCAAACGTGAAACGCAATGCATCAGCGCCATAGGCGGGAATGCCTTCTGGAAATTCTTTTTCGGTTTGCTTGCGCACCTTGGGCGCAGTCTCGGGCTTGCGCAAACCTTGGGTGCGCTTGTCGAGCAAAGGCTCCAAGGTGATGCCGTCAATCAAGTCAACCGGGTCAAGAACGTTGCCCTCAGACTTGCTCATCTTCTTGCCCTGTGCGTCGAGCACCAAGCCGTGGATGTACACATGCTTGAATGGCACACGACCTGTGAAGTGCGTGGTCATCATGATCATGCGAGCGACCCAGAAGAAGATGATGTCGTAGCCAGTGACCAGCACGCTGCTTGGCAGATAGAGGTCGTAGTCAGTCTGGCCGCTGGCGAGACTGCCAGAACCGGCCTTGCTCCCACTTGCTTCGCTCGCAATGTCGCTGCTCCAACCCAGTGTGCTGAATGGCACCAGTGCGCTGGAGTACCACGTGTCGAGCACATCCTCGTCACGCTTGAGAGTTTTACCGGGGGCTTTGGCTTGCGCCTCTGCTTCGTCGCGTGCAACATACACATTGCCGTCTTCGTCGTACCACGCTGGTATTTGATGGCCCCACCACAGCTGGCGTGAGATGCACCAGTCTTGGATGTTATTCATCCACTGGTTGTAGGTGTTCACCCAGTTCTCAGGCACAAAGCTCACTTGGCCGGTTTGCACAGCGTCGATGGCTTTTTGCGCAATGCTTTTTCCGGTGGCGTCGCCTTTGCCGACCTGGTTCATGGCAACGAACCATTGGTCGGTCAACATGGGCTCAATCACCTGGCCGGTGCGGGCGCAACGGGGCACCATGAGTTTGTGTTTCTTCACCTCGACCAAATGGCCTGCAGCTTCGAGGTCGGCCACCACGGCTTTGCGGGCCACGAAGCGGTCTAAGCCACGGTATTTTTCGGGCGCGTTGCCGTTGATGGTTGCGTTCAAGTTCAGCACGCAAATCATGTCCAGTTTGTGGCGCTGGCCCACGGCGTAGTCGTTGGTGTCGTGCGCAGGCGTGACCTTGACCACGCCGGTGCCGAATGCTTTGTCCACGTAGTCGTCTGCAATGACGGGGATGGTGCGGCCACACAGAGGCAGGTGCACCTGTTTGCCGATGAGTGCGCTGTAGCGCTCGTCTTCGGGGTGCACCATCACGGCCACATCGCCCAGCAGGGTTTCAGGGCGGGTGGTCGCGACGGTCAATGAACCGATGCCTGCAGCCGCAAGGCTGCCATCCGTGTCCACGAGGTCGTACCGGATGTGCCACATCGAGCCGTCTTCTTCTTCGCTCTCAACTTCGAGGTCGGAAACCGCGCTCATGAGCACTGGATCCCAGTTCACCAAACGCTTGCCGCGGTAAATCAGGCCTTGTTCATACAACTGAACAAAGGTTTCGGTCACGGTCTTGGACAGCTTGGGGTCCATGGTGAAGTATTCGCGGCTCCAGTCCACGCTGTCGCCCATGCGGCGCATTTGGTTGGTGATGGTGCTGCCTGACTCTTCTTTCCATTCCCACACCTTGCTCACGAAGTTCTTACGTGCTTCGGCGGGGCTGGTCCCCATGTCATGGCGGCTGATGCCTTTGGCTTGCAGTTGCCGCTCCACCACGATTTGCGTGGCAATGCCCGCGTGGTCAGTGCCTGGAATCCAAGCGGTGTTGAAGCCAGACATGCGGTGGTAACGCGTGAGCGAGTCCATGATGGTCTGGTTGAACGCATGGCCCATGTGCAGCGTGCCCGTTACGTTGGGCGGTGGCAGCTGAATGGCAAACGCGGGTGCGTCTGCTGCGGGTGTACCCGTGCCACGGAAACCGGCCACGCCGTAGCCGCGTTTTTCCCACTCGGGGCCCCAATGGGCTTCAAGGGCGGCTGGCTCGAACGATTTAGACAGGCGCTCAAGGCCGGGTTGTTCGATAGGGCTTGAAGAGGCAGAGGGCGTGTTGCTCATGGGGGGTGCTTTTGACAAAAGAAAACGGCGAGCAAAATGCAGCCGTTGTGCCTGAAGGCGAAAACCTACATTTTACCTAGGGGGAAATGCGTCTGCCCCCGATAATTCAAGCTTACTTGTGAAGCCTATTTCGTCCTATGTTGTACCTGCTCTCACCCGCCAAAGCCCTTGACTACGACACCCCTGCGGTTGACGTGCCGCACACGCAACCGCTATTTGTGAAGCAGTCTGCTGAATTGATTGACATCCTGCAAGAGAAAACGCCGCAAGACATTGCCAGCTTGATGCATTTGAGTGATGCGCTCTCTAGCCTGAACGTGGCGCGCTACCAGGCGTGGAGCCCAAAATTCACCGCCAAAAATTCTAAGCAAGCCGTGTTGGCTTTTAACGGCGATGTGTATGAGGGCTTGGATGCCAAAACATTGAAGCCGAAAGATTTGGACTGGGCGCAAGACCATGTGGCGATTCTGAGTGGTCTTTACGGCGTGTTGCGCCCGCTCGATTGGATGCAACCGTATCGTTTAGAAATGGGTACCTCGTTGGCCAACCACAAAGGCAACAACCTCTACAAGTTTTGGGGTTCGCAGATTGCTGACTATTTGAACGAGCGCTTGAACGGTGAGCGTGAACCCATCATCATCAACTTAGCTTCGCAAGAGTATTTCAAATCGGTGGACCGCAAAGCCCTCAAAGCGCGCGTGATTGAGTGCGTGTTTGAAGACTACAAAGGCGGCAAATACAAAATCATCAGCTTCAACGCCAAGCGTGCACGCGGCTTGATGACGCGCTATGCCGTGACTCACCAAGTCAAAAATCCCCAAGGGCTGGAGGGCTTCAATCTTGAAGGTTATGTATTTGATGCTTCGGTGTCCGAGCCCGACCGCAAAGTGTTCCGCCGCAAACTGGACTGATGAAATTTATGAACACCCCTGAACAATCGCAGCTTGGCAAGTCGTCATCGTATGTGGACCAGTACGACGCATCGTTGCTGTTTTCCATCCCACGCCAAACCAAACGTGACGAAATTGGTGTCCCTGCGCAGCCCCCATTTTTTGGCGCTGATTTGTGGACGGCCTACGAGCTGAGTTGGCTCAACCCACGCGGAAAGCCTCAGGTGGCGTTGGCGCGTATCACCGTGCCTGCTGAGTCCACGCACATCATCGAAAGCAAATCTTTCAAGCTGTACTTGAACAGTTTCAACAACACCCGCATTAACGATGCGGCCGAGTTGCAATCGCGTTTGCGACAAGACTTGAGTGCTGCTATTTGGCATGGCGAACCTGTTAAATCCAGCGTGGGTGTGCAGCTTGTTTTGCCCGAACACTTTGACCGCGAGCCTGTGCACGAGTTGGACGGCTTGAGCTTGGATCGTTTGGATTTGGATTGCGACCAATATCAGCCCAAGCCGGAATTGCTCACGGCCAACTTCAACGAAGCGCCGACCACCGAAACTTTGACCAGCAATTTGCTCAAAAGCAATTGCTTGGTCACAGGTCAACCCGACTGGGGCAGTGTGCGCATCAGCTACACCGGCCCACAAATTGACCACGCGGGGTTGTTGCGCTACATCGTGAGCTTTAGAAACCACAACGAGTTTCATGAGCAGTGTGTGGAGCGCATTTTCATGGACATCACCCGCCGCTGCAAGCCGCTGCGCTTAGAGGTGTATGCGCGTTATACACGTCGCGGTGGTTTAGACATTAACCCTTGGCGCACCAGTCATCCGCAGGCTATGCCGTCTAATGTACGCACTGCGCGTCAGTGACCGCGTGCTCAATGCCCTGAGTGAGCCGCGCCATTTGCCGTTTTTTAGCTCCGTAAAGCCTTCACAAAAACATCGGTCATCTCGGGACAGAACAATTTAGCTTTGTTGCTCAAGATCACGCGTACCGCGTCTGCGGGGGTACTCTCGGTTTTGGCGTAGTCGCCTGATTGCAGCTCTTCGTAAGCTTCCACAATCGCCACAATGCGCGCGCCAATCGGAATGTCTTTACCCGACAGAGCATCTGGAAAACCTGTGCCGTTGAAGTACTCATGGTGCGAGCGAATGATGGCGGCCACGTTTTTCATGTCGTCTAACGTGTTGAGTGTTTTTTCACCCATGGTGGTGTGCGTGCGATACACCTTGGCATCGGCCAGAGGCAACTCGATGAACTTGGTGTTGAGTACGCGGTCGCTCAAGCCAATCTTGCCAATGTCGTGCAGCAGGCCGGCGATGTAGACCGATTGACATTCGTCATCGCTCAATCCCGCCAGCTTGGCCATCTTCATCGACAGCGTGGCCACGCGGCGTGAGTGTGGCAGTAGGTCGGGGCGGCGCAATTCCAAAATGTTAGAGAAGGCTTTGATCGAAGCGACATAAGCTGCACGTAAATCTTGGGTGCGCTCTTGCACGCGTGACTCGAGCGTGTCCACCATTTCATTGAGTGACTCTTTTTGTGCGACGGTGAGTGCTTCTAAGCGCTCATGTTCGTTGGCCAGTGTGCCAAATGCAATGGCTGACTTGAGCGTGCCCAGCAGCTCTTCGTCGTTCCAAGGCTTGGCGGTATAACGGTAAATCGCACCTTGGTTGATGGCCGCAATCGCGCCAGATACATCGGACGCACCTGTGAGCATGAGGCGCATGGTGTGTGGCCACTGCTGACGTACTTTTTCAAGCAACTCTGTGCCATTCATGCCTGGCATTTGCATGTCAGAGATGATGACGTTCACGGGCTCTTTGGCCAGTAACTCCAATGCTTGTATGCCACTGTCTGCAGTGAACACCTCAAAACCTTCGAGCGACAACATGCGGCGCAGTGCCGACAAGATATTGGGTTCATCATCCACGCACAACACTTTGTATTGGCTGGCATCGAACGAGTCATTGCTGGAAGTCATGGTCATCCTTTGGCCGCAGGCCGTTTGATGGGCAGTGTGATTCTGAACGTGGTACCCACGCCTACCGTGCTGTCCACGGTGAGCGTACCGCCATGTTGCTGAATGATGTTTTGTGACACAGACAAGCCTAAGCCTGTGCCCGTGCCCGGGTCTTTGGTGGTGAAAAATGGGTCGAAGATTTTTTTCAGTACGTCGGGTGAGATACCCGGGCCGTTGTCTTTGACTTCAATCCACACCAGTTTGTCATTGCTGTCAGTTCGGATGTCTATCAAACCTATCTTGCCCTCTGGCATGGCTTGCGCTGCATTGACGATGAGGTTCAAGAAGACTTGGTCAATTTGTGAGGGGGCGCACTCTACCAAAGGCAAGTTGCCTAATTCCAAGCGCACATCGGCACGGCCTTTGAGTTGGGTGCGCGCGATGTTGAGGGTGGACTTCAACCCCAGTTGAATGTCTGAGGCGACATAGTGTGTGGCTGCATTGGTGCGTGCGTAGTCTTTCAAGTCTTGGATGATGGTCTTCACGCGACCCACGCCTTCTTGAGTTTCTGTCACCAAGTTTTGCAAATCGTCACGGATGAAGGCGTAGTTGAGTTTTTTCTTGAGCGCAGCCATCTCTGCGCTGTCAGCCTCGGGTGCATCCAACACTTTTTCGTAGACAGTCAAATACTTTTGCAAAGTGGTCAGGTTGGAGGATACATAGCCCACGGGATTGTTGATTTCGTGCGCGACGCCCGCAGCCAATTCGCCGAGTGAAGCCAGTTTTTCAGATTGCACCAAACGTTTGGTTGCTTCGTCGAGTTTGACTTCAAACATGTGCTCACGCTTGACCACGGTGAAGTAAGCACGCCACAAAAACACGCCCAAGATGACGATGCCTGACAGTACTGACAGTGCTGACAGCAACAGCGTTTGTTGGCGCAGGCTGCGCAAGTCAGCGCTGTCGAGTTCGTTGTAGGTTTGTAAACGCACCCAACCGAGGTCAGAGCCCAAGCTCACTTTGGTCCAGGTGGTGATGAATGCGTCATCGCGTGATTGCACGACACGTTGGCTTGTTTCTGGTGTGGGAATCCAATAGGGGTCAAACATCAACCGTGGTTCTTGGCCTGGTGCGCGCTTGAGGGCAGACAACACCCTGCCTGCGGTGTCCGTCAACATGACGGAGGCCACTTCGGCGTTGGACATCGTTTGCAAAATGTGTGACTCTACGGAGGCATAGTCTTTGAGCACCATTTGGTCCGCGACGGCAACCACCAAACCACGCGATAAATTTTGCGAGGTTTGGTATTTACCTTCCCACAACAAACTTTTCGATTGGTAATACGCCGCCACACCCGAGCCAATTTGCAATAAAGCCAAAGCCAACCCAATCAAGAGCGCAGGTTTGACACTTTTCCAATGTGAAGCCTTGAAACCTTGTGACATGTCATTGACCTGTCAAGACTAAGAATTTTTCAAGCTGCAAAGATTCCAAGGGTTTGTAGTGCTTGGCGTAGGTGACGGCTTGTGGTTTGCTGAGGTTGATGCCGTCCAATAGCTTGCGACCTTCCTCGTCTTGTGTGAGTTTGAGCATGGCTTTGAGAAAGCGCTCGCGCACAGCAGTCGAGACAGAGGGGTGTGTGGCCACAGGGTGAGGTGTGTAGGCCGACGTTTCATAGAGGACGCGCAACTGTTGACGCACTTCGGGTGCTTCGTTGTCCAAGGTGTTGTTCACGCCACCGCCTGCGATGGCATCTTTGCCAATCACCGAGCGATACACATTGCTGTGGGTTTTTACAAAAACAGGCGTGATGTCAATTTTCTTTTTGGCTAATTCAGCGCGAATCAACAAAGAGGCTGCAAATGAGTTGGGCGCAGGGAACGTGAGATTTTTGCCTTTCAACTCATCCAGAGTTTTGATGGGGCTGTCTGCACGCACCACCAAAATGCCTGTGAGCAAATCTTCGCTGTCAGCCAGCAGTGGTTGGTATTTTTTCTTTTGATACGCCAGTACCGCGTGATAAGGGTTGAGAAAAACAAATTCTGGCTCACCCTTGAGTAGTTTGTGTTCAAACTCGGGAATGGTGGCGGACACACGCAGATCAAAGCACAGTCCTGCATCTTGACCTACACGTTGCAGCAAAGGCGACCACGTGGTGTAAATCTTGGCAGCAGTGAACTGGGGCACTACTTCGAAGGAATAGACCTTGGTGGTGTTTTGTTCGCCTAGGCAAGCGGCTTGGGTGGTGCTACTGAAAAGTAAAGCACAGGTCAGTAGGCTGAATAGATTTCGTTTGAGCATGCGCATTTTCAAAATCCAGTTTTCGCGATTCGGCTATTTTCACCTGCACGGCTCATTTGCTACTTTAGGTGTAATCGTCACCAAACAAAGACTCGGTAAACGGTGGGGTGGGTGCTTCCTCAGCACGTAGGTTTTGGGCTTGCCAATCTTCCAATTTCATCAACGAACCCACCCGTACGCCCAGCAAACGCAAGCGTCGCTTGAGGTCTACGCGCTTCAGACATTGGCCTGCCGCGTGTCGAATGGCGGCGGATTGGTTGATGGGGTGGTCTAGCGTTTGATCACGTGTGACGCTTTGAAAGTTGTCATAGCGCAGCTTGATGCCAATGGTTTTGCCTACATAGCCTTTGCGTTGTAAGTCGGCGGCCACTTGTTCGCACAGTCGGGTGAAGATGGCGCTCAACGCTTCGCGGTTACGTACGGCATGCAGGTCTTGCTCAAACGTGGTTTCGCGGCTGATGCTCACGGGTTCGCTCTCGGTTTCCACGGAGCGGTCGTCTTTGCCGTGGGCCGCATCGTGCAACCATGCACCGTAGCTTTTGCCAAACTGCTGCATCAGCCACACGCGGTCGCGTTGGGCGAGTTCGCCAATCGTATGAATGTCGTGCGTGGCCAGCTTGGCCTCTGCCTTGGGGCCAATGCCGTTGACCTTGCGACAGGGCAGCGGCCAGACCAGGCTTTGCAAATCGTTCTCGGTGACGATAGAAATTCCGTTGGGTTTGTTGAACTCACTCGCCATCTTGGCCAGCAGCTTATTGGGCGCGACGCCCACCGAACAGGTGAGACCTGTGTCATCAAAAATTGCTTTTTGAATGAGTCTTGCCAATACACGTCCGCCTTCGCGTTGACCGCCCGGTACATCGGTGAAGTCGATGTACACCTCGTCCACGCCACGGTTTTCCATGAGCGGCGCGATCTCGGTGATGATGGCTTTGAAGCGCTGCGAGTAATGGCGGTATTGGTCAAAGTCCACTGGCAGCAAAATGGCGTCGGGGCAGAGCTTGGCCGCCTTCATCACGCCCATGGCCGAGCCCACGCCAAACTGCCGTGCCGCATAAGTGGCCGTGGTAATCACACCGCGCCCTGTGTAGGCCGCGATGCGTGGAAAGAAAGCTAGCGGTATTTCGTGCAGGTTGTGTTCTGACCATTCGTGTTCGGGGTGCACTTCTCGCAAACGACTCAGCATGTCGTCTTCTCGGCGACGACCCCCGCCAATTACCACAGGCAAGCCCTTGAGCTGTGGGTAACGCAATAGTTCGACGGAGGCGTAAAACGCATCCATGTCGAGGTGTGCGATGCGGCGATGTGGAGCGGTGTCAGGCAATGCGGTCACGGCTCAAAATCCTCAACCTAGGCGGAGCTGAATCAAATGGCTTTTTGTACCAACCAGCCTTTGAATAGCCAAGGCTGCTGTGGTTTGCCTTTGTCAGGACCTCGGTCTTTGTTTTCAACACTGATGGCCAAGCTGCGAGCGCCTTCAATGGCTGGCGTGGGCACATCGAGCTGTTGGGTTTTGTATTTGTTGGTGAGTACGCCCAACATGCGAGGTGTGTCATCTTCGGCGATGGCCCAGACATGCAAGGCTTGTTCGCGGCCTTCTTTGACGTTGTTTAAGCGTTGCACTTGCAGCTTTTGATTTTTTGGGTCGTAGGTCAGCAGCATGGCGGGGGCCTGTGCGTCGTCTAACAACACAGACACTTCGCGCACTTGAGGAATCTCCACCAGTTTGGCTTCCAAGTGGTGGATTTGCGCTTTGAATTGCTCATACATGCTGGCGCTGAAGGCCCAACCGATGAACACCAGAAGGGCCAGAAAAATACTCAGCGCACGCCACCAAGCGCTGACGCCCGTGGATGTTTGAGGGGGAACTGTAGGGGATGTTGTGTCTTCGCTCATCCCTGAAGTGTGCCTCAATACATATGCTTCAAGCCGTGGGAAACGTGCCCGGCAACAAGATGTTGGTGTTCACATTTTGAATGTGGGTGTGACCGCAAAATGCCATGGTCACATCCAGCTCTTTGTGGATGATTTGCAGCGCTTTGCTCACACCTTCTTCGCCCATGGCGCCGAGGCCATACACCATGGCACGGCCAATCAGCGTGCCGCGTGCGCCCAAAGCCCAAGCCTTGAGCACGTCTTGTCCCGAACGAATGCCGCCATCCATCCACACCTCAATTTGATCGCCCACGGCCGCCACGATGGCAGGCAGGGCTTCGATGCTGGATTGCGCGCCGTCCAACTGGCGACCGCCGTGGTTACTAACCACGATGGCGTCTGCGCCGCTTTGTGCCGCGAGCTTGGCATCTTCCACGTCTTGAATGCCTTTGAGAATGAGCTTGCCGCCCCACTGGGCTTTGACCCAAGCCACGTCTTCCCACGACAGGCGTGGGTCAAACTGCTCGTTGGTCCAAGAGGAGAGCGACTTCATGTTGCTCACGCCTTTGACGTGACCCACCAAGTTGCCAAAGGTGTGACGGCGTGTGCCAGCCATCCCAAGACACCAGCGTGGCTTGGTCATCAGGTTGATGATGTTGGCGATGGTGGGGCTGGGGGGCGCAGTCAGGCCGTTTTTCAAGTCTTTGTGTCGTTGGCCAATCACTTGCAAATCGAGTGTCAGCACCAAGGCGCTGCACTTGGCTTTGCGAGCGCGTTCGATCATGTTGGCCATGGCCTCGCGGTCACGCATCATGTAGAGCTGGTACATGAAGGGGGCGGTGGTAGCAGCGGCGACGTCTTCCATGGAGCAAATGCTCATGGTGGACAAGATAAAGGGGATACCAAATTTTTCAGCAGCGCGGGCCGCTTTGATTTCACCGTCGGCACTTTGCATGCCGGTCAGACCCACGGGGGCAATGGCCACAGGCATCTTTACATCGAGGCCCACCATCTTGGTGGCGGTGCTGCGGTTTTCCATGTTTACTGCCACGCGCTGACGCAACTTGATTTTTTGGAAGTCTGCTTCGTTGGCGCGGTACGTGCCCTCGGTCCAGCTGCCTGAGTCGGCGTAGTCATAGAACATGCGGGGCACACGTTTTTCGGCCAAAACGCGCAAGTCTTCGATGTTGGTAATCACGGGCATGCAAGGTCTCCTAAATTTGAGACGCATGGTAGCCCGAGGTGACGCTGAAGCCCTGTGAAGAGTGCGACAGCGAGATTGAAATAATTTAAAGCGAGGCCATCAGATGGCTTCGACCACCACTTGTGGCAGCAAATAGTGCACATCTGAGGCTTGGCTCAACGAGGTACCAGGCGCAAGCAAGGCTGCGGCGCCAGACGCCATGCCGTATTGAAAGGCTTTGACTAAGCGCTCTCCCCGTCCGAGTGACCACACCATCGCGCCTACAAAGCTGTCACCCGCGCCGATGGTGGTTTGCACATCCACTTTGACGCTGCGTGCGCGCCATTGCTCCGTGGCGCTGACCACCATCGCACCGTCTGCGCCTAAGGACAGCGCCACGATGTCAGCTTGACCACTTTGGATGAGTTGCTGCGCCGCTAACAGTTGGCTGGCTTCATCGGGCAAAGCTTGGCCAGTCAGATCGCGCAGCTCACGCAAGCTGGGTTTGAACAAATAAACGCCGACCTTCAGTACTTCGGTCAATGCGGGGCCGTTGGTGTCTAGCACCACGCGCACGCCATGCGCTTTGACCAGCGTTGCCAAGCGGGCATAAAAGTTGTCGGCCACACCGGGCGCCAAGCCACCGCTGATGACCAAAAACTGTTTGGGCAGGTGCTGGGCGACATAGTCGAAACAGGCGTCGACTTCGGTGGCCGATACATTGGGGCCGGGCAGCACAAATCGAAAGTCGTTGCCGCTGGATGTTTCGTGTACCGAAAAACTCTCGCGCGTTTCTTCTGCGATGGGCATCACATGGCAGCGCACTTTCTCAGTGTTCATCAACTTGTGATGACGCTCGCCTGTGACGCCCCCTGCCAAATACAAGGCCACGCAGTTCGAGCCCAAGCGGTGCAGCACACGCGCCACGTTCACGCCGCCGCCACCCGGATGCTTGAGCGTGGGGCCGCAACGCATCTTGTGGGTGTCACTCACTTGCTCAATGGAGGTGAGCACATCCAAGGCGGGGTTCATGGTGAGGGTGAGGATGTCGGTCATGCGTGTACCTTGTGTTCATGGCGTTGCCATAGCGCGTAGACCAAGTATCCGACGATGAGGACATTCAAGGCCACGATGAATGCGTTCATCCATGAGGGCTCGTCGATAAAATGCACCACCTCAAAGGGGATGTAAATGCCGCCCGACAGCGCGCCCAAATATTCCCCCCATGCTTTATTCAGCCAAAGACCCGTCGCCTCGATCAAGCGCAACACAATGTAGGCCGAGGCCAATATCACCAGCATGTGTACATCGGCTTGAGGCAAAAGTTCTGCGTAATGCAGCAGCAGCGAGGGGTAGTGGCTTGCAGGGTCAAGGCCAAAGCGGCCAATCAGCGTCAAGACCACGGCACGCACATCGCGGTGCAGCAGGTCGAGCACGCCAATCAAACCTGCTAAGGCGGCCAAGCCTTTGAGGGCTTCAAAGACAGCGATGGCTTGAAGGGCGCTGCGCTGATCTTTGATCTCTGGCATTTCAGGCGAGGCGTTTGTGATGACGCGCAATCTGCGCCCGCACTTGCACAGGGGCTGTGCCACCCAAGGTGTTGCGTGCATTGAGCGAGCCATGCAAGCTCAAGCAGTCGTACACATCTTTCTCGATGGCGGGGTGAAAGCTTTGCAGCACTTCCAGCGGTAGATCAGACAAGTCGCAGTTGTGGCTGGCGGCGGCTTTGACAGCGTGGGCCACGGTTTCGTGCGCATCGCGGAAGGGCTGGCCTTTTTTCACCAAGTAGTCAGCCAAGTCCGTTGCGGTGGCAAAACCTTTTTTGGCCGCGTCTTCCATGGCTTGGACGTTGACGGTGATGCCGCCCTCTTTTTGGCCTGTGGCTGGGTTGACTTGGCCGCCCACCATTTCGCTGAAGATGCGCAGCGTGTCTTTGAGCGTGTCTACCGTGTCAAACAGCGGCTCTTTGTCTTCTTGGTTGTCTTTGTTGTAGGCCAGGGGCTGGCCTTTCATCAATGTGATGAGGCCCATCAAATGGCCGACCACACGGCCTGTTTTGCCGCGCGCGAGTTCGGGCACATCTGGGTTTTTCTTCTGCGGCATGATGGAGCTGCCGGTGGTGAAGCGGTCGGCAATTTTGATGAAGCCAAAGTTTTGGCTCATCCACAAAATCAACTCTTCCGACATGCGGCTGATGTGCACCATGCACAGGCTGGCGGCGGCGGTGAACTCAATCGCGAAGTCGCGGTCGCTCACGCCGTCCAAGCTGTTTTGGCAGACTTGTGCGTTGCCGTGTTCATCGACCATGCCCAGCGTGTAAGCCACGCGTTCGCGGTCCAGCGGGTAGGTGGTGCCAGCCAATGCGGCGCTGCCCAAAGGCAGTCGGTTGGTGCGGCGGCGCACGTCGCTCATGCGCTCGGCGTCGCGGGCAAACATTTCCACGTAGGCCAACAGGTGGTGCGCAAAGCTCACAGGCTGGGCCACTTGCAAGTGGGTGAAGCCGGGCAAGATGACTTCGACGTTTTTCTCGGCCACTTCCACGAGTGACTTTTGCAAATCGACCAACAAGTCGATGATCAGGTCCATTTCGCTGCGCAACCACAGGCGCACATCGGTGGCCACTTGGTCGTTGCGGCTGCGGCCTGTGTGGAGGCGTTTGCCAGCATCGCCCACCAGTTGGGTGAGGCGCGCTTCGATGTTGAGGTGCACGTCTTCGAGGTCGAGCTTCCACTCGAACTGGCCAGATTCAATCTCAGACCAAATTTGCGCCATGCCTTTTTGGATGGCGGCGTGATCGTCTTTGCCGATGATGCCTTGGTGGCCCAGCATCTCCGCGTGGGCCAAGCTGCCCGTGATGTCGGCTTGCCACAAGCGCTTGTCAAAGAACACGCTGGCGGTGTAACGCTTGACCAACTCACTCATGGGTTCAGAAAACAGGGCGGACCACGCTTGGGATTTTTTGTCGAGTTGGTTTGTCATAGGTGTCAGATTTTATCGGGCTCGCGGCGTCTTCTCGTCAAGAGGCTCTGCTTTCCGCTGCGTGGGGCGTGTGATCTGCAAGCTAAAGGCGAGGGTGCGCCTGCTAACATTTACTGCAATCGATATCGCCGCGCGCTTCGTGGCCCTGAAAAAGCGAGTTTTGTTTTGTCCACTGCCTCTACTTCCCCAGTTTCTTTGACCATCGCTACCCGCGAAAGCCGTTTGGCCATGTGGCAGGCCGAGCACGTGCAAGCCTTGTTGAAGGCCCAAGGCCACAGTGTGGCACTGTTGGGTATGACCACGCAGGGTGACCAAATCTTGGACCGCAGTCTCAGCAAAGTGGGCGGCAAGGGCCTGTTTGTGAAAGAGCTCGAAGTGGCATTGGAAGAGGGCCGCGCTAACTTGGCCGTGCATTCGCTCAAAGACGTGCCCATGGATTTGCCGGAAGGCTTTGACCTAGCCTGCGTGATGGAGCGCGAAGACCCGCGTGATGCGTGGGTGTCGTCCACCTACGCACACCTCAATGATTTGCCACAAGGCGCGGTGGTGGGCACCTCTAGCCTGCGCCGCACGGTGCTACTGCGCGCGTTGCGGCCAGATTTGAAGATTGAGCCCCTGCGGGGCAACCTCGACACCCGTTTGCGCAAATTGGACGAAGGTCAGTACGACGGCATCGTTTTGGCTGCGGCAGGTCTCAAGCGTTTGGGCTTGGGTGAGCGCATTCGTCACATTTTTGAAACCACGGAGATGCTGCCTGCCGCAGGGCAGGGCGCGTTGGGTATTGAAGTGCGCAGCAACCGCGCCGATGTAGCCCAAGCCTTGGCCCCACTGGCCGACGCTGCCACGTGGCTGACTGTGACTGCCGAGCGTGCCGTGAGCCGTGCCATGGGTGGCAGCTGCTCTATGCCTTTGGCCGCACACGCCACCTTGACCGATGGTGTGCTGCATTTGCAAGCCGCGTGGGGCGACCCCTCGGGTGCGCCGCTGTTGTTGCGTGCTGAAGCGAAGCAGTCTTTGGATGCCACAGACCCTAAGTCACGCGATGCCGCCAACTTGTTGGGCGAGTTGGTGGCTGCCCAGTTGCGCACCCAAGGTGCGCACTAAGCCGCGCGGCCTGTCATGCGCGTAGTCATCACCCGACCCGCAGGCGATGCACAAACGTGGGTTGATGCGTTGCAAGCGGCGGGCCATCAAGCATTGGCCTTGCCGTTGATTGAGGTCGGGCCTGCCACCCATCTCCAAGCTGTGGTCCGAGCGTGGACCCAGTGGTCCAACTTTCAAGCGGTGATGTTTGTGAGCGCACAGGCCGTGCGCTATTTCTTTGAATGTCAGCCCGCCAGTCTCACTTGGGCCAATGGCCCGCGCTGTTGGGCTACGGGCCCCGGTACGCAAAAAGCCTTGTTGCAGGCAGGTGTGCCTGAGGCGTGTATTGACAGTCCCGCCGCTGATGCGGCGCAGTTTGACTCGGAAGCCCTTTGGCAGCGCGTCTCAGCGCAGGTGCAACGTGGCAAGCCCGTGCTGATCGTGCGCGGCCATGACGTGTATACCCAGCCGGACGCTGCGCTAAGCGGCACAGGCCGAGACTGGTTGGCCCAGCAGCTGAAAACCTCAGGCGCATCGGCCCAGTTTGTGGTGGCCTATGAGCGACGCGCACCCTTGTGGACAGTCAACCAAAAAGCGCATGCATCCGAAGCTGCCACTGACGACAGCGTGTGGTGCTTCAGCAGCTCACAAGCCATTCAAAACCTCGCGCACAACTTGCCCACCCAAAGCTGGGCCAAAGCGCGTTGCATAGCGACCCATCCCCGCATCGCGCAAACGGCGCAGGCTTTGGGTTTTGGCAAGATTCACATGTCTAGGCCAGCGTTGGCAGATTTATTAGTCTCATTAGAATCTCTGGCATGAAGCCAGAGCACGACGACACCCACAACCTCCCGCCTTTGGGCCACACCACAGAGCCGCTTGTTCACGCCAGCGAGTTCAACAGTTTCCCCAGCACGGACACCAGCAAGTGGCTCACGCGCAGCATCGGCGCCTTGGCCGTGGTGGGCGCTGTGGGTTCTGGCCTGATGTGGGCCAAGCTCTCGGGCATTCAAGAACAACTGGCACGCCAAAGCGCAGACACGGGCAGCCAAGCTGTGGAAGCGCGTGTGACGTCCAAGCAAGCCGAAGAGCTGGCGCGCGAAACTGCAGCGCGCTTGTCGGTGACCGATGCCAAGCTGAGCGAAGTGGCGCTGCAACGCAGCCAACTCGAAGAGCTGATGCAAAGCCTCTCGCGCTCACGTGACGAAAACTTGGTGGTCGACATCGAGTCGGCCATTCGCTTAGCACAGCAGCAAGCCCAGCTCACCGGCAGTGTGCAGCCTTTGTTGGCTGCACTCAACTCAGCTGAGCAACGTTTGACCAAAGTAGCGCAGCCACGCTTGTCCCCCGTGTTGCGCGCTGTGACCCGCGACATCGAACGCATCAAAGCCACCTCTGTGGCCGATACACCTGCGCTGCTGTTCAAACTCGACGAACTGGTGCGTGTGATTGACACCTTGCCCTTGCTCAATGCGGTGGGCCATGCGCCTCAAGAAAAACCTGTGCAAACCGTGCCCACCACGAGTTGGGCCAAAGCCATCAGCATGAGCTGGTGGGAGAAGGTGTTGTCTGATATTTGGGACGACGCACAAAACCTCATTCGGGTGAGCCGCATCGACAAGCCCGAAGCCAGCATGCTTGCGCCTGATCAAAGCTACTTTGTGCGCGAAAACCTCAAGCTGCGTTTGCTCAATGCACGTTTGGGTTTGCTGGCCCGTCACTTTGACGCCGTGCAGTCCGACATGAAACAAGCCAATGACGACTTGGTTCGTTACTTTGACATGCAAACCCGTCAAGGCCAAACCACGTTGGCGCTGGCGCGTGAGGTGTTGGCGCAGTCCAAGCAAATCGAGATTCCGCGCGTGGACGACACCATCGCGGCGCTAACCACAGCTGCAGCGGGGCGCTGACATGAGAGCTGCTCTGTGGTTTGTTGCCCTTTTTGGTGTGGCTGTGGCATCGGCTTTGTTGGCGGGCGGTAACCAAAGCACGGTCACTGTGTTTTGGTCGCCTTACCGTGTAGACCTTTCACTCAATTTGGTATTGCTGGTCCTCGTGGCGTTGTTTGTCATGCTGCACTTGGCATGGCGCGCCATGACCACTTTGTTTGAGTTACCCCACCAAGCTCGCCGCTGGCGCTTGCAGCAAAAAGAGCGAGCCATGCACGCGGCCTTGTTGGATGCCTTGTCTGAGCTGTGGAGTGGCCGCTACGTGCGTGCTGTGAAGTCGGCAGACAAAGCGATGGCTTTGGAAAGGTTGTTGGCTTCTGTACGTACTGCGGATGACGCTGCACCACGACATGCACATCAGTTGCGCGCGGTATCGCATTTGGTGGCGGCTGAAGGCGCGCACGCCTTGCGTGACCGCGATACACGGGTGTCGCATTTGCAAGCGATCATGGCGATGCACCGCGACGCGTCAGATGATTTGGTGGAAGAAACCATGGAAGCCGCCTATTTGGCAGCCGCTCGCTGGTCCTTGAGCGACCGCGATGCGCCCGAAGCCGCACGTTGGCTTGATGGTTTGCGCCACGGTGCAGCTCGCCGCATGCTGGCGCTGCGCATGCGCCTCAAAGCGGCGCGTCTGAACAAACAACACGCCTCTGCTTTGGAAACTGCACGCTTGCTCACCAAGCACGGTGCGTTTTCTGATGCTGCAGGTCAAAGTCTGATGCGTGAGCTGGCCGTCGCCAGCTTGAACGAAGCCCATGACAGTGCCCAATTGCAACGCGCGTGGGATGCCTTAGAAGAGACCGAACGCAGCCAGCCAGATGTGGTGTTGCACGCAGCACAGCGCATGCTCCAACTCAGCGGCGAAGCCACCGCCGTGATGCCCTGGCTGACACCCTTGTGGAACCGCATGGTTCAGCAGCCTGACAGCTGCACGCCCGCTATTCGCGAGCGCGTGGCCCAAGCTTTGGCCCGCGCTTTGGTGATGTTGCCCGCTGACCCCGAGTGGCTGGCTAGCATCGACCGTGCGCGCCAAACCTACCCACGTTGGGTGGAGTTGCAGTATTTGGCTGGCATGGTGTGTTGGCACCACGCTTTGTGGGGCAAGGCGCAGCAGATGTTGGAACAGGCTGCCCCGCAACTGACTCACGCCGACATGCAGCGCCAAGCTTGGCGCACCTTGGCTCAGTTGGCCGAGCAGAAAGAAGACACGGCGCGTGCTCAGTTGTGTTGGAAGCGGGCGGCTGAAGTGGCCGCATCAAACTAAATTGCACCGCCCAACAAAAAAGGCCTAGATTTCTCTAGGCCTTTTTCTTTTGGTACTCACCACCCCTTGCGGGGCATGTGTGGTTTACAGGTCCTTGCGGGTCTCGACCAACACCAGTGGGCCTTCATCCAAGATCACCACCGGTGGGCGCTCGCGTGGCACATGCACGGGCTTAGGCTCGGCTGTGATGGCGGCTTGCACGGCAGCGATGCTGTCTGGGTTTGAGTTGACCCATTCCAAGCCGCTGCCTTGGGCTACGGCTTGCATCTCTGCCAATGGCAGTGTGAACGCTTGGATGTGCGGCATACCTTGGCGTGCAGGGGCTTGGGCCTCTGGCACTGTCGGCTGCGCTTCTTCACGCGGTGCATGACGTGGGGCGCGGTCGGAACGCTCGTTACGTTCTTGGCGCTCTGGACGCTCGGCGCGTTCACCGCGAGCGCGTGGTTCACGCGGTTGGCGTGGCTCACGAGCCTCTTGTGGTGCTTGCTCGTTTGACGTGTGGTCATGTGCTGCGTGGTCATGCTCAGCAGTTTGACCGTCGTTGTCGGCGTGTTCCGCAGAACCTTCTTCACGCGGTGCTCGATCGCCACGCTCGCGGCGATCACGGCCGTAACGATCGCGTGAACGGCGCTCGCGACGTTCGCCACCGTTCTCGTCAGTTTGCGGTGCTTGACCTTCAACTGCGGCAGCGTTGTCGAGTGGCAAAGCTTCTGGATTGCCGTTCTCGTCTAAGCGAGGGGCACGTTCACGACGACCCTCGTTGCGTTCGCCGCGTGGGCTGCGTTCGCGACGGCCTTGACCTTCGTTTCGCTCACCACGTTCGCCGCGCTCAGCGCGAGGCTCGCGTGGCTCGTTGCCGCCTTCGGTGCTTTCGCCACGCTCTTCGCGGGCCATACGTTCATTGCGTGCTTTGGCGCGTGCTTCGGCTTGGGCTTCAGGTGTGGCGTTGTTGTCGAGGGCGGCTTGGCCTTCGGCGCTACGCGCTTCACCATTACGGCCTTCGCCGCGTCCACCGCGGTTGCGGTCTTGACGTGGGCCACGGCCTTCGCGTCCACCCTCGCTGCGACCACCTTCAGCGCGTTGTTCCACATTGCGTTCACCACGTTCTGTACGCTCGCCGCGTGCAGGGCGTTCGCCACGGGCCTCAACGCCTTCGGCGTTGCGCTCATTGCGGCCTTCGACGTTACGCTCGTTGCGGCCTTCGACGTTACGCTCGTTGCGGCCCTCTGTGCTGCGTTCTGGACGATCACCGCGCTCGGCGCGGTCACCCCCACGGCCACCGCGACCCCCACGGCCACCACGGCCATTGGCGCTGCGGCCATCACGACGTTCGCCACGTTCGCCTGGTTTTTTGTCGCCGACAGTTGGCTTGGCCTTTTCTTCAGAGTCGCTGCTGAACAAACCGGTGAACCAACCCCACAAGCCAGTTTTGGCTTCGGGTGCTTTGGCTGCTGGCTTGGTGCCGCGTGCGGCGTGCGCAGGAGCCGCGGCTTTCACCGGTGCTGCTGGCTTGGGTAAATGGGCTGGCGCAGGTGCATCAGGCAACACGCCTTTGATGACTGGCGTTTGCTTATTTGTAGGCTCTTGTGAGCGGCGTGTCACGGCGGTAGGGTCTTCAAACTCTTCTGCCATTTTGTAGCTGGCTTCCACGCGGTCGAGGCGCGGGTCGTCATGCTTCAGACGTTCCAACTTGTAGTTGGGTGTTTCCAATGTCTTGTTCGGCACGAGCAACACGTTCAAGCGTTGTTGAATTTCAATCTTGGCAATTTCAGTGCGCTTCTCGTTCAACAAGAACGACGCCACTT
>CANFKQ010000021.1 GCA_947447405.1 Comamonadaceae bacterium | reverse complement strand
GGCTGGAAGGTACTGACGAACGGTGTAGCTACTGCTAAGCCGCCGACCGCACCTGCGCAAGTCGAGGCAATCAGCCACGTGCGTTTATTGGTGTCTACTGGGGTGTCACTCATGGAATTCCTCAAACAATCATCACTGGTTGGGCTAACTGTCCATTGTAGCTGACCGCCAAGATAGCTCATTTTTTCGAATTGCTTTCAATGCAAGCTCTGGCTAAGCCTACAAAAAATTGAGTTCTTTTGAATTCGAATTAAAAGTTAAAAATTTCAAAACGTTTAAAGTTTTGTCATGTGTGGCGATGACATCGATTGGGCAATTGCTGTCATCATCGGCGCATGGCTTTTGCCATGACCACTGCAGCTAGCAAGCTAGACGCATCAGCTTTCGCTGTACCCGCCACATCAAAGGCGGTACCGTGGTCAGGGCTGGTGCGCACCAAGGGCAAGCCCAGCGTCACGTTCACGCCCTGCTCCACCCCAAGGTATTTCACGGGAATCAAGCCTTGGTCGTGGTACATCGCGATCACCACATCAAACTCACCCGCTTTGCCATTCTTGGCGCGTGCGCGCATGAACACAGTGTCCGGCGCAAACGGGCCGCTTACGTGCATGCCCTCAGCTCGCGCTTGTTGCAATGCGGGAATGATGATGTCCAGCTCTTCGCGGCCCATCAAGCCGCCCTCGCCTGCATGCGGATTCAAACCTGCCACCGCCATGTGTGGCGCACGGCCTGTGGCAACCAGTTCAGCGGCATGGGTGATGCGCAGGGTTTGCAAAATGTTATCTGCCGTCACGGCCTCTATCGCCTGGCGAAGCGACACATGGATGCTGACCAACACGGTTTTGAGTTCAGGATTGGCCAACATCATGCGCACAGGCATGTCGTTCACCGCAACACCTGCATGAGCAGCCGCACACACTTGCAACATTTCGGTGTGACCAGGAAAAGGCACACCAGCCGCAAATAATGCCTCTTTGTGCAAAGGCGCAGTCACCACGGCCGACACATCACCGCGCAAAGCTGCATTTGCAGCCCACACCACACAGTCGGCCGCCAGTTTGCCCGCGGTGGCGCTGATTTGCCCCCATGCGGGAAGTTGATCCGCCGTTAACGGCTGCGTCACTTGCAACACAGGAATGGTGAATGGTGCGTTCACTTGCGCAGCTGCGCGCACATCGTTCACCAGCTGCAGCTGCATGTGTGGCGCGTGATATTCACACTGCGCCACAAGTAAGGCGGCGCGCTGCATGACCGCCAAATCACCAACGACCACGCAGCCTTGCAGCTGCTCAGGCGCATCGCGAAATGCTTTGACGATGATTTCTGAACCGATGCCAGCCGCATCGCCCAACGTGATGGCCATGGGCTTGAAGGTCATGCGGGGTTGTCAATCTCAATGAACTGATGCGTGATGCCCAGTTGCGCCGCCACATGGGCCGCAACAGCAGGTGCGCCATAGCGCTCGGTGGCGTGATGGCCGCAGGCCAAAAAGGCCACGCCGGTTTCACGCGCCAAGTGCGCTTGGGGCTCTGAAATTTCACCGGTGATGAACGCATCCACACCCGCAGCAATGGCGGCTTCAAAGTAGCTTTGCGCGCCCCCCGTGCACCAGGCCACTTTGCGAATTTCACGCGCAGGCGTTTGTACCACCAAGGGCTCGCGTTGCAGTGCTTGCGACACAACAGCCGCCAATGTATTGACATCGGCAAATGCTAGGCTATCGGCACGCGTGCCCCACAGCCCTAAATCTTGTTCGCCAAACGTGCCTTGCACTTGCAGGCCCAAGCGTTTGCCCAGCTGCGCGTTGTTGCCATACTCGGGGTGCGCATCCAGCGGCAAATGGTAGGCCAACACATTGATGTTGTGCGCCAGAAGCAACTGCAGGCGTTGCTTCATCCAGCCTGTAACCGTACCGTCTTGACCACGCCAAAACAAACCGTGGTGCACAAAAATGGCATCGGCCTTCGCGTCAATCGCAGCTTCAATCAACGCGCGGCTGGCAGTCACGCCAGACACGAGGTGGTGAATGGTCTCAGCACCTTCCACCTGCAAACCATTTGGCCCGTAGTCTTTGAAACGCGCAGGCTGTAACAGTTCGGTGCAGGCATTGAGCAAGGCTTGGCGAGTGACGGTTTGGTTCATCGTGGATGCCTTACTTTTGAATCTTGGGTTTGGGACGTTGGGCAGGCGTCACGTCCAACGCAAGGGTTAGGTTGCGACGCACCACATCGAACTTCACGCTTTTACCAGGTGTGAGCGACGCAATTTGCGTCAACAACTCGCCCACGTTTTTCACAGGCTGGCCAGCTACTTTGAACAACAAGTCGCCGGGACGCAAACCTGCATTCGCGGCTGGCCCGTTTTGCAACACGCCGGTGACAATCACGCCTTCGGTTTGCTTCAAACCAAAGGTTTCGGCCAATTCAGCCGTGAGCTCTATCGGTTCAACGCCTACCCAGCCACGCACCACTTGACCATCGCGCACGATGCCTTCCAACACTTGGCGTGCAGTCGACACAGGAATTGCAAAACCAATGCCCATATTGCCCCCCGAGCGCGAATAAATGGCGGTGTTGATACCAATCAGATTGCCATTCACGTCCACCAAGGCACCCCCCGAATTGCCGGGGTTGATGGCGGCGTCAGTTTGAATGAAGTTTTCAAACGTATTGATGCCAAGTTGATTGCGCCCCAAGGCAGACACGATGCCGCTGGTCACTGTTTGGCCCACGCCAAAGGGGTTGCCAATGGCAAGCACACGGTCGCCCACTTGTGCGGTGTCTGAGTTGCCCAAAGCAATGACGGGCAAGCGCTCGAGGTTGATGCGCAAAATGGCCAGGTCGGTATCGGGGTCTGCGCCAATCACTTGGGCAATGGCACGGCGGCTGTCACTGAGCGTAACTTGAATTTCAGTTGCGCCTTCAATCACATGATTGTTGGTGAGGATGTAGCCCTCAGGACTGACGATCACGCCACTGCCCAAACCTTGCTGAGGTGCTTCGTCTTCACGGTCGCCGTAAAAGAAGCGAAACCACGGGTCGTTTTGCAGCGGGTGCTCAGGCGCATTGGCTTGCGTGGTGGCAATGCTCACTACCGCGGGTGAAGCCAATTTAGCTGCAGGGCTAAAGCTGCCGGGCATGGGCGCGCCAGAGACGTTGGGGGCTGCCTCAATCAACGTCACACCATTCACAGCAGTGGTGCGAAGGTTGAGCCACTCGGGCTTTAAGGTCATCACCACAAACCAAATGGCCACCAACACAGTGACCACTTGAGAGAACAACAACCATTGACGTTTCATGGTGTGTTTACGGCGCTTATTCGGCGTCGGGCGCTTGCGTGTGTTGGATGAACAATTGCGCAGCCCAAATGCCAATCTCGTACAAGATGCACATGGGAATGGCCAGGGCAAGCTGAGACACCACATCGGGAGGCGTCACGATAGCAGCGATGATGAAGGCCAGCACGATAAAGTAAGACCGAAAGTCTTTGAGCTTGTCGATGGTCACCACGTTCAGACGGGCCAACACAATCACCACGATGGGCACTTCAAAAGCCAAACCAAAGGCGATGAACATGCTGATGACAAAGCTCAAATACGCCTCAATGTCTGGTGCAGCCGTGATGCTTTTAGGCGCAAAGCTCTGGATGAACTTGAAGACTTGGCCAAACACGAAGAAGTAACAAAATGCCACACCAATCATGAATAGGACTGTGCTGGACACCACCAAAGGCATGACCAGCTTCTTCTCGTGCGAATACAAACCGGGTGCAATAAATGCCCATGCCTGATACAGCACCACCGGCAACGCCAACAAAAAAGCTGTCATCAGCAAAATTTTCAGCGGTACCAAGAACGGTGAAATCACCGAGGTGGCAATCAGCGTGGCACCTGTGGGCAACTGCGCCACCAAGGGCGCAGCCAGCAAGTCATATAACTCCGCAGGACCGGGGTAAATGGCCAGCACAGCGCCAGCCACCAACACGGCAATGGCTGCTTTGACCAAACGGTCACGCAGCTCGATCAAGTGCTGTACAAACGGCTGCTCGGTGCCTGCCAATTCGTCTTTCGAGGGGGTATCAGACATGTTCAGAACGCTTCACAGGACGGAAACGCGCCACACGTGCGGCGCCAGATAGCGCCTTGGTGCGTACACCTTGACGTGCTTTGTACCAATGTGGCACTGCACCACGCTTGAGGCGCCACTTCTTGCCTGGGTTTTCATACGTCGGGGGCGGCGGGGCCAGGGGTTCGTAATGGTCAGACGACAAACCAGCCGTGGTCTCGGCCCAGTCTTTTTCAAAATCGCTGGCCGCAGTGTGCACCGAGTGCTCCACATCGCGTGCCGCAGACTCCATCGTATCTTTCATCTTCTTGAGCTCATCGAGCTCCATCGTGCGATTGACCTCGGCCTTCACATCAGCCACGTAACGCTTGGCTTTGCCAATCATCGTGCCGATCGTGCGGGCGACGCCCGGTAACTTTTCTGGCCCGATGACCACCAGGGCCACCGCACTCACTACCGCAATTTTGGAGAAATCAAGATCAAACAAGGCGAGCGATCAACTGCAATTAAGACTTGTTTTTGACTTCAACGTCAATGGTGTTTTTGTCAGCAGACACAGCGGCAGCAGACGCTGCAGGTTTATCTTCGGCAGGTGCGCTGCCATCTTTCATGCCGTCTTTAAAGCCTTTAACAGCACCGCCCAAATCGCCGCCGAGGTTGCGCAGCTTTTTAGTGCCGAACACCATGATGACGATCAACAACACGATCAGCCAATGCCAAATTGAAAACGAACCCATGTATGACTCCTAAGTAATTGTTTGAATTCTAATCAGCCGCGCAGCCAAGGGCGCGGACCACCCATGACATGCCAGTGCATGTGGTGAACTTCTTGCCCGCCCTCAGCGCCGGTGTTGGTCACGATGCGAAAGCCCCCTTCGGGGTAAGGTCTTGCGCCTTCTTGAAACGCCAACTTAGGCGCCAACAACATCATGCGGCCCAACAAACCTTCATGCTCAGGCGTGGCGTGCGCCACCGAGAGAATGTGCTGCTTGGGGATGATCAAAAAGTGCACAGGCGCCCAAGGGTTGATGTCGTGGAACGCGAAAATTTCGTCGTCCTCGTACACCTTGCGCGACGGGATTTGGCCCGCGATGATTTTGCAAAAAATGCAGCTGTCGTCTGTCATGCTGCCCTCACTCGCCTGCGGCTTCGCGTGCTTGCGCTTTGCGCAACGCTTTTTCTTCTAAGCCGCTCAGGCCTTCGCGGCGCGCCAGCTCTTCAATCACGTCCGAAGGCTTCAAGCCATAGTGCGCCAAAGCAATCATGCTGTGAAACCACAGGTCGGCCACTTCGTACACCAGCTTAGAGGCGTCGCCGCCGTGATCCACGTCTTTGGCAGCCATCACGGTCTCGGTCGCTTCTTCGCCAATCTTCTTCAAAAAGGCGTCAGGGCCTTTGTGCAGCAAGCGCGAGACGTAACTCTTCTCGGGGTCTCCGCCGTTGGCGGGCTTGCGGCTTTCAATCACGTCGGCCAAACGCTGCAATGTGTCTAAATTGTTAGTGTCGGTGGAACTCATGATGTTCACTTGTAAATGGATTCAGGATCTTTCAGCACAGGCTCGCAAGCTTGCCAAACTTCATCTTCAAGGCGCTGGTAAAAGCAGCTATGGCGGCCAGTATGGCAGGCAATGCCGGGCTCGTGCCCTTCTTGCGTCACCTTGAGCAACACCACGTCGTTGTCGCAGTCCATACGAATGTCGTGCACCGTTTGCACATGGCCCGACTCCTCGCCCTTGAACCACAGCTTATTGCGTGAGCGGCTGAAATACACCGCACGTTTGAGCTCCGCCGTTTTTTGCAGCGCTTCGCGGTTCATCCACGCAAACATCAGCACATCGCCGCTGTCTTTTTCTTGGGCGATCACAGGCACCAGCCCCTTGTCGTCCCATTTGATGCTGTCTAGCCAGTTCTTACTCATGGTTGTCTCGTGATGTTTTTACAAACGAACAGGAATGCCGCGCTCCCGCATCCGCTCTTTCGCCTGCTGTACGGTGTACTCACCATAGTGAAATATGCTCGCGGCCAGCACAGCGTCTGCGCCGCCTTGTTGCACGCCGTCAGCCAAGTGATCGAGGTTGCCCACGCCGCCTGAGGCAATGACGGGCACGGGCACGATGTCGGACACAGCGCGGGTGAGCTGCAAGTCAAAGCCGCTCTTTGTGCCGTCGCGGTCCATGCTGGTGAGCAAGATTTCGCCTGCGCCGTAGTCGGCCATTTGTTTGGCCCACGCCACGGCGTCTAGGCCGACGTTTTTGCGGCCACCGTGGCTGAACACATCCCAACCGGGGCCAACGGGCAAGCCGCTCGCGCCCAAACGGTGTTCGTCTTCTGCGGTGCGGCGTTTGGCGTCGATCGCCACCACGATGCATTGCGCGCCGTATTTGGCCGATGCGTCGCGAATCACTTGTGGGTTGGCTATTGCCGCAGAGTTAAAGCTAACTTTGTCGGCGCCAGCGTTGAGCATACGGCGCACATCGTCAACAGTGCGCACACCACCGCCCACAGTGAGGGGAATGAACACTTGGCTGGCCACCGCCTCGATGATGTGAAGAATCACATCGCGCGCGTCGCTGGTGGCGGTGATGTCCAAGAAGGTGAGCTCGTCAGCGCCTTGGTCGTTGTAGCGTGCCGCGATTTCCACAGGGTCGCCTGCATCGCGCAGCTCGACAAAGTTGACGCCTTTGACGACGCGACCGCCGGTCACGTCGAGGCAAGGAATGATGCGCTTAGCAAGCATAGAGGTCCAAAGAGTTCTTCAAGAAACGGACAAACGCTGCCAGCCAACCCATTGGCCACCAGCGGGAATCGAGATGGGTTCAAACACCTGCGCGGCTTCCACGCACAGCATGCGCGCAAAGCCATGGGCGGGCATATCGGCCAGTGCGGCGCACTTGGACTCGCCCGGGTTCCACACCACTGAGTTGGCCCATGTGGGGCTTTGCTCAATTTGCAGCGTGCTTGTGCCGTCTTGCAAATGCAGTGGTTTGGTCGAAGCGCTTTCGCCACATGTGTACACACGGTCGAACTCGCCATCAAAGTACAGCGCCTCGTCGGCCAAGCCATGCACATCGGCCACCGCGTCCCACTCGGGGAGGCCGCCTAGGCCACGAAGCTCGGTCAGGTCGATGTCATCCACCGCAAAATAGGTGTGCAGTGCGCCGGTGAAGTGCAAATCATTTTGCACTTCGGTGTTGTTGACGGTCAGCGTGAGGGTCAGCTGGCCCGGCATCAGCGCCACACGCAGCACAGCCACAAAGGCTTGTTGCCAAACGGCGAGTGTGTCAGGGTTGGTGCTGAGGGTGAAGTCGATGTGGGCGGCGTCGCCGCTGGCAACTGCTTCGGCCACCTGCGCATCATCGTTAACTGTCCAAGCCATGTTGCGGGCAAAGCCATGCTTGGGCAAGGTGCCGCGTTGGTTGAACTGGGGGAAGCACACCGGCACGCCGCCACGGATGGCGGATTTGCCATCCCACAGGTTATCAGGGCTGAGATACAAACGCTCGCGGCCTTGGCTGACCCACGACAACACATGCGCGCCTTGCAAGGCCACCAGCACAGTATCTCCGCAAGGCAAGGTCAGGCGCTGACAGGTTAAGCCTTGGTGAAGCTCACCGCAGGCAACGCTGCCGGCGGCTGCGGCATTAGCCATTGAGTTCGTCAGCGCGGGCTTGGGCTTTTTCAAAGTCCAAATCGCCGCTGTAAATGGCGCGACCGCAGATCACGCCTTCCACGCCCTCGCCTTCCACGGCGCACAGCTGTTCGATGTCGGCCATGTTGGACAAACCGCCAGAGGCAATGATTGGGATAGACACGGCTTGTGCCAGTTTGACGGTGGCGTCGATGTTGATGCCCGTCAGCATGCCATCGCGGCCAATGTCGGTGTAGATGATGGACTCGACGCCGTAGTCTTCAAACTTCTTGCCGAGGTCGGCCACGTCGTGGCCTGTGAGCTTGCTCCAACCGTCGGTGGCCACTTTGCCATCTTTGGCATCGAGGCCGACGATGATGTGGCCGCCAAAGGCAGCGCACGCGTCTTTCAAGAAGCCTGGGTTCTTCACAGCAGCGGTGCCGATGATGACGTAGCGCAAGCCAGCGTCGATGTATTTTTCAATGGTGTCGAGATCGCGAATGCCGCCACCCAACTGCACGGGAATGTCGTGGCCCACGGCTTTCAAAATAGCTTTGATGGCCGCTTTGTTTTGTGGCGTACCGGCGAAAGCGCCGTTCAAGTCGACCAAGTGCAGGCGACGTGCGCCTTTGGCCACCCAGTTGAGCGCCATTTGCGCGGGGTCTTCACCGAAGGTGGTGGATTGCTCCATGTCGCCTTGTTTGAGGCGCACGCAGTGTCCGTCTTTGAGGTCAATGGCAGGAATTAAATGCATGATGGCTTAGAGGTTCAAGGGTTCCAGTGCAGAAAATTGCGAAACAGGGCCAAGCCATGTGCCGCACTTTTTTCTGGGTGAAATTGTGTCGCAAAAAGATTGTCGCGGGCCACGGCGCATGTAAAAAGGCTGCCGTAGTCGGTTTGGGCTGCGCTGTGCGCTGAATTTTGAGGACGCGCGTAAAAGCTGTGCACGAAGTAGAAGAAGCTGGCATCCGGAATGCCTTGCCACAAGGTGTGCGGCTGGGCTTGCAACACTTGGTTCCAGCCCATTTGCGGCACTTTGAAACGGCTGCCATCAGCTTGCGTGCGGCCTGCCAAATCAAACTTCACCACCTCACCGGCGATCAAACCCAAGCCGGGTGTGTCACCTTCGGCGCTGTGGTCGAGCATCATTTGCATGCCCACGCACACACCAAACAAAGGCTTTTTATCGGCAGCGTCCAACACAGCCCCTAGCAAACCCGACTCGCGCAACTCGCGCATGCAGTCAGGCATGGCCCCTTGGCCGGGCAAGACCACGCGGTGCGCGTCGCGCACCACTTGCGGGTCAGAGGTGACGATCACCTCGGCATGGTCCACTTCAGAAGCAGCATGCATGACTGCCTGCGCCACAGAGCGTAGGTTGCCCATGCCGTAATCAACGACGGCAACTTTGTTATTCATACGCGCGAGGGATCACAAGCTTCCCTTAGTGGAGGGGATCATGCCGGCAGAGCGTGGGTCGAGTTCAAGGGCTGCACGCAAGGCGCGGGCAAAAGCTTTGAACACGGTCTCAGCTTGGTGGTGCGCGTTTTCGCCGCGCAAGTTGTCAATGTGCAAAGTTACGAACGCGTGGTTCACAAAGCCTTGGAAAAATTCAAACGCCAACTGGCTGTCGAACTCGCCGATCATGCCGCTCTTGAACGGCACGTGCATGACCAAGCCTGGGCGGCCAGAGAAGTCCACTACCACGCGGCTGAGTGCTTCGTCGAGCGGTACATAGGCGTGGCCGTAGCGGCGAATGCCTTTTTTGTCGCCCACGGCTTTGGCAAACGCTTGGCCCAAGGTGATGCCCACGTCTTCCACGGTGTGGTGGCCGTCGATGTGCAAGTCGCCCTTAGCTTGGATGTCGAGGTCAATCAAACCATGACGCGCGATTTGGTCGAGCATGTGGTCAAAGAAACCAATGCCAGTAGACAGCTTGGATTGGCCCGTGCCGTCTAGGTTGATCTTGACGGTGATTTGGGTCTCGGCCGTGTTGCGGCTGACTTCGGCGATACGAGCTGCTGATTGAGCGGTCATGGGGTGACTTTCGATGAAGAGAGAGCGGCTTGCAGGGCAGCCAAGAGTTGTTTGTTTTCCTCGGGCGTGCCGAAGGTCAAACGCAAGCAGTTGGCGAGCAATGGGTGCATTTTAGAAACGTTCTTGACCAGCACTTTGTGGGCCTTGAGCACCTCAAAAGCGCGATTGGCGGCATCAGCCTCACCCTTGAAACGCAGCACCATCATGTTGGCTTCGCTGGCGTAAGGCGTGACGCCTGCCATGTGCTGCAAGGCCTTGAACAAAGCTTCACGCTCGGTGCGAATGACAGCGGCTTGCTGTGCGAACACATCGGTGTGCTCCAGCGCAAACAAAGCGCATTCGGCGTTGAGCACGCTCACGTTGTACGGTGGGCGAAGTTTGTCGATCTCGTTGACGAGTGCGGTGGGGGCAATCATGTAGCCCAAGCGAATACCGGCCAAACCAAACTTAGACAGCGTGCGCATCAGCAGCACGTTGGCGTTGGCCGCTGGGTGTTGGCGAATTTCATCGAGCCAGCTTTTGCTTGAGAACGGCTGATACGCCTCGTCCATCACCACCAAGCCGCCATAAGCGCTGACCTGTGTGATGAGGCGGCGAATGGTGTCGGCATCCCACAAGTTGGCGGTGGGGTTGTTGGGGTACGCGATGTAAACGATGGCGGGCTCATGCTGAGCGATGGCGTCAGACATGGCGGCTTCGTCCAGCTCAAAGTCGGCCTTGAGCGGCACGCCGATGTATTGCAAACCTTGCAGCTGCGCACTCATACCGTACATCACAAAGCCGGGCTCTGGGGCCACGACTTTGGCCCGCTCTTGAGCACCGGGGACGGCGCAAGCTTGGGATAACAAAGAAATAAGTTCGTCCGAGCCGTTGCCCAACATCACACCCAAACCTGCAGGCAAATCAACGTATTGCGCCAGCGCGTTTTTCAGTTCGTCGATGCGTGCACCAGGGTAACGGTTGACTTCCACAGCCCCCAAACGCGCGCCGAGTTTGGCTTGCAATTCGGGCGAAAGGGTGAATGGGTTTTCCATCGCGTCAAGCTTGACCATGCCCACCGAGTGTTGCACGGCATAGGCGTGCATGGCTTGGACGTCGGGGCGAATGAAACGCAGGGCGTTCGTCATATCGGTCAGTCTTTCTTCAAACGGAACTCAGCCGCCATCGCATGGGCTTGCAAGCCTTCGCCATAGGCCAACACCGCGGCAATCTTACCCAGCGTTTGTGCGCCCTGCTCGCTCACCTCGATCAGACTGCTGCGCTTTTGGAAGTCGTACACGCCCAAGGGCGAGCTGAAACGCGCCGTGCCGCTGGTGGGCAACACGTGGTTGGGCCCCGCACAGTAGTCGCCCAAGCTTTCGCTGGTGTACGCGCCCAAGAAGATGGCACCTGCGTGCTTGAGCAGCGGCTCCCACTTGTGCGGCTCGTTGCTCGATACCTCTAAGTGTTCGGGCGCAATGCGGTTGCTGATGGCGCAGGCTTCTTCCATGCTGCGGGTGTGGATGAGCACACCACGGCCATTGAGGGACTTTTCGATGATGTCTTTGCGCGGCATTTGCGGCAGCAAGCGTTCGATCTCGGCTTGCACGCGATCGATGTACGCGGCATCGGGGCAGAGCAACACGCTTTGCGCCAACTCGTCGTGCTCGGCTTGGCTGAACAAATCCATCGCCACCCAATCGGCGGGCGTGGAGCCATCAGCCAACACCAAAATTTCGCTGGGGCCTGCAATCATGTCGATGCCCACGGTGCCAAATACGCGGCGTTTGGCCGCGGCCACATAGGCGTTGCCGGGACCGGTAATTTTGTCCACCGCTGGTACGGTGGCTGTGCCGTAGGCTAAGGCAGCCACGGCTTGTGCGCCACCGATGGTGAAGGCACGACTCACGCCGGCCACATAAGCAGCGGCGAGTACGAGCGGGTTCTTTTCACCTTTAGGCGTAGGCACCACCATGATGATTTCTTCCACGCCTGCCACGTGCGCAGGAATAGCGTTCATCAACACGCTGGACGGATAAGCGGCTTTGCCACCGGGCACATAGATGCCCACACGGTCGAGCGGGGTGACTTTTTGGCCCAGCAACGTGCCATCTGCATCGCGGTAGGTCCAACTTTCGCCGCTGGCTTTCTTTTGGGCCTCGTGGTAGCTGCGCACGCGCGCAGCGGCGGCTTGTAAGGCCTCGCGCTGTTCGGCGGGCAAACCATCGAACGCAGCTTTGAGTTCTTTTTGCGTCAGCTCTAACGCGGCCATGTTTTCGGCCTTCAGGCCGTCAAAACGATCGGTGTACTCAAGCACGGCGGTATCGCCACGCTTTTGCACATCGACCAAGATGTCGGCCACGCGTTGCTCGATGGCCGCGTCGGTGTCGGCAGACCAATGCAGACGCGCTTTGAAATCAGCTTCAAAGGTGGGGCTGGTGGTCGAGAGACGAAGCGGTTTGGCCATCTTGTGTACGTGTGTGGTGAAAGGTTTATTTAGCAAGCGCGGCAGAAAACGCATCGATGATGCGGCGAATGTCGGCCTGCTTCATCTTGAGCGCGGCTTGGTTGACCACCAAGCGCGAGCTGATGTACATGATGCGCTCGACTTCCACCAAGTGGTTGGCTTTGAGCGTGTTGCCCGTAGACACCAAGTCCACGATGGCATCGGCCAAGCCTGTGAGCGGGGCCAATTCCATGGAGCCATAGAGCTTGACCAAATCCACGTGCACGCCTTTGGAGGCGAAGAAGTCACGCGCGATGGTGGTGTACTTGGTCGCCACTTTTAGACGTGCGCCTTGTTTGACTTTTGTCTCGTAGTCGAAGTCAGAACGCACAGCCACGCTCATACGGCACTTGGCGATTTGCAAATCGAGAGGTTGATACAAGCCTGCCGTGGCAACACCACCAGCCACGCCGCCGCCGTGTTCGATCAGCGTATCGAGACCGGTCACGCCCAAATCAGCGCCACCGTATTGCACATACGTGGGAACGTCAGACGCACGCACCAACACCACGCGCACATTGGCGTGGTTGGTGGGCAAGATGAGCTTGCGAGATTTTTCTGGGTCTTCGAGCACCTCAATGCCTGCGGCCTTGAGCAGCGGCATGGTTTCATCAAAGATGCGGCCCTTGGAGAGCGCCAAGGTCAGCATGGTATTTTTTTCGTTACCGTTCATTTCACCCTTTCGATATCGGCACCAATGGCGCGCAGCTTAGCTTCCATCTTGTCGTAGCCACGGTCCAAGTGGTAAATGCGGTCCACCAAGGTTTCGCCATCAGCCACCAAGCCCGCAATCACCAGCGAGGCAGAAGCGCGCAAGTCGGTGGCCATGACGGTCGCACCCGAGAGCTTTTGCACGCCTTCAAGCACGGCCACTTTGCCGTCGATTTGGATGTGTGCGCCCAAGCGCACCAACTCGTTGACGTGCATGAAGCGGTTTTCAAAAATAGTTTCGGTCACCTTCGATGCACCCTTGGCAATCGCGTTCAACACCATGAACTGGGCTTGCATGTCGGTAGGGAAACCGGGGTATTCGGTGGTGCGGAAGTTTTGCGCCTTGAGGTGCTCATACGCAGGCGCAGTGCCTTGGATGCGAATACCGTCTTCGTTGGCAGTCACAGTAGCACCTGCATCGCGCAACTTGTCGATCACCGCGTCTAAGTGGTCGGCACGGGCATGACGCAAAAACACATCCCCACCTGTAGCAGCCACCGCGCACAAGAAGGTGCCAGCCTCAATGCGGTCGGCCACCACCTTGTGGGTGCAACCGTGCAAGCGCTCAACACCTTGAATATGGATGCGACTGGTACCGTGGCCTTCAATCTTTGCGCCCATGGCGATGAGCATTTCGGCCAAGTCTGGAATTTCTGGTTCTTGCGCAGCGTTTTCCAACACGGTTTCGCCTTCGGCCAAAGCTGCAGCCATCAAAAAGTTTTCCGTGCCGGTGACCGTCACCATGTCGGTGGCAATGCGTGCGCCTTTGAGGCGTGTGCGACCGCCGCCCAATTTGGCAACCATGTAGCCGTGCTCCACCTCAATCTCTGCACCCATGGCTTGCAAACCTTTCAGGTGCTGATCCACAGGGCGTGAGCCAATGGCACAACCGCCTGGCAACGACACCTTGGCGTGGCCAAAGCGGGCCAGCAAGGGGCCAAGTGCCAGCACCGAAGCGCGCATGGTTTTCACCAACTCGTAAGGGGCTTCTGGGTTATTCAAACCACCGGCGTCCAAGCTGACTGTGCCATCGTCTGCACGCTCAGCTGTCACACCCATGTTGCGGATGAGCTTGAGCATGGTGGCCACGTCTTGCAACTGCGGGACGTTTTGCAACGTGACAGGCTGGTCTGTCAGCAAAGCTGCGCACAACTCGGGCAAAGCCGCATTTTTGGCGCCAGAAATCAGCACTTCGCCATTGAGGGTGCGACCGCCGCGAACGAGTAATTTATCCATTGTTTAGGCTTTCGTTGCTGCGGCTTGCCATTCAGCAGGCGTGTAGGTTTTCATGGACAAAGCATGCACTTCGTCGGTTTTGATTTTTTCACCCAAGGTGGCATATACCTTCTGGTGACGTTGGATGAGGCGCTTGCCTTCAAACTCGGTTGACACCAAAGTGGCATACCAATGACGGCCATCGCCCTCGACGTGCAAATGCTCGCAGGGAAGCCCTGCGGCGATGATGGTTTGTAGTTCTTCTGCGGTCATGTTCATCCTCGAATCTTGTAACCCGTGCGCAGCAAGTGCAGCGCAACGGCCGACACAAAACCAAGGCACACACCCACAACGCCCAAACTCAACCAGGGCGACACATCGCTCTGACCAAAGAAGCCAAAGCGGAAACCGTCGATCATGTAGAAGAACGGATTAAGGTGGCTCACGTTTTGCCAAAAGCTGGGCAGTGAGTGAATGGAATAAAACACGCCGCTCAAAAACGTCATCGGCATGATGATGAAGTTTTGGAAGGCGGCCATTTGGTCAAACTTGTCAGCCCACAAGCCCGCGATTAATCCAAGCGAGCCAAGCATGAGTGCACCCATCACAGCAAATGTGATGACCCACGCAGGCTGCACGGGCATGAGCGAAAAATTCAATACAGACGATTGCCACACAAACAACACGCCCGCCAGCAACACACCCGTACCCACCAACAAGCCGCGCACCATGGCCGACAAGGCGTAGGCAAAGAACCAGCTCCAGTGGGAGAGTGGCGTGAGCAACAAAAACACCAAGTTGCCCATGATTTTGCTTTGCACCATGGACGACGAACTGTTGGCAAACGCGTTTTGCAACACGCTCATCATCACCAAACCCGGAATCAAAAACGCGGTGTAGCTCACGCCGTCGTACACCTGCACATGCGCTTCGAGCACGTGGCCAAAAATCATCAGGTACATCACCGCAGTGAGCACGGGTGCGGCCACCGTTTGGAAACTGACTTTCCAAAAGCGCAGCACCTCTTTGTAGAACAGCATGGTCCAGCCGGTCATCATGCGCTCACCTCCTCGTTCTGGTGCATGACGTCGAGAAACACATCTTCCAGATCGGCTTTGCGAATTTCTACGTCTTGGGCTTGCAAGCCTGCTTCGCGCACGGCGGCGAGGTAGCGCTCGATCTCTAACGCGTCGTTGGCAGGGAACTGCACGATGCGGCCCGTCACACGTGCCTTTGCAGCGAGGGCAGGCGGCAGTTCGGTATCAATCTTGAAGCGCAGCACATTGCTCGAAGCAGCTTTGAGCAACTCGGTGGTGCTATCGAGCGCCACCACTTTGCCGTTTTTCAACATGGCAATGCGGCCGCACAAAGCTTCGGCTTCTTCGAGGTAATGCGTGGTCAGCAACACGGTACTGCCCTCGCGGTTGAGTTTGGCAATGAACTGCCACAAAGTTTGGCGCAGCTCCACATCCACACCTGCAGTGGGCTCGTCAAGCACGATGACGGGTGGTTTGTGCACCAAGGCCTGCGCCACCAACATACGGCGCTTCATACCGCCAGAGAGTTGGCGCATATTGTGGTTGGCTTTGTCGGTGAGACCAAGACTGTGCAGTAACTCGTCAATCCAGTCGTCGTTGTGCTTGACGCCAAAGTAGCCGGACTGAAACTTGAGAGCTTCACGCACGTTGAAGAACGGGTCGAACACCAACTCTTGCGGCACCACGCCCAACATGCGACGGGCCTGGGCGGATTGGGTAGACACATTCACGCCGTGCACCAACACCGAGCCAGACGTGGCTTGGGACAAGCCAGCCAAGATGCTGATGAGGGTGGTTTTGCCAGCGCCATTGGGACCTAAGAGCCCGAAGAACTCACCTTTTTGGACATCAAAACGCACGCCATCGAGCGCCTGAAACGGACCTCGGGCGGTTTGGAAGATTTTGGAAACGGATTGAAAAGAAATAGCGGGCATAAAGTAGCCTTTGATTTTAAGGCTTTACCGATGCCCTGACTTGGTGTTGCCTACTTGGGGACAACCAAAAACTCGTTTTAGTGGAGCAAAGCGCTCAAGCCATAGACCTTGGCCAGCGCCTGCGCGCGCTCGGGCAGACCTTTCATGCGCAAATGTGCACCACGCGCCAACACCGCACGACGGCAAGCCAAGATCACGGCCAGAGCCGAGGAGTCAAACTGAGTCAGTGCCGACGCATCCAACACCGCCTCGCCGCCTTCAGACACGCATGCGCCCAACAACCGGACCAGCTCGTCTCTAACAGCTTGCGCTTGCGCCTGCATCAAGACAGCAGGTAGGGCAACGGAAGTGTGCGTGGCTGTCATGGTTTGTTGGATGCGCGGGCATTGGTTTTGTTACGGTCAGCCAAGCTGGCGATCAAGCCATCCACGCCTTTGGCGTTGATTTCTTGCGCGAATTGGGTTTTGTAGTTTTCGACCAGCCAAATGCCCATGACGTTCATGTTGTAAACCTTCCATGCACCGTCGGCAGACTTCTCAACGCGGTAATCTAACTGGATGGGCTCGCCCTTACCACGCACCTCCGTTTTCACCATGACTTCTTTGTCGTCAGCGGCGGCGCGCAAAGGCTTGACCACAATGGTCTGATCGCTCACTTGACCCAAGGCGCCTGAATACGTGCGCACCAGCAGAATTTTGAATTCTTCTTGTAAACGTTTTTGCTGCTCAGGCGTCGCCTGGCGCCAAGTTGGGCCCACAGCAGAAGCGGTCATGCGCAAAAAGTTGACATTAGGCATCACGCGCTGGTCCACCAAGGTGATGATTTTGTTCACGTCGCCGTTGTGAATAGATTTATCAGCTTTGATGGAATCCAAGATGTCCGCAGAGACGCGTTTGATAAACGCATCAGCAGGCTCCTCTGCCGCATGCGTTGTACCCGTCATGTCAAAGACACAAGCAGCCATCAAAGCCAACGCGGAGAAAGTACGACGAGACAAAAAGCGGTTCATGATTTCAATATCCAATCAATTCAGTTCTGATTTAACGCTTAAGCGCCTTATTTAGCTGACGGCTCAGCACTTGGGTCTGGCAAATCATCTTCATCGGGTGGATTGCCATCAAATACCTGGTTGCGACGGTATTGCAAATACGCGTCACGCGTGAAGCTGTATTTATCAATCGCAGCCTCAGACAGCAAATTACTTGCACCCAACAAACTGGCACGTTTATCGACGACACGCAGGGCCATCGCACTGTTGCGTGTGGCAATGTGATCGAGGTTGCGCACGAAGTCGACCGATGTGTCCACTGGCATGCCAGCGGTGTCACGCAACGTCGAAGGGCCAAACAATGGCAGAACAACATAAGGGCCATTGGGCACGCCCCATACCCCCAAGGTTTGTCCAAAGTCTTCTGGATGGCGCTGAAGGCCAATTGGCGTAGCCACATCAAAAACACCGTAAATACCAAACACGGTATTCACAACAGACCGCATCAAAGACTCGGCGGTGTCACGCCCTTTCAGCTGCAAGCCGTTGTTGACGGTCGACCAAATGTCGGACAAGTTGTTGAAAACGTTGCGCACGCCTTTTTGCACCAAATCTGGCGTGACATCTTGGTAGCTCGTTGCCACGGGCTTGAGGACGTTTTCATCCAAAGAGTCATTGAAGCGCGAGATGCTTCGGTTCATGGGCTCTAAAGGATCTTTCGGATTGACATTAGGGCCACTCGCACAACCCGAGCCCAGCACAGTAAAAACCAATGCTGCAACACCCAGCCAGCCGCGCTTCAAAGACACGCGCATCACTTGCCACCCTTCTCAGGCGTTGGCTCCGCGGCTTTGTTATACAAGAACTGACTGATCAAATTCTCTAGGACCACCGCCGACTGTGTGGCTTGAATGCGATCTCCATTGCCCAAATGGTCCGCCTCTGCGCCAGCTTCGATGCCAATGTATTGCTCACCCAACAAACCGCTGGTGAGAATTTTCAAAGAGCTGTCCTTGGGAAACTGGTAACGGCTCTCAATGTTCATGGTCACAGTGGCTTGGAAGGTCTTGTCATCAAACGTGACGTTTTCCACACGCCCCACCACCACGCCCGCGCTCTTGACTGCAGCTTGGCGCTTCAACCCGCCGATGTTGTCAAAGCGCCCACTCACGGTGTAGTTGGATTGAAAATTCAAGGTCAGCAAATTGGCCGACTTCAAAGCCAAAAACAAAATGGCTGCGACGCCCAAAAGCACGAACAAACCTACCCACACATCATTTTTGGAGCGTTGCATAGCTTTCTCGATTCATCAAATACTGAACATCATGGCGGTGAGGATGAAATCCAACCCCAACACAGCCAACGAAGCGACCACCACCGTCTTGGTGGTAGCGCGCGAAACACCTTCGGGCGTGGGCTGGGCTTCATAGCCTTGCAGCAGCGCCACAAACGTGACAGTCACACCGAACACGATGCTTTTGACCACGCCATTGCCCACGTCTTTCCACACGTCAACGCCGCCTTGCATCTGGCTCCAAAACGAGCCGGCATCCACGCCAATCATCAACACACCCACCATCCAGCCGCCCAAAATACCTACGGCACTGAACACCGCTGAGAGCAAAGGCAAAGCAATGATGCCGCCCCAAAAGCGTGGGCCTAAGATGCGACGCACAGGGTCAACGGCCATCATGTCCATGGCGCTGAGTTGCTCGCCCGCTTTCATCAAACCAATTTCAGCAGTGAGCGATGTACCGGCACGGCCTGCAAACAACAAGGCACTCACCACAGGGCCCAGCTCGCGCACCAAGCTTAAGGCAACCAACAAACCCAGCGCTTCGGCTGAGCCGTAACGCTGCAAGGTGTAATAGCCCTGCAAGCTGAGCACAAAGCCCACAAACAGGCCCGACACCGCAATGATGGCCAGCGAGTAGTTACCCAAGAAATGCACTTGGTCGCGCACCAAACCAAAACGGCGCATATTGCTGCCAAACAAACCAACAAGGCGCACAAATAAACGCGCGCCCAAACCCAAACCCGCCAAGTAGCTGCGCACTGCAAAACCTACGTCTGCAACAAATTTCATTGCTCCCCCTCCATCCCAAAGTCTTGCGCCACGGATGGGCCGGGATAGTGGAAACGCACAGGGCCATCGGGCGCTGCGGTGACAAACTGTTTGACCAGCGGATCTGTGCTGTGGCGCACGTCTTCAGGCGTGCCTTGCGCGGCAATCTTGCCGTTGGCCAAGACGATCACCTGGTCTGCAATGTGAAAGGTTTCATCTAAATCGTGCGACACGATAATGCTGGTCAGACCGAGTGTGTCGTTGAGCTGGCGAATCAAACGCGCAGCGGTACCCAAAGAAATTGGGTCCAAGCCCGCAAAGGGTTCGTCGTACATGATGAGCTCCGGGTCGAGAGCCATTGCCCGGGCCAAAGCCACACGACGGGCCATGCCGCCTGAGACTTCGCTAGGCATCAAGTCGCGTGCACCACGCAGACCCACGGCTTCGAGCTTCATCAACACGATGTCGCGAATCATGGATTCGCTAAGGTCGGTGTGCTCGCGCAACGGGAAGGCCACGTTGTCAAACACACTCAAATCGGTGAACAAGGCACCAAACTGAAACAACATGCCCATACGACGACGCACAGCGTACAAATCGGTCGGATTGAGTGAGGCGACTTCTTGACCATCAAACGTGAGGCTACCTGACTGTGCACGGTATTGGCCGCCAATCAAACGCATCACCGTGGTCTTGCCGCCACCCGATGCACCCATCAGCGCGGTGACTTTGCCACGCGGCACGGTGAGAGTGATGCCATCCAAAATGACGCGCTCGCCATAGCCAAAGCGTATGTCGCGCAGTTCGACCAACGCCTCTGAGTTTGTATTTAATGGGGAAGTGTTATTCATAGAAACAAAAGCCGACCTATTGATAAAACAGGCCAGCTTTTGCTATTTTAGATCCAAGCCATTGCTGGCTTGTAAAGTTGACAAGTTAGCGAGGTAAGTCGCTTGCCCCCATCAAGAACTCGTCCACCGAACGTGCAGCCTGACGGCCCTCACGGATGGCCCACACGACCAAAGACTGGCCGCGACGGATGTCGCCTGCAGCAAAGACTTTTGGCACGTTCGTGGCGTAGCCACCAGTGAACTCGGTGGTTGCCTTGGCATTGCCGCGTGCGTCTTTCTCAACGCCGAAGCCTTCCAAAATGGTGGCCACGGGATTCACGAAGCCCATCGCCAACAACACGAGGTCGGCTTTGATGATTTCTTCAGTCCCAGCAACCTCCACCATCTTGCCGTCTTTCCATTCGACGCGAACTGTCTTGACGCCGATGACTTTGCCGTTTTCGCCGACAAACTCTTTGGTAGAGATGGCGAATTCGCGCTTCAGCAAACCTTTTTCGGAACTCTCGTCGTGGCTAGAGCTGGTGCGTAACTTCAATGGCCAGTAAGGCCAGACCATAGGCTTGTTCTCGTGCTCGGGCGGCATTGGCATCACCTCGAACTGAACCACACCTGCAGCGCCATGGCGTGTGCTGGTGCCCACGCAGTCTGAGCCAGTGTCACCACCGCCGATCACCACTACATGCTTGCCGTCAGCGCGCAATTGGTCTTTGACCTTGCCGCCGCCGTTGACCTTGTTTTGTTGTGGCAAGAACTCCATCGCGAAGTGAATGCCAGCCAAGTCGCGGCCAGGTGCTGGTAAGTCGCGTGACTGCTCAGAGCCACCGGTCAACAACACAGCATCAAAGTCTTTTTGCAGTTGCGCAGGGCTGATGGTTTCTTTGGCCCAGTTGGTGACCTTAGAACCTTTAGGCAATTCGCCCACCATCACATTGGTACGGATGGTCACACCTTCGGCTACCAGCTGTTTGGCACGACGGTCGATGTGGGACTTTTCCATCTTGAAGTCTGGAATGCCGTAGCGCAGCAAGCCACCGATGTGGTCGTTCTTTTCAAACAAGGTCACATCGTGACCCACGCGTGCCAATTGCTGTGCAGCGGCCATGCCAGCAGGGCCTGAGCCAACCACGGCAACCTTCTTACCTGTTTTATGTTGAGCAGGCTGAGCCACAACCCAACCTTCAGACCAAGCTTTATCGATGATGGCGTGCTCGATGGACTTGATGCCCACCGCGTCACCGTTGACGTTCACCACACAAGCGGCTTCGCAAGGTGCGGGGCAAATACGGCCTGTGAACTCAGGAAAGTTGTTGGTGCTGTGCAGGACATCAATCGCGTTCTTCCAATCGCCTTGGTACACCAATTCGTTGAAGTCAGGAATGATGTTGTTGACGGGGCAGCCGTTGTTACAAAACGGCGTGCCGCAGTCCATGCAACGGGCAGCTTGTGCGTGCGCTTGCTTGTCATCCAAAGCGATCACAAATTCATCGTAGTTTTTCAAACGCTCTTTGACGGGTTTATAACCCTCTTCGATGCGCTCAATTTCCATAAAGCCAGTGACTTTTCCCATGATTCAAATCCTTTTGCTTGTACTTAGCGTTACTTGGCAACGACGGCTTTTTGGCCCGCGGGCGCTTTGGCAGTCTTGGCTGCGTTCAACTCGCCCAATGCACGCTTGTATTCGTTGGGGAACACTTTGACAAACTTGGCACGTGCGGTGTCCCAGTTGTCCAGCAAGTCGCGGGCGCGTTTCGAACCCGTCCAACGGTGGTGGTCTTCGAGCAACTTCTTGAGTTGCGCTTCGTCGGTTTGGTCACGGTGCCAAATGGCGCGTGGCAAGGTGTCTTCTTGCTCGGCAGCAGTCAACACTTTTTCCATGGAGACCATGGCGGTGTTGCACTTCTTGTCGAACTGACCGTCTTCGTCGTACACATACGCTACACCGCCGCTCATACCTGCAGCGAAGTTGCGGCCGGTTTTACCCAGCACCGCCACCGTACCGCCGGTCATATATTCGCAACCGTGGTCGCCTGTGCCTTCGACCACTGCGGTCGCGCCAGACAAACGCACAGCAAAACGCTCGCCAGCCACGCCTGAGAAGAACGCTTCACCGCGCGTCGCACCAATCATCACGGTGTTACCCACGATGATGTTGTTCACCGCGTCGCCACGGAAATCGATGCTGGGGCGAACCACCACGCGGCCGCCTGAGAGACCTTTGCCGGTGTAGTCATTCGCATCACCAATGAGGTACAGCGTGATGCCGTTACACAAGAACGCGCCGAACGATTGACCGCCCGTACCTTCGAGTTGGATGCGGATGCTGTCATCTGGCAAACCTTCTGGGTGCACCTTGGTCACAGCGCCAGACAACATCGCACCGACTGAACGGTTGACGTTGCGGGCCACTTCCATGAACTGAACCTTCTCACCGCGCTCGATGGCAGGCTTGGACTTTTCGATGAGTTTTTGGTCCAGTGCTTTTTCCAAGCCGTGGTCTTGATGAGCCACATGGAACTTAGGCACATCGTCACCGACTTGAGGCACGGCCAACAAGCGAGCGAAGTCGAGGCCAGACGCTTTCCAGTGCTCAATGCCTTGACGCATGTCAAGCAAATCAGCACGGCCAATCATGTCGTCAAACTTGCGAATGCCCAACTGCGCCATGATTTGGCGTACTTCTTCAGCGATGAAGAAGAAGTAGTTGACGACGTGCTCAGGCTTGCCTGTGAACTTCTTGCGCAACTCGGGGTCTTGTGTGGCCACGCCCACAGGGCAAGTGTTCAAGTGGCACTTACGCATCATGATGCAACCCTCCACCACCAGCGGTGCAGTGGCAAAGCCAAACTCGTCAGCGCCCAACAAAGCACCCACTGCCACGTCGCGGCCAGTTTTCATTTGGCCATCGGCTTGCACGCGGATACGCCCGCGCAAACCGTTCAACACCAAAGTTTGTTGGGTTTCGGCCAAACCGATTTCCCAAGGTGAGCCGCAATGTTTGATGGATGACCAAGGTGATGCGCCTGTGCCGCCGTCGTGACCTGCAATCACCACATGGTCGGCCTTGCACTTGGCAACGCCTGCGGCAATCGTACCCACGCCGATTTCGGCCACCAACTTCACGCTGATGTCGGCGTGTGGAGCGACGTTCTTCAAGTCGTGGATGAGCTGAGCCAAGTCTTCGATCGAGTAAATGTCGTGGTGTGGCGGAGGAGAAATCAACCCCACGCCTGGCACGCTGTAACGCAGCTTGCCGATGTACTCCGACACTTTCGCGCCTGGCAACTGACCGCCTTCACCAGGCTTAGCACCTTGGGCCATCTTGATCTGAATTTGGTCAGACGAAGACAGGTATTCAGCTGTCACACCAAAGCGGCCAGAAGCAACTTGCTTGATACGTGAACGTAAGCTGTCACCCGCCAGCAAAGGCATATCGACCTCAACCACATCGTTGCCGATGATGGTTTTGAGTGTGTCGCCCTGCTTGATGGGGATACCTTTGAGTTCGTTGCGGTAACGCGCGGGGTCTTCACCGCCCTCACCCGTGTTGGACTTGCCGCCAATGCGGTTCATCGCCACAGCCAAGGTGGCGTGTGCTTCTGTCGAGATAGAACCCAACGACATCGCGCCAGTCGCAAAACGCTTCACGATTTCAGTGGCGGGTTCCACCTC